>JAENVS010000005.1 GCA_016650445.1 Frankiaceae bacterium | reverse complement strand
GGCGGCCGTGTCGGAGCACGCCCTCGCGGCGCTTCGGGAGGCGCTGAGCAACAGCGCCCGCCACGCCGGTGCGCACAGCGTGGAGGTGCGCGTGGCCGTGCGCGACGACGAGCTCCTGCTGGAAGTGGTCGATGACGGCATCGGGATCGGTGACACGACGCGGCGCAGCGGCCTGGGCAACCTGGCCGCTCGTGCCGCGCAGCTCGGCGGCACCCTGCAGATCGAGTCCGCGCCGGGAACGGGCACCAGGGTCACCTGGCGGGTGCCACTCGCACCCGCATAGCTCTCACGCCGCGTCGTACGCCGGCCGGATTCGTCTGCCGGTGATGTCACCCGGAATGACGTAGACACAGGCGTCATGCCCGTTGCCGGCGAGCGGAACCAGTGGCACCGGCTCCGCCCGCACGAGGTCGCCAGGGTTGCGCAGCAGGCGGGCGGAGCCGGTGACGACGACGCTCCAGCCGGTCTGCTGCTCCGCGTCGATCTCGTCGACCTCGAACGCGACGATCTGGCCGTCGAGCCGCCGACCCAGCCCGTCCGCCTCGGTGCGCAGCACGAGGTGGTTGCCGACCAGCGCGTAGTTCAGCGGCCGGATGGCCGGGAGCGCCCGCTCGGTGAACGCGACGCGCCCCAGGCTGCCGCGGCTGAGCAGCTCGAGGCACTCGGCACGGCTCAAGGCTTCCAGCCGGTCCATGCTGCTCCTCTGGTCCATGTGCCGTCGATGTCTGTCAGCCGAGCCGGCGGCCGGTCACGCGGTCGGGCCGGACGCGAATGACGTGCCGCCGTGGCCCGCTTGCCCAGGGTGTCGGGTCGCCCTCCGTGTCGCCGGGCCGCAGCCGCTCCGCCCGACCCATGACGACGACCGACCGGCCGGTGTGCGTCGCCTCGTCGATGACGTCGACCTCGACGGCCACCCGGTCACGTCGCTCGGCCGCCTGCAGCTTGGGGCCGGGGCCGGATCGGATCAGCATGTCGTCGCCGTCGAGGACGTAGTTGACCGGCACGATGTCGGGCACGCCCTCGCGCGCGACGTAGGCGAGCCGACCCACGGTGCGGGTTCGCAGCAGGTCATAGCACTCGGTGCGGCTCATCATGCGCAAGGCACCGACGTCGTCGTTGAGGTCCGCGTCGAGCTCGCCGGTGAGGGCCAGCCGGTCGGCAACGGTCAGGGCGAGCATCATCGTCGCCTCACGCGCGTTGGTCAGCGCGCCGCGCGTCGGTCGGAGCAGTACGTCGGGAAGCCCTCGCATGGGCCCGAGTGTCGGGGGCACCGTCTCGGCGGAACAGGGTCGAAGGTCCTGAGGTGGAACACTGGCCGACTCGGCTGCGCTGCCGGTCACGCGGGTGGATCTAGCCGGAGACCTCGCAGCTGCCCGTCCCGGCCGTGATCGTCCGTGACCGCGGGACCGCGACGGGGTCGCTGACCGGAAACGACGACTCCACCGTGACCGACACGGCCGACGGGCAGACGTTGCCCCGGACCGACGTACCGCCTGCATCTCTCGGTGTGCCGACGAAGAAGCAGGCGAGCCGCCCTCCGCTCGGGCAGCGCTGCTCGGTGGAAACAGCTGGGGTACGCCGGAGCGGGGCGGGGCCGAGGCGCGCCGGCTCGGCCGCGGCGTCGTCGACTCGGTGCACCGGTGCGGGCGCCACAGAAGGCGGGACCGCGGCGCTCGGCCCCGAGGGTCGGTTGGTCGCGGCGACGCCGGGCAGCAGGCCACCGCGGGCCGGCGGCAGCGGCTCCTGCACCAGGATCTGACCCGCGGGAGCGAGGAGCGACAGCGCCGCGGCGATCGCGACCGCGCCCCCGAGCGCCGTCACGCCGGCCTTGCTGTTGCGCCTGCGCCGGGCCGAGGTGAACGCGAGGATCAGGCCGTCGGTCGGCGGAGCGACCGCAGCGAACGTGGCCGGAGGGAGGTTCATACCGGGACCCCCGGCTCGCTGTCGGCGACAGCCGTGGCGAGGGCGGCCCTCGCCTCGTGCAGGCGTCGTTTGACGGTGCCGACGGGGCGGTGGATCGCGGCGGCGACCTCGTTGATCGGCAGGTCGGCGTAGTAGTGCAGGAGCACGACCTCGCGCAGCCGCACCGGGAGCCGCTGGACGAGGTCGCGCAGCCACGGGTCGTGGGCCGGGCGCCCGTCGGGCAGGGCATGTCCGAGGGTCTCGACGGCCGAGCGCTCCCGGCTGCTCTGCTTCCACCGGTGCCGGCACAGGTTGGTGCCGACGACGTAGGCGAACGCCCGTGGCTCGCGCACCGTGCGCCAGCGCGCGAACAGCCGCGTGAACGCCTCCTGGGCGGCGTCCCGGCCGAGGTCGGCGTCACCGGTCAGGGCGGTCAGGTAGCCGGCCAGCCGACCGAACTCGGTCGTGTAGAGAGCGGCGAACTCCCGCGCGGCCTCGGCCGAGACACCGGGCAGGCGGGGAAGGGCGGCGTCGGCCTGCGCGGTCGCGCAGGGCTCAGCCCAGTCCGCGCTCACACCCCCACCCCCGGTGGCTCTCCACATGACCTGCAGAGCGCAGATCGTGACAAAAGGTTCGCAGAAGCCGTGCGCGGATGCGAGGGAGGTAGGGCCCCGCGGGCGAGGTCGCCTACTTCTTGGGCGTGAAGACGTAGCTCACGGTGCCTTCCGGCGCACCGTTGAGGTTGCAGACCTGGATGGTCACGGTCGCGGCCCGCTTGTACTTCGCGGTGGCTTCCTCGTGGCTGGTCCCGCCGTCGGAGCTGCTGTTGACGCTGCCGTCCGCATCGAGCAGGTAGAGGTCCCAGTCGGTGCTGCCGGTCCCCGTCGGGTCGGGCGAGTCGAGGACGACGGCCAGCGTGCCGGGTCCCGGGACCTTGAACGCGTGGTTGTCGACCGCGGACGGGTTGACCGCCTCGCAGACCTCGCTGGCTTGCAGCGACGGGTCGGGCAGGAGGGTCACGTCGTAGCTGCCCTTGACGATCTTGCCGCCGGCGTGTGCCGGGGCGGCAGCCAGGCCGGCGACGGCCAGGGGGACGACGAGAAGAGCGAGTCGGCGGGTCATGGCCCGGGAAGTTCGCCGTACGCGGACGAACTCCTGCCTACGGCTCCTCGAACGAGGCCGCCGGGCCACCTGTCGTCGCGTTGGGGGAGTTGCTGTCGAACGACGCCTCGACCATGGCCGCGTCGACTGCGGCGTAGGTGATCCCGGCGGTGATCGCCAGCGCGGCAAGGCCGGCCAGGTAGAGAGGCACGTCGCTCTTGGCTCGCTCCATGGGACAACCGTAGCGGGCGCGTCGCAGCGGGTCCTTGTCCGACCCCCCACTTACCGTCGAGGAATGCGGCTGCTGCACACCTCCGACTGGCACCTCGGCCGGTCGCTGCACCGCGCCGACCTCCGGGATGCGCAGGCGGGGTTCCTCGACGGGCTCGTCGAGACCGTGCGCTCCGAAAGGGTCGACGCCGTGGTCGTCGCCGGTGACGTCTACGACCGGGCGGTGCCGTCACTCGACGCGGTCGAGCTGTGCGAGTCGGCCCTGGTGCGGCTGCGTGAGGCCGGCGCACGGGTCGTCCTCATCAGCGGCAACCACGACTCCGCTCGCCGGCTCGGCTTCGGCAGCCGGCTCGTCGACGCGGCAGGGGTGCACCTGCGCACCCGGGTGAGCGACGCCGCGACCCCGGTGCTCCTCGACGACGGCAGTGGCCCTGTCGCGGTCTATGGCGTGCCCTACCTGGAGCCCGAAGCCGTCCGCGGCGAGCTGCCGCCGAAGACCGGTCGCGGCCATGCCGCCGTGCTCGGAGCGGCGCTGGCCGCGGTCCGCGGCGACCTCGCTTCGCGGGGCTCGATCCGTTCGGTCGTCCTGGCTCATGCCTGGGTGGGGTCGGCAGCGGCGAGCGACAGCGAGCGCGACATCACCGTCGGTGGTGTGGCGTGCGTTCCGGCGTCGCTGTTCGACGGCTTCACCTACGGCGCCCTCGGTCACCTGCACGGGCCGCAGACCCTCGATGACGGGTTGCGCTACAGCGGTTCGCCGCTGGCCTACTCCTTCTCCGAGGCTGCGCACCTCAAGGGCTCGTGGCTGGTCGAGCTCTCGGCCACCGGGCTGTCGCGGGTCGAGCACGTGCCGGCGCCGGTGCCCCGCCGGTTGTCCTCGCTGCGCGGCTCGCTCGCCGACCTGCTCGGCTCCTCGGCCCACGACGGGCACGTCGGGGACTGGCTGCAGGTGACGTTGACGGACGCGGCGCGGCCCGACGAGGCCATGGCCAGGCTGACGACGCGCTTCCCCCACGTGCTCGTTCTGCGGCACGAGCCGGAGGGCGTCGCGCGCGACGAGCGCAGCTACACCGCGCGCGTTGCCGGTCGGACGCCGCTCGAGATCGGTGCCGCGTTCGCCGAGCACGTCCGTGGCACACCGCTCGACGACGATGAGGCCGCGTTGCTCGCGCAGGCTTTCGAGGCCGACCGACTGGCGGGCGTCTGATGCGGCCGCACCGCCTGCGGGTCACGGCGTTCGGTCCGTTCGCCGGCACGGTCGAGGTCGACCTCGACGGGCTCAGCGGGAGCGGGCTGTTCCTGCTGCACGGCGATACCGGCGCCGGCAAGACCACGCTGCTCGACGCGATGGGCTTCGCCCTCTACGGCCGGGTCCCCGGCGTGCGCAACGACGCCAAGCGACTCCGGTCCGACCATGCGTCGGCGGATGCGCACACCGAGGTGCAGCTCGAGGCGACGCTCAGCGGGCGCCGGATGCGCATCACCCGCTCGCCGGAGTACGACCGTCCGAAGAAGAGCGGCACCGGTACGACGACGCAGAAGGCGAAGGTCCTGCTCGAGGAGCAGGTCGCCGGCGGCTGGACGACGCTCTCGACCGCCCACCGCGAAGCGGGCGACGAGATCCTCGACCTCGTCGGCATGTCCGCCGAGCAGTTCTTCCAGGTCGTGCTGCTGCCCCAGGGCGAGTTCGCGACGTTCCTGCGCGCCGACTCGGCCGCGCGGGCGCAGCTGCTGGAGAAGCTCTTCGGCACCGGCTTGTACCGCTCGGCAGAGGAGTGGATGGTGGGCCGCCGCATCGCGACAACGCGCGCGGTCGAGGCGGCTCGTTCCGAGGTGGCCCTCGCCACCGCGCGCACCGCGCAGGCAGCCGGTGTCGAGGAGCCCGCGGAGCCGACGGCGCAGTGGGCCATGGGCCTGCTCGCGGCGGCTGCCGCAGGACGTGACCACGCCACGGTCGACATCGCCGCGGCCATCGCAGTTCGCGACACCGCGAGGGCGGCCGCCGACGCCGCGACGCGGCTCGCGTCCGCGCAGGCACGACGGCGCCAGCTCCTGTCGCTGCAGGAGCTGTTGAACCAACGGCAGCCCGAGATCACGTCGCTCCGCGAGGAGTATGCCGGCGCGCTCCGTGCCGCTGAGGTCGCGGCGCTCGTGCGTCAGGTGGAGGTGCGCACCGCAGAGCTGACCGGCGCCCGTGCGGCACGGGCGACGGCCCGCGGCGCGCTGCCTGCTGCCGGCCTCGGCCATGACCTCGAGGTGGCAGCGCTGACCGCGGCGGCCACCGTCGCCACCGAGCGCCGAGGACGCCTCGACGCGCTGCGCGAGCTGGCCGACGCGATCGCCCTCGATCGCCGGGCCGCACTCGCCGCGGCGCGCGAAGGCGCCGACGCGGTTGCTGCCGGCGACGTCCTCGCCCAGCGGCTGAAGGAGCTGCCGGCGATGCGCGAGCGGCTGGTGGCGTCGCTCGACGCGGCGCGAGCCGCAGCTGTCCGGCTGCCGGCGGCTCGTGCGCAGCGCGAGGGGCTGCAGTCGGCCGCGGCCGATGCTGCAGCGCTCGCGACGCTGACGGCGGCCGGCGACCAGCTGCGCGAGGAGATCCTGCTGGCGCGGGAGAAGGCCGTGTCGCTGCGCGACAAGGCAGCGGACGTCCGAGAAGGCCGACTGGAGCACATCCGCTTCGAGCTCGCCTCGATGCTCGTCGACGGCGACCCCTGCCCGGTCTGCGGCTCCCTGTTCCACCCCGACCCCAGCGAGGTGCGTGGCGAGCGGGTCACGCGCGACGACGAGGACATCGCCCGCGGTTCGGCCGAAGCCGCGCAGCGCGACGTCGAAGAGCTGACCGGCCGCCTTGCGGCGGCAGAGGCCGAGCGGGATGCCCTGCTCGCCCGACTTGCCGGTCGCACCACCGAGACGGTCGCGGCTGAGCTCGGCAGTGTCGTCGCGGAGGTCGCGATGCTGGAGGAGACCGCCGAGCAGCTGGTCGCGCGTGCGGCTGCGGTCGAGGAGCTCGACACCGGGCAGGGTGCGATCGAGCAGCAGCGGGTCGCGCTCGGCGTGACCGCTGCAGAGGCGACGCGGCGGGCCGCAGAGGCCGAGGCACGCGCCGACGCCGGCCAGGCGCGGCTCGCCCACGCACTGGGCGACGCCGGTGACCTCGACGAGGCCATCGCGGCCGCCGTCGCGGTGGTCGCCGCCGCCGAGCACGTCATTGCGGCCGAGGCGGCTCTGGTGCGCTGCGAGCAGGAGCTCGCGGCGGCCGATCGCGGCGCCGGCGAGGCAGCGGCGACCGCGGGCTTCGCATCCCTCTCCCTCGCTTCCGCCGCGGCGCGACCGAGCTCGTGGCGGGCTGAGACGGAAGAGGTGCTGCGCGCCTTCGACGAGCAGCGCGCGGCCACCGCCGCTGCGCTCTCCGACCCGGCCGTCGACGTTGCGCTCGAGCCGGCTGCCGACGTCACGGGAGCTGCTGCCGCCTTGGCCGCCGCCGACGTGGCACTGGACGACGTGACCGCGGCGGGCGCCATGGCGAGCGGCCGTGCCGATGCGCTGGACGCACTCGTGCCGACGCTCGCCGAGCGGCTGCGCACCCTCGGGCCCGTCGTCGACGAGGCGCGGCGGGTGCGCGCGATGGCAGACCTCTGCGGAGGTGCGGGGGCCAATGCGCTGCGCATGACGCTGTCGTCGTTCGTGCTTGCTGCGCGGCTCGAGGAGGTCGCCGCCGCGGCCAGTGAGCGGCTGCTGCGCATGACGCAGGGCCGTTACAGCCTGGTGCACACCGACGGCACCGCCCGCGGTGGCGCGAGGTCCGGGCTCGGGCTGCTCGCGCGCGACACCTGGACGGGGCAGGACCGCGAGACCAGCACGCTGTCCGGCGGCGAGACGTTCCTCGCCAGCCTCGCGCTGGCGCTGGGGCTGACCGACGTCGTCACCGCCGAGGCGGGCGGGTCGCGGATCGAGGCGCTGTTCGTCGACGAGGGCTTCGGGACCCTCGACGAGGAGACCCTCGACGAGGTGATGGACGTCCTCGACGGGCTGCGCGAGGGCGGCCGCATCGTCGGGCTGGTCAGTCACGTCGCGGAGCTGCGCCAGCGCATCCCCGCCCAGGTCCAGGTCCGCAAGGGCCGCACCGGGAGCACTCTCACGCTGCACGGGTGCTGACGGCAGGATACGGCTATGGACGAGCGCGGGCAGGTAACGGCGTGGGAGCTCGCAGGGCTCTATGACCCGGCTGCCCACGACGCTGCCGACCGGTTGGCCCTGCTGCAGTACCTGGAGGCGCAGGGGTGCGACCTCGAGGAGATGGTGGATGCCGAGGCGCGTGACCGGCTCTTCGCCCTCGCCGGTGACCGGATCCTTCGACCGTCACGGCCGCGCTACGACTGCGAGCAGGCCGCGTCCGTGCTGGGAACGGATGCGGCCACGGTGTCGCGGGCGTGGCGCTCGTTCGGGCTGCCGGCGCCGGTCGAGCCCGTGCTCGGTGAGCAGGACCTGCAGGCGCTGCGCACGTGGCTGCTGGTCAAGGACCTGCTCGGTGCGGACGCGGCGACGGCGCTGGCGCGGGTGCTCGGTTCGGGGATAGCTCGGCTCGCCGAGGCGGCGTCGGCGACGATGCGCGGGGACACCGGCGGCGTCGGCCAGAGCATGGACCGGGCCCGGTCCGGCAGCGAGGCGGTCACTGCGCGCGCGTTTGCCGACGCCAGCACGCTCGTGCCGTTGATCGGCAACGTGCTCGACGCCGTGCACCGGCATCACCTGGAGGCGGCTCGGCGGCACTTCGAGCTGGTTGCGCCGACGCCGGACAGCGTGCGGTGCGGCGTCGGGTTCGCCGATCTGACGGGGTTCACGTCGATGTCGCAGGCGATACCGATGCGCGAGCTCTCCGGCCTGCTCAGCGCGTTCGAGGAGGCGTCCAGCGACACCGTGCAGGACGCCGGCGGACGGGTGGTGAAGTTCCTCGGTGACGCGGTCATGTTCGTTGCTCCGACGGCGTCGGCGACGGCCGAGATCGCCTGCGCGCTGGTCAACCACCCCAAGGCGGCGCACGCCGGTCTCGGCGTGCGGGCCGGTATCGCGTACGGAGACCTTCTGGCGCAGGACGGCGACTACTTCGGTCCACCGGTCAACCTCGCGTCGCGGCTCGTGGCCATCGCTGAACCGGGCGAGGTCCTGGCATCTCCTGCCGTCGTACCGCTCCTCGATCCCACGCACACAGCCGAGGAGCGCGAGCCGCAGACGCTGCGGGGGATCGCCGAGCCGGTGACGCCCTACGCCGTCGTCAGCGCGTGAAGGTGAACAGCGGCCCGGGCGGCTGGTACGCCGGTCCGCGCTCGGTCAGCTGGTGCGCGCCGACGGCGTACCTGCCCTTTCCGGGCGACACGAAGGCGAGCTCGGCGAAGCCGGCCCGCTCGAACCAGCGCCGGATCGTCGGCGTGACGTCGGGAGCCTGTCGGTGCCGCGTCCACAGGATCGTCCCTCCGTCGGCACAGAGCGCGGGCAGCACCCGGATCGTGTTCTCGATGTCGGCCTCGGAGATGTTGCCGAAGACGCCGCACACGAGCACCAGGTCTGCCGGGGTCGCTCCCGCGTAGAAGGCGATGTCGGCCGCGTCGCCGCGCACGGCGCGTACGGCGGTGAGCCCGGCCTCGGTCAGGGCAGCATTGGCGATGCGGACGCTCTCCGCGTCCTGCTCGACCAGGCGCCCGCTCACGTCGGCGGCGCGACAGTGGCCTCGGAGACCGCCGACGACGTCCTGTCCGTGGCCCGCGCACATGCTGATCAGCCGCTGCGGGCCGGGGGCCGCGCGGTCGAGCCACGCGCGCATGAGCTCCTGGACCGCGCGTAGGCGTGAGCTGAGCTCGCTCGTCGGGTCGGTGTAGCCCTCGTGCCATCGCTGCCAGTCCACGCCGCCGCCTACTCCCGGCCGATCTCCTGGACCAGCCAGCCGTTCCCGTCCGGGTCGGCACATGTCCACGGACGACAGCCTTGCAGACCCCTGCGGGACCTACGCTCAGGGCTGTGACCACTCTCGTCTTCGACGGCGACTGCGGCTTCTGCACGAAGTCGGTGTCGCTCGTGCCGAAGCTCGGGCTGCGGGTCGACGAGGTCGCGGCGTACCAGCTGATCGACCTCACTCGGCTGGGGTTGACGGCGGACGCGTGCGCCGATGCCGTGCAGTGGGTTGCGGACGACGGCACGCGCGCGGCCGGGCATCGTGCGGTGGCGCGGTTGCTGATGAACTCCGGACCGGTCTGGCGGGTTCTCGGCGTACTCCTGCTGGTGCCGCCGATCTCGTGGCTCGCCGCTGGCGTCTACCGCGCCGTCGCCGCGAACCGGATGCGCCTTCCCGGCGGTACGCCGGCCTGCGCCGTCCGCGCGGTGGACTCCGAAGGTGACGTCCGCTAAGCGGCCGGGCGGTGCCGCCCTTTCTGCCGCAGACGTTTCCCAGCGGAAACCAGTTGTCCACAGCGAGATAGCCGGCTATTCGCGGACGAGTTCACTGCGCCCTGTTCGAGGGCGGCCCGAGCGTCAACTCTTGACCGCGTCAGCGATGTGCCGCGCTGCCTGGGCGGGCGTGAGGTGGGTGGTGTCGAGGACCTCGGCCTCGTCGTGCAGCCACGTGCGGGCCGCTTCGGCGTAGGAATCGAGGTACGTGAAACGGAAGTGGGACGGGCCAAGAAGCGTGTCCCCTTCGATGCGTCCGCGGAGGGTGTCTCGGTCAGCGTGGAGGACGAAGTGCCGTACCGGGATGGCATGGTGGGCAAGGCCCGTGCTGATCTCGCGCCAGTACTCCTCGACCAGGATGGTCATGGGCATCACCAAAGTGCCGCCCGTGTAATCGAGTACGCGGCGGGCGGTCTCGACGACGAGTGGCCGCCACGGCGGCCAGTGCTGGAAGTTGTCCGTCGCGGGCAGCCCCGGCGTGATGTCCATGAGTGTCTCGCCGACCTTCTCGGCATCGAGCACCCGCGAATCCGGGATCAACTGCTGCACGAGGGCACTGGTCGTCGTCTTGCCCGCGCCGTGGGTGCCGTTGATCCATATGATCACGAGTCGACATTATCGCCTGTGCGAGACCGAACCGAAAGCCACGACGCCCGCGAGTAGGTGCCGTTCCAGCAGGGAGTCTGCCGCCGTCGCGTGCCGTGCGTTCGCGCTTATACGCTGCAACGGTGCTGACTCCGGATAGCTCGGTGCCGACCAAGCTTCAGCGCGTCTCTGCGTATGGTCTGGCCCGCACCGAGACTGCGGTTCTGATGGTCCAGATTGGCCCCGATCCGCACGGCGACAGTGGCAAGTGGATGCTGCCGGGCGGTGGCATCGAGCACGGTGAGGAGCCGTGTGAAGCGGTAGTGCGTGAGGTGGCGGAGGAGACCGGCTACACCGTCGCCGTGGATCGGCTGTTTGAGGTTGGCTCGGACCATCGCTTGCTGCCGAGCGGCATTGACTTCCACGGGGTGTTCGTTCTCTACGCCGTGAGCGTGCTCGGCGGAGAGGCCCGGGCGGAGGTGACGGGCCACACCACAGCGCCTTGTTGGGTGCCGCTCGAAGCACTGCCGGACCTTCCGATGCTCGCTGCCGTACGCGGCATGCTGGCACGCGCGCTTGCGTGAGTAAGGGATGCCGTTGCCAGCCGCTCCGGCGGCGCCACCGCCCCGGGCGCTGTCGCGGGATATGCCGGCGATCATCAGTGGTGAGCGGGTTCGCCGAATCGTTCGCGGGCTGCCTGTTTGCTGACACCGAGGACGACGGCGATCTGAGTCCACGTTCGACCGTTCGCGCGAGCTTGGGCAACCTGGTCGGCCAGCGCAAGGTCGACAGTCGCCACATCGTGCAGCGCCTCGGCAATGGCACGCAGGTCGGCGCCATCGGAGTCCGGCGATGCGAGCGCTTCGGGGTCGAGCGTGTCGAGCCAGGCTTCGGTGTCGGCGACGGCCTGCTCGAGCTGGGCGCGCGTTCGTGGCATCGGGTTCACCTCAGGTAGTCGCGGAACTTCGGGCGCAAGGCCATCGCGTGAATGATCACCGGCTCCTCGTCTGGGTCGTCGTCCAGGACGACGACCTCGAGAAGCCGTCCGGCTCGGTCGGGCCCGACGATCAGGGCCCGCCCTTCGCCAGGGACTAGCCGGATCGGGTTGCGGACCGCATGGGGGGACACCATGCTTGCGGGCGCTATCCGCGATCTCCAACGGACAAGGTAGCCCTGTCGATTGGATCGCGTCAAGGCGACCTTGTCTGAGGTGCGCGGGCAGGGCTGCCCTTTGCGCGACGGCTCTCGCTGCGGCTAACTAAGCGCTCGCGCCTCGTCGGCATCTTCACCGTGGTCAGCGGGTTCGGGAGCCGGTGGGGCTGGATCGTGGCGCGGTGCTCGGGGCACTGCCAGGTCAGTGCCACCACTGCCGTGGTCTGCGGCATCCCGGCATCACCCTAGATACGCGCTCCAACACCAGCGCATCGGTGAGTTGCTCGGCGTTCAGAGCAGCTCGCGGAGTCGGTCCGCGGCCCACTGCAGTGACTCAGCTGCGGCCGGCGTCACCGCGGTCATGCCGGGGAAGCCGTGGATCTGCTCGTCCCAGCGGCGGGCATGGACGGCAACTCCGGCCGCGAGGAGCTTCTCGGCGTACCGGTCGCCGTCGTCGCACAGGGGGTCCTGACCCGCCGTCACGATGACGGCCGGGGCGGCCTGCGAGACCTGGGGCGCATGCAACGGTGAGACGCCAGGGTCGGTCGGATCGTCGGCGTAGAGCTCGGCGAAGATCCGCAGCGCGGACTCGTTGAGGCCGTCCGGGGCGCTGTTGGCCCGCACCGACGGCAGCGTCAACGTGCCGTCCAACCAGGGGCACAGCAGGACCTGCGCTTGCAGTCCAGCGACCCGCTGCGCGACAGCCGCGGCGAGTCCGCCGCCGGCGCTGTCACCCCCGACGGCATGCGGCCGTAGTGCAGCGGCTGCTTCCAGGCAGTCGTCGAGCCCGGCCGGGAAGCGGTGCTCCGGTGCGAGGCGGTAGCCGACGGAGACGACCTCGACCTGAGCGCGGAGGGCGAGCTCGCGACAGGTCGGGTCGATGGCGTCCAGGCTTCCGGACACGTAGCCGCCGCCGTGAAACCACATCAGGCGCGGTAGGTCGTCGGGCGCGGGTCGGTAGATGCGGATCGGGACGGTGCGGCCCGGCAGCTCGAGCTCCGTGCTGCGGACGTCGTGCACCGGTGAGGTCACCGTGACCGAGGCGGCGAGCGCGTCCAGACCGGCTCGCATCTCCACCAGGCTGCTGCCGCCCAGCTCGCGAAGAAGACTGTCGACATCTCTCATCGCGGACCTCCTCTGACATGTCGCGCGGACGTGAGGCGTCAGGTTGCCACGGCGAAGCCGTCCACGGTCACCGACGAGCCGGGACGCTGGTCGGCCTCGACCTTGACGACGTGGCTCCCCGGGGACAGGTGTCGGATCCGGAAGACCCGGGTCGTCGAGGTCGACGCACGCTCGTCGAACGATCCGACGCGGATGCCGTCGACGAAGACGGTGGCGGTGCCGCAGGTGGGGCAGGTCAGGTAGCCGACATCGGCCCGGTCACCGCTGAACGTCAGGCTCAGCGATGGTCGGGTGCTGCCCCCGGCTGCCGCTTCCACCTGGCAGCGCAGGCCGCCTTGGGCAGCGGGATCGGCGACGCGCTTCCACGGCCCCTGTCGGGCTACTGAAGCAGCGTCGCACTCGACCGCGCTGGTCTCGACGGGTGTGACGGTCACGGTGGCTACGCCCGTCACCGTGCGACTTCCGTCGTGCAGCGCGTAGCCGATGCTGTCCGTGCCGACGAAGCCGTCGACCGGCACGTAGGAGAAGGACCCGTCCGGGCGAAGTGTGGCGGTGCCGTGGGCCGGCGCCGCGGTCAGGCTCGCCGTGGCTGCCGTGCCTCTCGTGTCGTTGGCGAGCACGCCGGGAGCCGGGACGTCGAGGACGCGTTCCTGGCCGACCGTGTAGCTGTCAGGTGCGGTCGCTGCCGTCGCCGCAAGGTCTGACGGTACGGCGACCCTGATCCACCTCGGCCGGTAGTTGTCGACGTCGGAGTACTGCCCCGCGGTGTTGCCCGTCTGCGTGTTGACGTTGTAGCTGATGACGATGTGATCGGGCCCGTCGAAGTCGGGATGCTCCTTGGCGTTGTACGTGATCGTCTCGCTGTTGCTCTCCGGTGTCGTGTAGAGCAGGGTGCCGGCACTCCACGGGCCCTGCGGAGCCGGGGCGGTGTACATGAAGATCTGGTTGGTGATCCCGACGAAGGTCGCCACCGCCCGGTAGCCGCTCCTCGTCTTGACGACGCTCATCTCGTCGGCCACGCCGCTGCGGATGCGGGCCGAGCCGATGGCGACCGTCGACCACGAGGTGCCGTTCCAGTACTCCCACTGACCGTCGAGGAGATGACCCTTCGGCACCCGGGCGACATGAAGGAACTTGTCGACCACCTCGCTCTCGCAGCCGTAGACGTAGGTGTAGTCGTCCTCCTCGACGATGGACACGCCGAACTCCATCGGCGTGCCCTCGCCGGGCACGTACGCGCCCGGCATGCTGGTCAGGCCCTCGTAGGTGAACGCCGGCAGAGCGAACGTGGCGATGTCCACGCCGGCGATGAACCCACCGACGATGCGGTAGACGAACTGGCGGTACTTGTTGCCCTCGACCGTCCCGTCGCCGAGCCAGTAGTACGTCTGGCCGTCAGCCGTCGGGATGATCGCGCGGTCGCCGAAGCCGTCGTTGTGCTTGTAGACCGTCTCTCCGAGCGCGCCGTCCGCGTTCTGGATCGTGAAGGCGTGGTGGAGAAAGCCCTGAGTGTCGCGGGAGTGGTCGGGATTCACCCTGCCGAGGTAGGTGTCACCCCACATCCAGATGCGCCGTCCATCGGGGAGCGCGACGTCGTAAGCGCCGTCCGAACCGGTCCAGCGGTCGCCCTGGGCGGCATCCCCGTAGTCCCAGAACAGCGCCTGCAACGGGTCTGTGGTCACCACCGGACCGGCGGCCTGCGCGGGGTCGACGGCCGGCGCGACGGTCAGGAAGCAGACCGCGAGCACCGTCAGCAGCAGCCGCGCTCTTTGACTGCGCCGGTTGCTGCGTCGGTGCTGGCTGCGGTTCATCACGGGCGCTTCATCCTCTGTACGGCGCGGGAGGGGGACCGGTGACGCCGGGGTCGACCCGGAACAGCGCGCCACCGAGGGGTTCGTCGGCAGCGCTGTCCGCGTGTCGTGGCGCGGCCGTCGTGATCCAGAGCTGGTCCAGGCCGGGACCGGCGAACGCGGGGCAGGTCACGTTGCTCACCGGGAGGTTCACCACCGCGAGCAGGTCGCCGGCCGGGGAGTATCGGCGTACGGCGCCCCCCTGCCACATGGCCACCCACAGTGCTCCCTCGTCGTCGATGCACATGCCGTCCGGCAGACCGGCCTCCGCCGGGATGTCGAACGCCCGTCGCCGGTTGGACAGGTCGCCGGTAACCACGTCGACGTCGAAGACGTCCACCCCGCCGCTCATCGTCTCGACGAAGTAGAGCCGGCTGCCGTCCGCGGTCCACGCAAGGCCGTTGCCGATCGTCAGGGCCTTGTCCTGCACATGCACCGACCGGTCGGAGTCCATGCGGACCAGTTCACCGACTCCGGGTGTGGCCGCGAACGCCATCGTGGAGGCGTAGAACCGGCCGGCGCGATCGCACTTGCCGTCGTTCATCCGCATCGACGGGTCCTCGTCGTTCACCGCCGCCAGAAGCTCGATCGTGCCGTCGAGGGCCAGGGCGCCGAACCCGCCGCGCGCAGCGACGACCAGGCCGCCGCTGGCGCGCAGCGCGATCGCGCCCACCGTGCGTTCGACGTCGATGCGCGTGTCGGTGCCCGACCTCGGGTCATAGCGGTGGACGGCGCTGCCGACGATGTCGGTCCACCAGAGCACGCCCTCGGTGTCGTCCCACAGCGGCCCCTCGCCGAAGTCCGCCGCGGGGCTGGACACCAGCTCGGCCGTGAGCTCCCGCACGCTCATGAAACGCCCAAGGTCGTCGCGTCGCGCGGCGACTCGACGTAGGGCGCCTCGAACAGCAGTCGCTGGCGCTCAGTGAGCTCGGTGAGGGTCGCGCTCGAGGGGGGGCGGTGCCGGGCCCAGGACGCCCAGCCGGGGCAGTACTTGAAGAGCAGGGCCCAACGGGCGTCCTCGCCCTGCCAGGTCGTGGCCGCGTGCGCCAGCGCCTCGGTGAAGACGAGCACGTCGCCCGCTTTCACTGGGACCTCGCGGACGAGATCAGGTGCTTCCGGGAGAGCGACGATCTCACCGGCGAAGAACGCGTCGGCGAACTCAGGCAGGCTGAAGTTCGCCTTGTGACTGCCAGGGACGCACGCGAACCCGCCGCCGGCTGCCGGAGTGTCGGAGAGCGCCCAGCTCACCACCGTCAGCCCGGTGCGGATCTGCCCGCCCTTGCAGGCGTAGAAGGTCTCGTCCATCCCGTGACCGCCGCCATGCAGTGCGAGCAGGCCCGTGCCCCGCGGCTGTCGCATCCCGTAGTAGTGGTCGAGGCGATAGCCCGTCCCGAGAAGCTCGCCCAGGACCGCGGTGACGCGGTCGTTGTCGAGCAGCGCGGCCAGCTCGGCATCCCAGCCGACGAAGTCGAGTGCCTCGACGGAGCCGTCGTCACGCGGCGGGAAGTGACCCCCGAACCGTGGGTCGGTGGCCCGCGTCTCCAGCAGTGCCCGCAGGCGGGCAACCTGCTGCAGGTCCAGGACACCGGGCAGAACGAGGTAGCCCTGCACGTCGAAGATGTAGCGCTGCCGGTCCAGCATCTGGCTACCTCAGCCGATCGTGCCGTTGACGAAGCGCGGCCGGTAGAGCCGGACGTTGCTCGTGTGATCCGTGCCCCCGTCGTCGAGATAACCGACGACGAGACTGGACGGGCCCGTCTCGTACTGCGGGACCTCCATCGGGTAGTAGGCGAGGGCACAGCAGCCGTTGTCGCCCGGCTCCTTCTTGATGGTGTAGACGAAGGTCGACTTGTACGGGCCCTGGGGCTGCTTCGCGGTCCACATCATGACGTCGTACGCGCTCGTGCCCACGCCGTAGCCCTGGGCAACCAGGCGCAGGCCTCCGGCCCCGTTGCTGCCAGTGAGGTGCACACCGCCGAGCGTGGTGCCGCCGAAGATCCGGGCTGATGTGAGCGGCGTCGTCGCGTCCCACCCCGACCCGCTCCAGTACTCCGGTGTCCCGGTCGCGAACTGCCCGCGGGGGATGCGCGCGACGTGGGCGAAGTTGGCGAAGTCGGCGTACGTGTTCTCCGTGCCGTACACGTAGGTGTACGTGCTGTCCTGCACGACGGCCCCACCCCACACCGTGGGATACAGCTGCGCGCTGGTCTGCACCGAGTGGGTGTCGAGGAACTTCGTGGTGGTGATCCCCTCCAGCGTGAACGACGGGAGCGAGATCGTGGCGACGTCGATCCGGACGGGGTTGTTGACGTCGGCGGTCAGCCACAGCAGCTGGTAGAGCTTTCCGTTCTCCACCACGGCGCCAGCCGGCTCGTAGAAGGCGCCCGGCACCGGTGACGGGTAGAAGTCGGTGTTGCCGGCGCCGAGCACCGTCGTCGTCAGCTTGCCGTTGCCCTTGGCCTGGATCACCCACGAGCTGTGCACGGTCGGCGTCGCGGCGTCGCGTGACTTGTTCTTGGCGACGGTGCCGAGGTAGGTCGTCGCGAAGGACCAGGCGGTCCGGCCGTCCGGGAGGGACACGCTCTGCACCGGGGCACCGCCCGTCCAGGTGCTGCCCTTGCCCGAGTCGCCGTAGCCGTCGAACAGCTGCTGTAGCGCGACGTGCGGCTTGGCGGCGACGGCGGCGGTCGCGCTGGGCGCGAGCCCGCTCGCCGCTGACACCACCAGCAGTCCGAGGAACGCGACGTAGACGCGGAGCTTCATGTTGTGTCCCTGGCTAGGAGTCGGGTTGGTCACGTGCAGACGGTGCTGCCGGCGGGGCAGAAGCGGACGCGAACGAGCTCCAGCTCGCCGTAGCCGCTGTGGTAGTAGGTGACGTACTGGGTGAGTCCGCCGTCGGGGGAGTACTCGGGGTGAGCAAACGCCGCGTAGTTCGGCACCTCGCCGCGGGGAGCAAGCGTGTCGAACAGGCGGCCCGGCGCCGACCAGGGACCCCACGGGTGCGCGGCGGTCTGATACACGACGTCGCTCGAGTAAGGCACCGTGTAGATCGCGAGGTAGGCCTTCATCGCGGGCGCCCACTGGATCGTCCCGCCCGCTGCACCCGTGCTCAGCACCCGAGGCAGGTTGTTGTCACTGGCGGACCAGATCGGTTGGCCGCCGGTCGTCCCGGCATAGAAGCGCCACGCGGCGCGATCGTCGACCGCGCCCATCGGGACCCGCGCCAGGCTGCAGGTGAAGCCGTACGGTTCGCAGCCGTACGCCGAGTAGAGGTAGCCGCCCTCTCCCCACGCCGTACCGCCGAAGTACGTCTGCGCCGGGAACAGCAGGGTGCGATCGCGACCCTCGGGGACCCAGTGCGGCTCCTGGTGCTTGATCGGCAGCCGCTTCACCGCACCGGTGCGCAGGTCGACCGTCGAGATGCCGCCGCCGAGCACCGTGCCGGTGAACCCCGTCAGGCAGCCGGCCCGGCCGAAGCGGCAGATCTTGGTGGTCATCACGATCAGCCGGTGCCGGGCGGCGTCGTGCACTGCTGCGCCCGGCCAGTGCGCGAACATCGAGCCGCAGTAGCGGTCCGAGGACGACTCGCACTGCGCGGTCGTACCGGCGTGCTTCTTCTCGAACGCCAGCTCGTCCGCTGTCTTCGCGATCTCCTCGACGGGGGCACCCACCGGGTCGTCCGTCTTGAGCGTGCTGGACAGGACGGTGATGCCGTCGGTGCCGTCGAGGTCCGACGTCACGGCAGCGCTGTTGTTGACCGCGCTCAGTGGCGCGTTGATGAACGTGTCTCCGAAGAACCAGTACGACTTGCCTTCAGCGGCGACGCTCGCCGCGTTGTCGCGCCCGGGCAGTGCGCCCGGAACGATCGCCACGCGCGGGTTCTGCCGGAGCGGCCCGAGCTGCTGACTGGAGGTCATGAAGTCGGGGGCGGCTGCGTGGCTGCCGGACTCGCCGAGGGTCGCTCCGGCAGTCGCGGCCATGGACGCGGCGGCGACGAGCGCAGTGACGACGGCGAGGCGCGGCCGGCCTAGTTGCACGGCGTTGCCTTGTACGGGGGGTCTTCCTTCGGCCAGTCGCCGTACTCGTAGCGGACGCCGTGCCGGACGTGACAGACCCGCCCCGGGGTGGTGGCGTCATCGGTGCCGGGCTGCCTGCCGTCGTACCAGAAGGTCGAGGCGTCGTGGTGCCACGAGTAGCCGCCGTCCTCGAACCCGACCCGGCCTTGGAAGAACGGCGCGCGCCCGGCGCCAGGGTTCGGGAACGTGGTGCGGTGCAGCGCGTCGGCGAAGGTCTGCGGCGTCAGCTTGGGACCCGCCATCTGGACGCCCGACGCGAGCAGGAGCAGGTTGCCGTAGGTCGCGATGGGTCCGGCGTTCTTCGGCGGCTCGACGCTCGGGTCGCCCTGCCGCATCGCGAGGTACCACCAGGTGTCCTGGATCGGGAGGAACTTGTCGAGGAAGGAGATCCCGAAGACGTTGTCGGTCTGGTCGGTGCTGTTCGTCGAGAACGCGTTGTCGACGTCGTTGTTGATGTAGGACCCCATCAGCCACTCGGGGTGGTACGGCTGGGTCGACGCGGCGTTGAGGTAGGCGCGCGATGAGCCGACGTCGCAGACGCAGATGACGGTGGTCACACCCTCGTTGGCCAGCTGGGCCACTGGGTTGCTGGCGTCGGTCTGGCTCTGCGACTCGACCGCCCGCACGATGAAGGGCTTGACCCCGCACACCTTCAGGTTGTCGGTCATCGGCTTGATGTCGGGCTCGGTGCCGTCGGTCGCCTGGTTGACGAGGATGCCGATCTTGCGCATGGCCGGCGTGCCCGTGAACGCCGGTGGGCTCCAGGGTCCGCCGTACTTCGGTGCCCGGCCCGCCCACTCGCGGCAGACGAACTGCCCGAAGCTCTTGAACTGCACGTCGATCGCGGCGCCGCGGTTCCACTGGTACGGCGCGTGCTTGGCGAAGTAGGCATCCGTGCCGAGAGCCGTCTCGCGGCCGATGACGCTGATGACCTTCCGGCGGGCGAGCTCGTCGTAGTAGGTGTGCTCGGCCCCCTTGCGGTCGGGGTAGCCGAGCGAGGCGAACGCCTTGAGCTCGTCGGCGACCTTGGTCGCGTCCTTGATCATCTGCGACGGGTCGGGGTAGGCGAAGTTGTCGCCGGTGGCGAGATAGCCCTTCAGGATGATCTTGCGGCCGTAGAACTCGAAGCGCTGGTTGAAGAAGTTGACCAGGGCCTGCCACTGCGGCGTCGGGTCGCCGGTGAAGGCCGTGCCGTACGGCGCTGCCACGCGGATCTCGTCGCGGGTGACCCCGAACGCGGTGGCGCCGCCGTTGTCGCCCTGCCATCCGGGCACGCATGGCGGCGACTGCGGGTCCTCGATCTGCCGGCCGCCGGGACAGTCGTGCGTCCGCGGGACCTGCGGGCCGGAGGGCGTCGCGGTGGGAACCGGCGGGGGAGGCGGGCTGGCGCCCGGGCCCTTCTTGATGCCCGTGCCGCTCTTTGCGTCGCCGACGTCGCTGGTCTGCCGGTCGGGGGCCTTCTTGATCTGGTCGAGCGCCGCGGGTGCGAACTCTGCGACGGTGGGAGGCGGCGGCTGGCTGGCGTTGAGGGCCACCAGGCCGAGCAGGAGCAGCGTCGCCGTCGCTCCCGCTGAGAAGGCGTAGCCGGGCCCTTTGGGACGCCGCCGCCTACTGGCCTCTGCCATGCTCCACACCGCTTCCGGGTCGTCAGGGACTTTCGCCGTGGCGCGGACATCTCCTGCCGGCCTGTAGATACAGATCCGAACCTGTTATGACATGTGCCGCTTCGGAATGTCAACCGCGGTGGGGCCCAGCCTGCGCGACCCGGCCCGCCTGCCTTGTGCCGGGGTCGGCCCTCGTGTAGAAACCTGTAATCATAGGACGCTACGACCTCCCGAAGGGCTCCCCAGTGGCCTCGTCCGTCATCGCCCTGGACGATCTCGTCAGCGAGACCCTGCGGCACCGGTCGGCCGACCTGTTCGCGCCGCCGGGCCTGACGAACTTCCTCGGCGTCGCCCAGGTCGACAACGACCCGATGTCGATCCGCAGTGTCACGTTCCCGCCGTTCTCCACCGGCGACGCGATCACGGCGCGTGCCTACATCGGCGGACGGCTCGCAGGGTCCTACGGCGGCGAGGTCGCCTTCACCTGGCGGGCGGACCGGGTGGTGCGCGAGTCACGCCTCGGTGAGCTCGATGTGCGCACGACCACCGTCATGGTCCCGGGGCAGATGGCGGTCGTCGTCCAGCTGGAGATCGCCAACCGCGGTGCGGAACCGCTCGAGGTGCCGGTCCGGCTCGTCGCGGCGAGCCGGGTGACCCGGCAGGACACCCGCTGGAACAGCGCCCTCGCGCCGGACGAGGGCGACAACGAGCTGATCGCGCTCGAGGGTCGTCCGGCTGTCTGCTTCCGGGCCCGGCACAGTCCCGCCGCCGTCGTGCAGGGCGTGGATCGGCCGGCGCAGGTCACCGCAAACGCCCTCGAGCTCACCGCGTCGGTGCGAGCGGGGGAGACCTGGCGGGTCGGCTACGTCCTTGCCGTGGGCGGCGACGTCGACGAGGTGGTTGCCTGCTTCGATCGCGTCGTGGCCGACGTGCCCGGCGCGATCCTTGCGGCCGAGGGTCTCTGGCAGCGTGAGCTGGACGCGATGTTCACGCCGGGCAACGACAGCTTCGGCGGACACCTGCCGGTTCTGGAGACCGACAACGACGCGCTGCGGCGGCTCTATTACATGGGCGCACTGGGCGTCCTGTACTTCCGCCGCGACTCGCCGTACTCCGTCGTGGGTCGCGCCTACGACACCCTGATGCCCCGCTACTGGGCGTCCGTGACGTTCATCTGGGACTACTTCCTGTCCACGCGGGTGCACGCGCTGCTCGACCCCGAGGTCATGCGGCGACACCTCGAGCGCTGGATGGCGAGCGACACGCATACGCATCTCGGGACCGACTGGCTCACGGGGCAGCCGATCGGCTACTGGTACAGCATCAACGACCTGGCGATGACGCGGATGATGACCGACTACGTCGCCTACTCGGGCAACGAGTCGTGGTTCGACGCGCTGCCCGCCGGCGATACCAGCGGGCGGACCGTCCTCGAGCACTTCGACCGCATCGTGACGGCGTACCGCGAGCTCACCCTCGACCACGGGCTGGCCGACTACGGCGGCATCGACAACCTGCTGGAGTGCGTCAGCAGCTACATCCACGCCGTCGCCTCTCTCAACGCCGGAAACGTGTGGAGCCTTCGGAAGGCCGCCGGCCTGCACGAGCACCGCGGGGATGCCGAACACGCGGCCTCCTTGCGCAAGGAGGCCGACGAGCTCGCGGCCGCGGTGAACACGCTGTACGTCGAGGGCAGCGGTCACTTCGCCGCGCGCTACCCCGACGGCACCGACGTGCCGGTCAAGCACTGCCTCGACTTCTTCCAGGTGCTCCTCGGCATGCACGCCGACTTGACGGACCAGCAGCGAACCGAGATGGCCGACTTCTTCGTGCGCGAGCTGCAGACGCCGCTGTGGATGCAGGCGCTCTCACCCGCCGACCCCGACGCGGTGTTCAGCGTCCGGCCCGACCACCAGTGGAACGGCGCCTACCCGGCCTGGCCCGCGGAGTCCGCCCTCGCGCTCCTGCGGATCGGCCGCGACGACATCGTCGGCCCCTGGCTCGAGGGTCTCGCGGCGAGCACCAACCAGGGACCGCTTGCCCAGGCGCACTTCGCCGAGTCGGCCGTCGACCCCGACGGGGCCGGCGCGCGCAAGGCGCCGCCGGACGTCCCGTGGGTCACCGACTGGACCTGCTCCAGCTCCGGCTCGTGGGTCGGGATGGTCATCGACGGCATCTTCGGGGTCGACGTCGCTGTCGACGGCACGGTCACAGCCATCCCGCGGCTGACGCAGGTCGACCCTGGCGCCCGTCTGGTCGGGTTGCGGGTCCGGGGAGTCGATTACGACGTCGACGCATCTGGCGCTCGACCGCGTCGTTAGTCCCGTCATGCGTCGGCTGCTGCTCGCCCTGGCCATGGTCGCCTCGACCGTCGTGGCGAGCACGTCGGCTTCGGCGGGCGGGGTGCGGGTCGAGCGTGATGTCGTGCTGCAGCAGCTGTTCGAGCGGTACGGCGATGCAGGTGAGAACGACAGGTGGACCGGCTCCGACTCGGCCATCACCATCCCCCTTCCCGACGGCCGTGTCCTCTGGACCGGCGGCGACACGTTCCTCGGCACAGTGAACGAGGACCACTCGCGCGCGTCGCAGGGCTTCATCCACAACTGCTACGTCATCCAGGAGAGGAACGGCAGCCTCGGGCGGACTCTCTACACACCGGACCTCGGTGGTGGTCCCAAGAGCTACATCGAGACCGAGGACAAGGACAACGCGTCGTGGTTCTGGCTCGGTGACGGCTTCATCGAGGGCGGGAAGCTGCGCCAGATGATGATCCGGGTCAGCGGCCAGGGATACGCCGTCGTCGCCAGCGAGATCGCGACGTTCTCCCTGCCGGGCCTGCAGCTCGAGAAGGTCGAGCCGAGCCCCGGCCTGTACGCACCGGGACGCAGTGGCGGGCCGGTCGACTACGGCGAGGCCGTGGTGCAGGAGAAGGACTGGACCTACATCTACGGCATCGAGGGCCTGTCGGCGAGAGACCCGTTCACGAAGTTCCTGCACGTCGCGCGGGCCAGGACCGGTCACGTGATGGAGGGCGGCTGGGGGTACTGGGACGGCGCGACCTGGTCGGACATCGCGGCGAACTCCGCGCAGCTCACCGACGGCGTGGGCAACGAGATGTCGGTGGTCAAGACCAAGCACGGCTACCGGGCCATCTCGATGAGGGCGAGCCTGGGCTCCGAGGTCCTGATGTTTACCGCGAAGAAGCCACAGGGGCCTTGGTCGGCCGGCAAGGTCATCTACACGGCGCCGGAGTACAACGCCCAGACCGTCACGTACAACGCCAAGGAGCACCCCGAGCACCACGGCGACAGCTGGATCAGCGTCTCGTACAACGTCAACGCGAGCTCGACGAACACGGGCGGGCTCTACAGCGACGTCCGCAACTACCGGCCCCGATTCCTGCGCGTCTACGTGTCGCCCGACCTATGAGGACCCTGCGTTGACGACGACTGTCGAGCTGCTCGAGATCACCGCGCCCCGACCGCTCACCGTGACCCAGCGCACGTCGCTGTCGCCCGGGCTGGGAGCCGGGCCGCTGCGCGTCGAGGGGCGAGGTGCGCCGGCGGCAGCCGTGCGCGGTGAGCTGCGCACGACCGTCTGCCCCGAGGCCTTCGGCGAGCCGACCGAGTGGGTCGACGGCGCGCTGCAGCGCAGGGCGGACGGCAGCTTCACCGTCGTCGGCGAGGTCGCGGCGGGTGGGTGGTTCCGGGTCGAGGTCCGGCTCCTTGACGGGTCGGGCGCGGTGCTTGCTGCCGGCGCCGTCGAGCCGGTCGGGATCGGCGAGGTCTTCGTCATCGCCGGGCAGTCCTACGCGGTCGGGTGCCATGAGCGGCACTACAGCGTCGATGACCCGATGGGCCGGGTCGTCGCCGCTTCGCCAGAGGTGCCCGCGTGGCGCTACGCGCACGACCCCCAGCCCGGGATCGAGCAGCGGATCGACCCCCAGGTATTCACTGAGTTCTTCCGCGGCGTCGTCGGCGAGATCAATCCCGGCTTCCCCCTCGGCCAGCACTCGCCGTACAAGGGCTCGATCTGGCCGGGCTTTGCCAACCGCATGCTCGTCCTGGAGCGGGTGCCTGTCGGCCTGGTGCACGCCGCCGTCGCCGCCACGCGCGTCGGCCACTGGGCGCCGGGTTCGCAGCTGTTCGCCAACCTCGTCGACGCTGTCGCCCTCGTCGGCGACTTCCGCGCGTTGCTGTGGCAGCAGGGCGAGTCGGACGCCATGTGCGGCACACCCACCGACGAGTACGTCGAGGAGCTCACCAAGATCCGCACGACGCTGGTGGACCAGACCGGCGTGGACCGGCCGTGGCTTGTGGCGAGGTCGACGCATCACCCGTCGGATGACGACCGCGAGAAGGCAGAGGCTGCCGTGCGCCGGGCGCAGGATCTCGTGGCCGAGCTGCCTGGCTTCCGGGCCGGCCCGAACACCGATGCGTTGCGCGGTCCCGACTACCGTGCGGGCGTCTATCGGGGCGGGCACTTCACCGCTCTGGGTCAGGAGGCGGCGGCTTTGCTGTGGGCGGCGGAGGCGCACGGTCTCCTGCGAGAGCTCCGTGTCGGCGTCAGGCGCTCTCCGAGCGGACGAACGCCTTGATCGTGGCGCACTCTGTGCCCACGGCAGGTCCGCTCGGGCGGATCGTGTAGTGGCCGACCGCCGCCGGGACGATGAACGTCTCGGCGAAGTGCACGACAAAGGGCTCGAACGCGCCATCGGGCGACTCGACCACGGCTTGCTCGCCGTGAACGAGGTTAAGCACGTTGACCCCTCCGGCCGTGTCGTGCGGGGCCGTACCGGTGAACCAGTGCCGGTGCGTGTCGATGAACTCCGCTTCGTGCAGTCCGGTGCGCTCGGAGCGCCAGTCGTTCCCGGACTCCAAAGGCGTCACGACGTTGATCAGATGCTCACGGGCGTAGTCCGTGTCACGGTCCCACTGGATGTTGTGGACGCCGTGGTCGAGGTGAACCGGCCGCGGCCGTCCGTCGAGTCCGAGCCGGCCCCAGTCCCACAGCTTGAAGGTGAAGATGTACGGCGTGGCGCTGATCTCCAGCACCATGCCGCCTGCGCCCGAGCAGTGGACGGTCCCGGCGGGGATCAGGAAGTGGTCGTGACGCTTGGCGGGCCACTGGTTGACGAAGTCCGTCGCCGGGAAGTCCGAACCGCCGTCCTGGGCGCGACGCAGTGACGCGATCATCGCGTCCTTGTCGACGCCGGTCTTCACGCCGAGGTAGACGGTGGACTCGGGAGCGGCGTCGAGCATGTAGTAGCTCTCGTCCTGGGTGAATCCCATGCCGAACTGCTCGCGGATGTAGGCCGTGAGCGGGTGAACCTGCAGGGAGAGGTTGCCTCCCCCCATTGTGTCGAGGAAGTCGAAGCGGATCGGGAACTCCCCGCCGAAGCGGCGGGCGACGTCGGGGCCGAGCAGTTCGTCGGGGTGGCGGTAGACCAGGTCGTACGACGGGATTTCCACCGGTCCGCGACCGTAGTCGAGCAGGAGGCTGTTCTCCTCCGGGACGCAGTCGAAGCACCAGCCGAAGTTGACGGCGTCGCGGTCGAGGTCGCAGACCTCCTTCATCCACTCCCCGCCCCAGGGGGCCGGCTCGAACCACGGGACGACGCGAAAGGGCCGCCGGGCCAGAACGGCCAGCGCCCGGGCGTGGCCCTCGGCGGTCACCATCATGGGCTGCGCGGGCCTGGTGGTGTCGAGCACGAAGTCGAGCCGGTTCCAGAGCTCGACCTTGTGCCGGTCGCCGACGCGCCAGTCGACGAAGTACGCCCGCTTGTACTTCAGCGAGGCGCGCTCGTTGCCGTTGTCGGTGCCCAGGTTGCTGCACGAGGTCGATCTCTGCCGCACGCTGGCCTCGCGACGCGGCAGGCCGGCGTGGACGAGCACGTCGGCGGCTGCGACCAGGGCCGCGCCGACCCCCCAGATGACGACCCGGCCGGGGCTGGCCGAGGTCGCCTCGCGCAGCCGGGCGAGGGCTGCCGGCTCGAAGAAGTCGCTCATGGTCAGCGTCGTGATCCGGCCGAATACCGGGTCGTCGGTGACGTCCTGGAGCACGAGGCGGTCGACGTCGGCGGGGGGTCGGAGCGCGTCCTCGCTCGCGATCACGGTGTCGGCACCGAGTCGACGGACGAGCTCGGCGATGTCGGTCGAGCGGACGCCGGGGTAGCAGTCGATGACGACCACGCCGGGGGAGCCGGCGGTGATGCAGCCGGCGATCTCGTCCCAGCCGGCGGCGCAGTCCTCCGGACCGCCCACGAGCAGCGTGGGCGTCTTGTCGAAGTTGACCGACCGTCCCTGCTGGTGCACCGGCAGGTCCGCCAGACTGCCAGCGGGTAAGCGCCCGGCGACAGTCATACTGCGGGCTCCTGCACTCGTGAGACGGGCCGGTGTTGGTCGCATCCTATCATTACAAGTTCCGGGCTGGTGTGCTCGTGCTGCTGTGCCTGACGGCGTGTGCCGGCCAGGAGCGCACGACGCCGCACGTCACGGCCGCGGTCGTGCCCGATCTCGTTGGGGAGACTGTCGAGCGGGCGGTGCGCACCGTCGAGGCGGCCGGCCTGCGCGCCCAGCCCCTCGATCCCCGAGCGAGTGTCGTGGAGCTCCCGTCCTGCCGGGACGGGGTCGTGGTGCGGCAGAGCGACCCCGCCGGGGACGAGCTCGTGCGGGGGAGCTTCGTCGACCTCACCGTCACGGCGTGCTCGGCGACGGCGTCGCCGCGACCGTGACCGCGTGGATCAGCTGGCGCTGGGCCAGCCGGGCGACGCTGTCCTGGGGAACGGGAAAGCCGGCGCACCGGGTCACGACGAAGGCGTCGCGGTAGACGCTGAAGAGTTCCTCACCGCAGAACTGCGTGCCGGACCGCCCCCGGGTCACCAGGGAGAACGCCCGGCTCCCCGGCACGAGCGCGTCCACTCCTGCGGTGTAGTACGCACTCGACGCCGCGAGGTCGGCCGAGTAGGTCACGAAGGCATCGGCGTCGTGATCGGCGAAGAAGCGGTACGCAAGCACCGTCACCTGCTCGGCTGTCTTCGTGTTGGCGCTCGCCCACACCCGCGAGTAGCCGCCCTGGAAGCCGTGTGTGCCGAGCCACCCACGCAGCAGCGGAGCCGGGACGACGGTGGCGGCAGCGGCGAGGTCGAGATCCATGGCCCCGGTCGCGCTGGCCACGACCGGCAGGCTGCCCCCAAGGCCCGAATCGAGGAGCCGGCCCAGCCCCGGCACAGCCGTCCTCGGGTCCTCTGCATTGCTGCAGGCGGCGATGAGGGCGACGCAGGCCACCGCGAGGAGCCGGGCGACCCGCGTCATCCGACGGCGAGCTCACGCAGCTCGGGGAGACCGGTCCCGCGGTCGACCGCCTCGTGTGCGGCGACGACTGCAGTAGGTGCGATCCCGAGGTGCCGCTGGTACCACGCGATCGGGATGATCGGCACCGCGCAGGTCGCGCGGGTGACCGCCAGGCTCTCCCTGCGCTGGTCGGCTGCAGGCACCGCGGGCTCGAGCCGGTTGCGGATGAGCCGGGCCAGGAGCTCTCCGTTGTAGCCGGTGTAGTTGGTCTTCCCCAGTGCTTCCACGGACACCAGTGGCAGGACGAAGGCGGACTGGTCGGCGTACTCCGCCGTCGCCGTCATCCGGAAGACCCCGTCGAAGCCGCCGCTGCCCTCGCCGCGCGCCACCAGGTTGGCGAAGCTCACCGGAGTGGGCTGGAGCTTCAGGCCCAGCGGCGCCCATTGCTTCACCAGCTCGTTCACCATCGCCTTGTTGTCGAACTCGTCGTTGAAGTAGAAGGGCAGCGTGCCCAGCGACGTGCCGGGCGGGACCGCCGTCGCGATGAGCTGCTTGGCTTCGGCGGCGTGTCCGGTCGGGTCGATCTGGCAGTCGCGGATCCGACCCGTGGGCAGCACTGAGTCCGGCATCGTCGGGGGTATGAGGTTGTACGCCGGCGTGCGCGTCCCGTGGAAGGCGACGTTGTTGATCCGCTCGCGGTCCAGGCTCGCTCTGAGGGCGGCCTGGATCACCGGGTTGTTCAGCGGATCGCGGTTCGGCAGGCCGACGTACTCGAGCCGCCCGGTCGGGACGCTGGTGACCGTGATGCCTGTCGCGGCGGCGGTGATCCCCTCCGTGCCGCCGAGCTGGGCCGCGTCGAGCCGGCCGCTCTGGAGCGCCGACAGCAGGGGGGCGGGGCCGTCGAAGACGGTGAACACGACGCGGTCGGCCCACCCCCGTCCGGACCGGCTCAGAGCCGGTCGCAGTCCGGGGTAGTCCTCGACCCGCACCAGCGTGATGGTGTCCTCGACGCCGGTGTACTGACCCTCGAGCGCGTACGGCCCGAGGCAGATGGGGTGGCTGCTGAAGCCGGGCTTGGTGGCTGCCTCCCGCGGGACCGGCGTCGCGAACGGCTGCGCGAGGGCATAGATGAACTGGGCGTCGTCCTTGTCCAGGAAGACCTGGACGACATCCTTGGTGGTGGCCTTGATGGACTGCAGCGAGCTGACGTCGTGCTTGCCGTCCTGCACGTCCTGCCAGCCGGCGATGTGGGAGAAGAGCTGGTTCTGCGGTGACGCGACGTCCGGGTCGAGAATGCGGGTGAGGCTGTAGGCGACGTCGCGTGCCGTCAGCGGCGTGCCGTCGGAGAAGTGCACGTCCTTGCGCAGGACGACCGCAGCACCGTTCGGGCCGAGCACGCGCCAGTCCTTCGCCACCGCGGGGCTCAGCTCCCGTGAGACGGGATCGGTGCCGATGAGCGGATCGCACATGGTGCGCACGACGAGAGCTGCGGCGGTGTCGCCGGTCGGCAGCAGCTGCGGGTCGATCGTCGTCGGGCGCAGGATGCCGACGCGGAGCGTGCCCCCAGGCGTTGCAGCGCTGTCGGCGCTGACCGGCGCGGTGCGTATGTCGTCGCTCGTGCTGCACGCCGAGAGGAGCAGCCCGCCGGCGAGGGCGGCAACGATGGCCAGGCGGTGCTGCTTCACCCGGTGCCCGTCCCCACGCGGGCCGGCTCCGTCGAGTACACGGCGTGCCGGCGAATGTCCACGGTGGTGTCCTTGTCGGTGCCCTTCAGCGTGTAGAGCTCCTCGACGGGGAGGCCGCCGTACTGAGGGCCGAACGCCACCTTGCTGCCGACGAACTGCATGAGCAGGTCAGGGCCGCTCAGCTGTGACGGCGGCTCCTGGTTGCCGACGGCGTCGTTCGCCGGTGTCGTGTCGACGGTGTACTCCACCCAGTAGGCGTCGAGCACCTGACCGCACGCGTCGACCCTGGCCTTGAACGGGTTGTACTTCGCGCCGAGCCCGGTCTGGCCGTTGAGCACGATCGAGATGCCGGTCTGGGCGTCGACCGCGTGCGAGGACCACCTGTCGCCGGCCGTGAAGGGCAGCTTGGCGACCATCAGAGCCGGCTGGGGGGTCAGCGTCAGCTTGGTCGTGTCGGCGCGCTCGTACACGAACGATGTGACGTAGATCCCGGCCTGGGTCGGAGTCGGCTGGTTGGCCGACTCGACCGGCGTCTCGCTCTGGCCGAGCTGCTCGGGGATCACCTGGTACGCGGTCGTCAGCCCCTGCTCGTCGCTGACCGTGTAGCTCCAACCGGCTTCTTGAGGGAGCTCGGTGGGTGCGGCGACCGTCCGTGTGCCGGCCGGTCCGTAACGCCCCGACGACGGCGTGCCGCCGGTGATCGCGTAGGTGCCGCCGACGCGCACGTTGTAGGTCTTGGCTGCCGGCGGCGCGCTCGGCCGACGAGGTGCAGCGACCGCAGCGGAGGCGTAGGGCCCCGCGACCGGACAGGCCTTCGGCGGGGTGGGCGGGAGCTCGG
This sequence comes from Frankiaceae bacterium, assembly GCA_016650445.1. Taxonomy (GTDB): domain Bacteria; phylum Actinomycetota; class Actinomycetes; order Mycobacteriales; family SCTD01; genus RYN-124. The sequence goes on along the minus strand of JAENVS010000005.1, from coordinate 194,918 downwards.
CGAGTGGGGGCGGCAGCGGGATGCTGCCGTCGAGGACCGGCGGAGCCGCGGGCGGCGGGACGAAGGGGAACCCGGGGGGCAGGCTCGGCTGGTCCGGCGGCGCGGCAGGTGGGGTGGCGGTCTTGAGCAGGATGTCGGTCGACACGTTGCGCACGCCGAGCTTCACGCTGTGCTCGGGCCCGCAACCGGTCAGGGTCACAAGAAGTGCGACGACGAGCAGACCGGTGCGTCGGAGCCGGGCGGACGGGCCAGTCACAGGTCGCCTCCTCGGCGGGGATCGGTCAGCTGGATCTCGGTGAGTGCTGACCGGCTGCCCGTTTGGTGGTTGAGCACGGCGAGCAGCACGCGGTCGGCATCGGCGAAGCCCGCCCGGGCGTCGAGCATCTCGTAGTAGCCGCCACCCGGCGGGAAGTAGAGCAGGATCTTGCTCTCGCCGAAGCGCAGCTCGTCGACGACCTGGTTGCCCAGCCGTCGGCGATGGAAGTCGCCATTGCCGAGGCTCCTTCGCAGCGCCTTCTGCACCTCTCGGCGGTCGTTGGCGACCTCCGGAAGGAACTGCGCAGCCTGGAGGGAGCCGAGCACCTCGCCGCCCTTGCGAATGGTGAACACCTGACCGTTGGTCACCAGGGATGCGGAACCGGCCTCGGCAAAGATGCGCTCGGCGGAGGGCTCGCGCTGAAACACGTAGTCGCCCACTGACGTCGGCACCAGCGCAGTCGGCAGCTGCGGAGCTCGGGGCGGCGGACCGGACTCGCCGCAGCCGGCCAGGAAGAGGGCGCTCAGCACCAGGAGGCACGTCGACGAGAACCTGGCCGGGAGCAGCGAACGAAGCGGGCGACGTCCCGAACGGCGCAGGAACCGGATCACGCCGAGCGGGCTGAGCCGGCGAGCTGCCCGACGTACGGCTCGTCGCCAGCGGGTGATCCGCGCCCCGGACGGCCAGACGTTGGGGATGTCCTCCGCGTAGGGATGCCGGAGGGAGTTCCGGTTGGCGACGCCGAGCAGCCGGATGGAAAGGCGCTGCGCGCGCAGGGTGCGACGCGCGACCGACGCGGCCATCTGCGCAGCGGCCTTGGCGTCCTCGGGCCGCAGATCCCGACGCAGGTCGCCGTAGAGCCCGCGGGTGACCAGCCACGCCAGCTCCCAGTGCTCGTCGTCGTAGTCCACATCGGCGACGAACTCGAGCGCGGTGGACGCCGGCTCGGTGGTGGCGTTGACGTCGTGCAGCCGGTCCCGCATCTCGGCGTACGCCACGAGGATCTGACCGGGCAGGCCGTGGGCTCGGCCCCAGCGCACCCGGCGCAGGCGTCGTACCTGCTTGAGCCCGGCGGGGTAGAAGACGACCAGCAGGACGCCGACCGCCAGCCACGGGAGCGAGACGAGCAGCCAGTAGCGGGCGGTCTCGTAGAACTGCGCGAGCGAGTCGAGCCGGACCGGGACGTGCACGACCAGGGCAAGGTCCTTGGTCGCCTGAATCTGGTTGTCGCGGTTGCGCTGGTCGTTGTTGGTGCTCGCCTGCGCACGGGGCGGTCGACCGACGATCGTGACCCAGCCGGGGCCGGGGAAGTACGTCTCCAGCCAGGTGGCGCCGTCACGGGGGTGCACCTCGTAGGCGGTGTCCTGCTCGTTGCGCGTCCCGGAGTAGAAGCCGTACCCGATCCGCGACGGGATGCCGGCCCAGCGGGCGAGCATCGCTTCGGCCGCCGTGATCTCGAACGGCGACGCCTTCGCGCCGTTGAGCATGTCGGCGACCCGGAACGGGCTGACGTCCTTCGGCTCGCCCTTGCCCGCTGCGATGACCTTCTTGTAGAGCGCGGTCCGGACGTACTGCAGCCGCCGGAACGCGTCTTTGGGTGCCTTGGCGAGCACGTCGAGCACGGCCTGCGGGGGCTCCGGGACCTGCAGGTACGTCGGGAACTCCGCAGGCTCGATCCGGCCCGCGGCGACGAGCGCTGCCGCGTCCGGAGGCGGCGCCGCCTCCACGGTGTAGCTGTCTCCCGCGTGTGCCCGCCCGCCGGGCGAGCGAAGCGTCTGGGTCCTCGGGTCGAACTGGATCGTGAGGTCGCGCTGGGTCACCGCCACCGCGCCCTCGATGACGGGCAGCACGCGACCAGGCAGGTCGCCGACGTGAAAGGTGATGCGGCGGGTCTTCGCCGTCTGCGCCGGCACGGCGACCGGACCGTCGGCGACGGAGGGGGTCACACCGCGCGTCGCAGCACGCAGGTCGCCTGAGCCGTCGACCTCCCGGAACCGGCGTACGTCGTACGGCGGCAGCAACCAGGCCTCGCCGTTGTAGACGTCGAGCACGCCGAGTCGCCACGGCCCCTGGTCGCCCTTCGCGCTGTCGACGGTGTAGAGCACCCGGTCGGACAGCGGCGGCTGCTGCTGGGGTCGCTGCGGCGGGATGACCGTGTCGTCCTGCGGCGTGGGGAACAGGAACCCGGCCTGGGAGAGGGGGATGAGCACGGCTGCGAGCAGGGCGAGCGCGCCCGAGCCACGCACCAACCGACGAGCCTCGAAGCGCGTGGAGGAGGACCCTTCCAGCACGAGCTGGGCCCCGGAGCTGAGGATGAGAGCGCCGACCATCAGCACGATGGCGACAACGGTGTTGATGGCGGCGTGCTCGGTCGGCTGCACCAGGGCGGACCCGACGATCACCGGGACCGGCACCGACACGGCCAGGCGCGGCTTGTCGCCCGCGATCCCCAGCGCGGCCGCGCCCGCGCCGAGCAGCACCAGCAGGACGACGAGCAGGAACCGCCACCCGGGCTCGAACGGCACGGGGGGCTGACCGAGACCGCCACCGCGCACGGCCTCGACGACCAGGCTCGGCAGGTTGGCCGAGCCACCCGTCGTCGACGGAGCCACGAACAGCGCCCCCGCGAGGACGGAGACGGGCAGCGTGAGGTACTGCAGCAGCGCCGTGCGGCTGCTGCGGTAGCTGACGAACACCGCCAGGGGACCAGCCAGCGCAGCGAGACCGGCGGCGACCTTCGGTGTGACGCCCGAGAAGACGCCCGCCAGCATCCAGGCGGCGGCGAGGGTCGCGACCGCAACCGCGGCGCAGGTCAGTCCGAGGGCCGCCGGCGGGCCGCCGTCCGGCGGCGGATCGGTGGGCAGGTCGCCGGGCGGAGTGGGGTCTTCCGGTGCGGACTGGGTGATCAGCGGCGACTCGAGTGTGGCGGTCATCGGACGCCCTGACCGACCATGTGCCGGAAGGCGCCACCGAGCGGGGTGGCGGCACTGACCTCGACCACGCTGCAACCGAGCTGACCGGCGCGGTGCTGGGTCAGCGGATCGCTGTCCTCCCACTGGACGAGCACGATGATGATCGAGATCCCGCGGTCCTGGAGGAGCTTGAGGCGAGCCGTCGTCTGCGCGTCGAGGTAGGGCGTGATCACCATCATGTGGGTGTCGCGACGCGGGTTGCGCAGGATCCGCTCGAGACCGTTGACGAGCCGGTCGTTGCCCGTGGTGAGCTCGGCGAGGTGGTCCAGCAATCGGATGCTGTCGCGCTGGCTGCGGATCGGCCGGTGCAGCTGCTCGCTGTTGCTGAACATCGTGACCGTGAAGCCGTCCTTGACGTGCTTGGTCGCCACGGATGCCGCGACCTTCACCGCGGTCTCGAAGGTCTCCGACGGGTCACCGGGACTGTGCGCCCCGCGGTCGGTGTCGAGCAGGACCGTGACGCGGTCCGTGATGCCCTGCTCGGACTCGCGCACGAGGTAGCGGCCGACCCCGGTCTCGAGGTCGAGGGTGCGGGCCGTTGCCCGCCAGACGATCCGGCGCGGGTCATCGCCGCTGACGTAGTCACGCAGGCCGTAGAACTCGAACCCCGACGGCCACGGCTTGGTGATCGGCGGTCGGACCGGCGGGTCCTCCCACTCGCGCGAGAGCACGCGGTCCTGCGCCGTCTCCGTTCGCGGGTGGACGATCAGCTTCGTGGCCTTGCTAAGGACGACCGTCCGGCGGGTGAGGCCGAACGGGTCGCTCCAGGTCGCGATCAGCGGGCCGACCTCGTAGACGCCCCGCAGGCTCGGGGTGAACGAGTAGTCGTGCACCACCGCTTCGCCGGCCGAGAGGGCCGCGACGGGGACCTTGACCGAGCTCCCCAGGCGCTCGTGCAGCCGCTCCTCGATGATGACGGTGCTCAGCGACTTGCGCGTGGTGAGTCGGAGCGTGACGGTGACCGGCTGCCCGGCGCGGACCCGGCTCGGCAGGTCGCTGCGCTCCGTGGTGATCGCCAGCTTTCGCCGGGCGAGCAGGTATGCGAGGGCGACGACGACCACGCCGCCGTACGTCAGCATGAACAGACCGAGGTTGCTCAGGGAGCGGGCCAGGAGGAAGACGGCGGCCACCAGCCCGACGACGCCGATGCCGGCAGTCGTCAGGCCGATCCTGGCCTCGACAACCCGCGCGGCAGCAGTCACACGCCGACCGACGGCGTGCGACAGCTGCTGCTCGAGCTTCCTGACGCGCATGGGAGTGGGCCTAGCCCACTGCGCCGGCGAGCGTCGTCTCGGGCTCGTCCACCGCCGGGGTGACGCCGGTCGGGGGCTTGATCCGCTGGATGATCCGGGTGGTCACCTGCTCGGCGGTCTCGTCGCGCAGCAGGGCATCAGGGGTGAGGATCACCCGGTGCCCCATGACCGCCATGGCGAGCTGCTTCACGTCGTCGGGGATGACGTCGTCGCGACCCTGCGAGGCAGCCCGCACACGGGAGGCGCGCATCAGCGCTAGTGAGGCGCGGGGGCTCGCACCGACGGCCAGCGACGGGTCGTCGCGCGTCGCGTTGGTGAGGTCGATGATGTAGAGGAGAACGGCCTCGCTGACGGTGACCTCCTCCGCCCACTCGGCCATCGCCACCAGGCCGTCGCGGTTGACGACCGGCTTGATCGCCTCGATCGGCTCGACCGTCCGGTTGCTGGTCAGCACGTCCAGCTCGCTCATGCGGCCTGGGTAGCCCAGCGACAGCTTGAACAGGAAGCGGTCGAGCTGCGCCTCGGGCAGCGGGAAGGTGCCGGCCTGCTCGACGGGGTTCTGCGTCGCCAGGACGAAGAACGGCCGGGGAAGCGGGTACGTCGTCCCGTCGACGGTGACGTTGCGCTCTTGCATCGCTTCGAGCATGGCCGCCTGAGTCTTCGGCGACGCGCGGTTGATCTCGTCTGCGAGGAACACGTTGGCGAACACCGGTCCGCGCCGGAACACGAAGTCTCCGGTGCGCCGGTCCAGCACGGGGGAGCCGGTGATGTCGGCGGGGAGCAGGTCGGGCGTGCACTGGATGCGGTTCTGCTCGGCGTCGATCGTCCGGGCGATCGTGCGCGCCAGCATGGTCTTGCCGGTCCCAGGCAGGTCTTCGAACAGCACATGGCCGTTGGCGAGGATCGCGGTGAGCGTGAGGCGGATCTCGTGGTCCTTGCCCTTGATGACCTCGCCGATGTTGTCGGCCATCGCGTCGAAGGTGCGACGGAAGTCCTCGCGAGCCTTCGGCGTGAGGCTGCGGGCTGCAGTGGCCCTCGTCCGCGAAGCGGCAGCCCCGCTCTTCGGCTGAGTCGCCATGCGTGTTCCTCTCGAAGCGGTGGTCATGATGGGTTGGTCTCCAGTGTGGGGTCGTGAGCTACGTCGGTGATTCCGGCGGCTGCGAGCGCCGCACCGAAGGCGGAGTCCGACCGCAGCAGCACCTCCCGCGATGCGGCGAGATAGGCGCGCTGCACCTCGGGGTCGCTGGTGACCGCTTCGGGTGTCCCCGTCGCGATGACCCGGCCGAGCTCCATCGCCACGAGTCGGTCGGACACGCTCGTGATGAGGGGCAGGTCGTGCTCGATGATCAGGACGCCGCAGCCGGTCTCGCGCACGATCCGCTGGATGAGCGGACCGAGCGCCTCGGACTCTGCTTGGGCGAGTCCCGATGACGGCTCGTCCAGGAGAAGCAGGTCGGGACTGGCCACCATGATGCAGCCGACGTCCACGGCTCGCCGGCTTCCGGTGGAGAGCTCGCCGACGAACTTGTCGGCGTAGGCCTTCAGCCCGAGCAGCTCGACGATGTCGTCGACCCGCTCCTTGACCTTGCGCTCTGCGAGCCTGACCGGCGGGGCCCAGCTTGCAGCGAGCAACGGGTTCTTCGAGCGGATCCTGCGATGCATCGCGATCGCGATGTTCTCCCGCACGGTGACCGACGGGAACAGCCTGGCGTTCTGGAACGACCGGCCGAGCCCGAGCGCAGCGCGGCCGTCCAGGGTCAGCCGCGACACGTCGACGCCTTTCAACGTGACGACGCCGTTGTCGGTCGGTACCAGGCCGCTGATCGCGTCGAACAGCGTCGTCTTGCCCGCGCCGTTCGGACCGATGAAGCCGACGATCTCCCGCGGCGCAACCCGCAGGCTGACGTCGCTGAGCGCCTGCACTGTGCCGAACGAGACGCTGAGGTCGGTGACCTCGAGCAGGCTCTCCGTCGAGCTGGACACCGCGCGACGTCGCGTCCGCCCGCCGGTTGCCGCGCCGCCCATGAAGACCGAGCGGACGAGGTCGGGACGGCTGAGCAGCTCCGCCGTGCTGCCGTCGAAACGGATCTCGCCCTTCTCCATGAAGATCGCGCGCTGCGCGATGGTGAGAGCCACGTTGATGGACTGCTCGACGAGCAGGATCGTGGTGCCCGTTGCGTTGATGGCGCGGACCGACTCGAGCAGCGACTCGACGACCTGGGGGGCCAGGCCGAGCGACAGCTCGTCGATCATGAGCAGGCGCGGCTCCATCAGGTAGGACTGGGCGATCGCGAGCATCTGCTGCTCACCGCCGGACAGGTCACCGGCAGCGGTGTCGATGCGCTCGCGCAGCCGCGGGAACAGGTCGAGCGCGGCAGTCAGCCGCTCTTCGACGTACTCGCTGTCGTCGCGCCGCAACCAGCCGGCGAGGCGGAGGTTCTCTCGCACCGTCAGCGAGTGGCAGACCGCCCGGCCGCCGGGCACGACGACGACGCCGGCGGCGGCGCTCTCGTGCGGAGGCTTGTGCGTGACGTCGACGCCGTCGACGTAGATGGCGCCGCCGGTCGGCTCCGTCACGCCGGCGATCGCCCGCAGCAGGGTGGACTTGCCCGCGCCGTTGGTGCCGAGCAGGGCGACGACCTCGCCCGGTGCGACGTCGAGGTCGACCCCGAAGAGCACCTGGACACCGGAGTAGGCGACGTCGACCTTGCGGCAGAGCAGCATCGCGTTGCGGCCCGACGCGCGGTACGTGCGCAGCTCCTCGTCGGCCATCGACGAGATCAGCGCGTTGGAGATGTCGTTCTCGATGTGCGGCAGGGCGAGCGGCATGATCACCGCGATCACGAGGTTGACGACGGCGATCAGGATGAACAGCGCGGTCCACGACGCGTTGGAGGCGATGCTCGAGATCCCGAAGGTGAGCAGCAGGAACGACAGGGCGCCGAAGGCGATGTTGATCTGGAAGCCGAAGCCGCGGATGCGCGCGGGGATCACGAGGTTCTGCAGGGTGAAGGTGATGGGGAAGATCGTCGTCACGATCAGCGCCTCGATGCACAGCACGCCCACCGCGAGCACCAGGTTGTGCGCGGCGAGCAGCAGGAAGTAGACGAGCGCGCCGGCCAGTCCTTGGAGCGCCGAGATCATCACGATCACCCGCGGCCGGCTCCCGATCGTCCGCTGGGCGTACGGCGCCACCACCAACAGCCCGAAGGTGCCGAAGCACGCCGTGATCGTGGTGATCCACCCTCGCTCGGTCAGCCCGAGGCCGTACTCGCTGGCGAGGTAGGTCTGCTGGATGACCAGCGAGTAGAGCGCGATGACGCTCGCGAACGGCGCCGCGAAGCACAGGATCCGGATGTAGCGAATGCTCCAGCACACGCGGAACGACTCCGCGAAGCTCAGCGGGCTCTGCTCGTGCCGAGCGACCTCCTCGTCCGCACCCACCGCGAGCCGGTCGTAGTAGCCGCGGACCGGCTCCTTGATCGCCAGCGCGAGCAGTGCGCACAGGAACAGGCCTACGCCGAGCATCAGGTAGACGGCGCGCCAGCCGAAGTTCCCGCCCACAAGGCCGATGATCGGGAAGCCGAGAATCCCCGAGATGGACGAGAACTGGAACAGCAGGAAGATCACGCGCGGCCTTGCGTGCACGGGGTAGAAGTCGGTGAGGAGCGAGAAGCTCGCCGGCTGGGAGACCGTCTCGGCCGCACTCTGGCCGAGCTGCCCGGCGACGTACGTCGGCATGCCGGTGGAGCCGGCGACCATCAGGCAGGCCGCGCCGCGAAGGACCGCGGCGACGCGGGTCATCCACATCCGGTGGATGCGGTCCGCGAAGTAGCCAACGTACAGGCGCATCACCGTGAACGGGGTGTTGGTGATCGCGATCAGCCCTAGCGCTGACGCGATGTCGATGCCGAGGTCGTTCTGGATCTCCGGGATGGTCAGCTGCGCGGCGTCCGTGGCGAGCTTGCCGAAGAAGGCGATGAGCGACAGGACGATCAGCGGCAGCAGCGGGCCGTCGACGCGGCGTGGGTTCAGGCTGCGCAGGTAGGCCTTGCGACGCCCCCAGAACGTCGCCGGACGCTGTCCGCCGTAGCCGTCGAAGGGCTGTGAGATCACCACGGTGCGATCGGCGAAGTCGGGCTCGCCGGGCAGCCGGCCGAGCTCGGTCTCCCGGTCGCTCGGGACGAGCGGACGGGCGAGGTCGACGCTCATCGCTGCTCTCCGGCCATCGCGTCGACCGGCGGGCGAATCGCGTACTGGTCGTCAAGGCGGTACCTCGGCGGGATGAAGACGGTGGCACCGCCGCGCCCTCGGGTGACCGGCTTGATGGCGAGTCGCGCCCGGCTGGTCCCGGTGTCGCGCTCGTCGGCGAGCAGGCTGGGCACGAGGATCTTGCGGCGACGCGCCAGACCGCGGAGGAGGTTGTCGCGGATGCCGAAGATGACGTCGGCCAGGCCGCCGGAGGAGAACAGCAGGATCAGGATGCCGCCGAAGCCGAGAGCGACGCGGACGTACTGCGCCGACACGAACAGCTGCGAGAGCGTGAAGACAGCGCCGGCGATGAGCGGTGCGGCGATGGCGCCGAGACCGCCGAGCGTCGAGAACAGGAAGATCCGCAGGCTCTGCCCCGCGCTGAAGGTCAGCACGATCACCGAGTGCTGCTGGTAGGCGATCAGCGCGCCGGCCAGACCGGCGATCGCCCCGGAGACGGCGTAGGCACCGAGCCGGGCGCGCAGCAGGTTGATGCCGAACGCCTGAGCTGCCGACTCGTTGTCCCGGGCCGCGATGAGAGCGCGGGCGAAGGCCGAGCGACGCATCCCGGCGATCATCGCGACGGTGAGCATCAGGAACGCGACGACCAGGTAGAAGAACAGCTGCTCGTTGTCGAGGTCCATGCCGAAGGGCTCGGGCCGGCTGATCGTCTGACGCAAGTTCTTGCCGAGGTACTTCGGGTTGAGGAGGTAGCTGGTCACGCTCAGGCTCAGGGCCAGCGTGATGATCGCCAGGTGCAGCCCGCGTAGCCGGAGCCCAGGAATCCCGGTGGCGAGGGCGAGCAGGCCGCCGGCGAGGGCGCCGGCCACGAGGGCGATCAGGAACGGCAGGTGCGCGATGCCGACCATCCACGCGCCCACGCCGGCGAAGGCCATCTGCCCCAGCGAGATCTGGCCGGCCCATCCCGTGAGCACCAGGACCGACAGGAAGACCATGACGGCGAGCAGGCAGTACGACGCCTGGTTGGTCTGGCTCGACGAGAGCACGAAGGGCGCCCCGACGAGCAGCACGGCGGTGACGATGCCGACGGTGCGGATCCACTTGCGGACCTCGGGCAGCGAGCGCAGCTCGGCCGGGATCGGCCGGATCTCCCGGCTGTTGCGGAGCCCGGACTCGACATCCGCGTCCGCGCGCACCTGGGTGTTGCGCTGGAGCAACAGGGCGGCGCCGATGATGGCGAGCAGTGACGCGTCGAGCGGGGCCGTCGTGCTGAAGGCGAACTGCGTCGTGGCGGAAAGGATCCCGAGGACGATCGCCGCCAGCCCGGCCAGACCGATGCTGGTGAACCGTGCGAAGACGACGATCGTGAGGATGCGCACCAGAACGGCCGGGTCCAGCACGTTGTCGGGGTCCGCCGGCAGCGTTCCGCCGAGTGCTAGCAGCATCCCTGCGACGCCGCTGAGCAGCCCGGCCAGCAGCCAGACCCGACCGGTCACGCTGAGCACGCTGACGCCCAGCGTGGCCACCCGGACCGGGTTGTCCGCCGCCCCCCGGATCGCGATGCCGGCGGCCGACTTGAGCAGGTACCAGCCGAGGAGGGGCACCACGACGGCCACGGCGACCAGCACCAGGATGTCGGCGGTCTGCAGCGTGATCAGGCCGACCTTCCAGTGCCACTGGAAGGGCGGGAAGGCGGGCAGCACGTGTAGCTGGGCGTCGAGCTGCTCCTTGGACGCCAACCGCTGCGGGGTGATCTCGCCGACCAGGAACGAGCAGACGAAGACGAAGAACAATGTCGCCAGCGCGACCACGAGCCGGGGTGCATCGCTGAGGAAGCGGACGGCGAAGGCGTACAGCAGGAACGACAGCAGGACCGACGTGAGGATGCCGATCGCGATGGCGACCCAGAACCCGACGTTCGGTCCGGTGAAGCCCTGGAACTCCTCGCCGTTCAGGATCGGGCGGCCCCTCCACCAGTGCGGCGGAGGCTGCCAGCAGTTGCACACCGACTGCACCTTGCGCGTCAGCCAGTCGAAGGTGAGCAGCGCCGAGGTGAGGTAGGCCCCGACCGTCCCGACCGCGACGGTGGCGAAGTTGATCACCTTGTTGCTGCGGTAGACGAGGATGACGGCGGCGGCGAAGAGGGCGTAGACGGCGCCGCTCACCGCGCCGAGGGCGTAGATCCCGCTGTTGTGCCGGGGAAACAGCGCCGTACCCGCCAGCAGTCCGAGGAGCAGCAGGGTGTCGGCTCGCCCGCGGACCGCACGCCAGGACGGGATCCCGAGCCGCGACGTCGCCGCGGACCAAGCCGTCGTGAGCACGGAGGCGGAGTCCTAACTTGTAGTCCTAAGATTACATACTAGAGACGTACGGCGGCGCGGCACAAGGGACGTCCGGGGGCGGCAGCCAGCCGGACCCGCAGGTGCCGGGCACCTCTGGCAAGTGTGACTCATGGTGCTCGGCAGCCCGACGCCAGCGAAACGTGTCTGCCTAGGATCACAGCGGGAGGCACCATGTCCACCGCGACGTCGACGCTGGTCCAGGCCCTGCTGGCCGGGCCGCGATGGGCCGAGTCGAGCCGCCCGCTCGAGGCAGAGCTGCACGAGCTCGGCGCCGAGCCGATCTGCCACCACGCGGCCGCGACGCTGCCCTTCACGGCGGCCCCGGTTGGCACGCCGTGGGGCCGATGCTGGGACACGACGTGGTTCCGGCTGACCGGTGCAGTCCCGCCCGAATGGGCCGGCGGCCGGGTCGTCGCCCGCCTGGATCTTGGCTGGCCGGACGAGCACCCGGGCTTCAGCCTCGAGGGGCTGGTCTGGCGGGACGGTCAGCCGCTGCGAGGTGTCTGCCGCTTCCATGAGGAGGTCGTGCTGCTCCGGCAGGCCCGCGGCGGCGAGCCGGTGCGGCTCCTGCTCGAGGCCGCGGCCAACCCCGGCCCCTTCCCCGGTGCCCCGACCGGGGTGCAGCTGCACGGTGACCGGCTGGGCGAGCTCCGGCGCGCGGACCTCGTGCTGGTCGATCCCATCGCCCGACGGCTCCGCCGGCTGCTCGAGCTGGGTCTTGAGGTGGTTGCGGAGGGGGACGGCCCTGACCGGGAGCGGTTCGAGCAGGCCCTGACGACGGCGTGCTCCGAGCTCGAAGCAGGGGGTACGACGGCGGCGGGCGTCCAAGCACTCGCGCCGCTTTTCAACGGTGCGGCCGCTCCCGGCCAGGTGCTGCACGCGGTGGCCAACTCCCACCTCGACACGGCCTGGCTCTGGCCGACGCGGGAGACGCGTCGCAAGGCCGCCCGCACGCTGTCCACGGCGCTCGAGATCGCCGAGGACCACCCGGGCCAGGTCTTCGCGCTCTCGCAACCACAGCAGCTGGCCTGGCTCGAGCACGACCACCCCGACCTGTTCGCCCAGGTGCAGGCTGCCGTCGCGACGGGCCAGGTGGAGCTGGTCGGCGCGTCCTGGGTCGAGCCCGACACCAACCTGCCGGCGGGGGAGTCGCTCGTGCGTCAGCTCACCGTCGGCGCGCGCTTCCTGCGGGACCGGTTCGATGTCACCGTCGACGGGCTGTGGCTGCCCGACGTGTTCGGCTACTCCGGGCAGCTCCCGCAGCTGATTCGACGTGCCGGTATGTCGTGGTTCATGACGGCGAAGCTCGGCATGAACGACACCAACCCCTTCCCGCACCGCACGTTCTGGTGGGAGGGCATCGACGGCTCGCGGGTGCTGGCCCACCTGCCGCCGGCTGACACCTACAACGGAACCACCGAGGTCGAGGAGGTCGTCCGCGCAGCCCGGGTCCCGGAGGACACCGCAGGGCACGCGCTCTACCTCTACGGGTACGGCGACGGCGGCGGCGGACCCACCCGGGAGATGGTCGAGCGCATCGAGCTGATGCAGGGCTGTGCCGCCCTCCCGGTGATCCGCCAGGGGAGGGTCGGGGACTTCTTCCTGGCGCTCGAGCGTGATGCGCGCGAGCTACCGGTGTGGGTCGGGGAGCTCTACTTCGAGCTGCACCGCGGCACCTACACCTCGCAGGCGCGGACGAAGGCGTGGCACCGGCGCGTCGAGGAGGCATTGCGCGAAGCCGACCTGTGGGCGGCGGCGTCCGGTCGGTCCGATCCGGCTCTGCTCGAGTCGCTCTGGCGGGACCTGCTGCTGCAGCAGTTCCACGACATCCTGCCCGGCTCGTCGATCCGGTGGGTGCACGACGAGGCCGTCGCGACGCTCCAACGTGTCGTCAGCGACGGGTCCACGTTCGCGGCGGACTGCCTGGGCGCGCTGATCGTCGGGAGCGACGGCGCGACCGTCGTGAACACGATCGCCAGCGAGCGCGCCGAGGTTACTGTCGTGCCGTCCGTCACCGGGGTGGCGGGACAGCCTCTCGGCGACGGCCGCACGGCGGTGTGGCTCGGCTCTCCGGGGCTCGGTCTGTCCGCAGCGGGGTCCGGCGCGCTGCCTCCCGACGTACCGCCCGTCCGTCTCGACGGCGTGGCCTTCGACAACGGTCTGCTGCGGGTGGAGTGGGACCCGCTGACGGGTCACCTGTCGTCGGTGCAGGACCTCCGCACCGGACGCGAGGTGCTCGCCGGACCGGGCAATGTCCTGCAGCTCCACGAGGACCAGCCGAGGTACTGGGACGCCTGGGACGTCGAGCGACGAGATCTCGACGCGCCGACATCCCTCGAGGTGGTCGACCGCATCGACGTGCTCGCGGCCGGCCCGCTGATGGCTTCGCTGCGGGTGACCCGTGGCCACGGCGCAAGCACCTACACCCAGACCGTCTCGCTGCATGCGGGCTCGGGACTTGTCCGATGTGACCTGGAGATCGACTGGCACGAGCGGCATCGGCTGCTCAAAGTGGCCTTTCCCGTCGCCGTGCGCGCAGCCAGCGCGTCGTACGAGATCCAGTTCGGCCATCTGCAGCGACCGACCCACCGCAACACGAGCTGGGACCGGGCCCGGTTCGAGGTCTGCGCGCAGCGCTGGGCGGACCTGTCGGAGGGCGGCTTCGGCGTTGCGCTGCTCAACACGAACAAGAACGGGTACGACGTGCACGGCAGCGTGCTGCGGTTGTCGTTGCTGCGCGCGTCCACCTGGCCCGATCCCGACGCCGACCAAGGGCGTCACGAGGTCACGTGGGCGTTGCTGCCGCACGCCGGCGACCTCGTCGACGCGGACGTGCCGGGCGCGGCCCGCGCGTTCCACCGACCACTGCGGCTGGCGGCGGGCCGGCCTGTCGACCCCGTCGTCCTCGTCTCCTCCTCCGACTCGGGGGTCGTGGTCGAGACGGTGAAGCCGGCCGACGACGGAGCCGGGATCGTCGTCCGGCTCTACGAAGCCCACGGCGGACAGCGCCGGAGCCTGCTTCGCTTCGGGCTGCCGGTGTCGGCGGTTGTGCCGGTCGACCTGCACGAGCGGCCGATCGCACCACCCGTGCCCATGACCGGCGAAGGATTTCCCGTCAAGCTGGCCGCCTTCGAGGTGATGACATTGCGGCTTGTCCCATGACGTCGCACGGCCGGTCTGGAGGAAAAGTGCTGCGAGCGACCTTCGTGTACGGCGGGTGGGAGGGCCATCAACCGAAGGAAACGGCCGAGCTGTTCGCCGGCCTCCTCGACGACGCCGGTGTCACGGTGAAGGTGACCGACGACCTCGACGAGCTTGCCGCCGGCGGGATCGCCGACATCGATCTCGTCGTACCCGTCGTCACGATGGGAGCCCTGACGCCGCAGCAGGAGACCGGGCTGGTCGACGCCGTGCGCGGTGGCACCGCGATCGGCGGCTGGCACGGCGGGATGGTCGACGCCTTCCGGACCAGCACGACCTACCAGTGGATGGTGGGCGGTCAGTTCGTCGCGCATCCCGGCGGTTTCGTCAGCTACCAGGTCGAGCCGTGCTCCGACGATCCCATCGTGGCGGGCCTCGGACCATTCACCGTGACCACCGAGCAGTACTACCTGCACGTCGACCCGTCGAACCACGTGCTGGCGACGACGACGTTCGACGGAAAGCACGCCGACTGGATCGAGGGCGTCGTCATGCCCGTGGCGTGGAGGCGGCGGTTCGGGGCCGGCCGGGTGTTCCACTGCACGCTGGGCCACTGGCTGCCCGACTTCGACGTCGACGAGACCCGCGAGATCCTGCGACGCGGCCTGCTGTGGGCGGCCGGCGCGTGATGCGCGTCGGGGTCCTCGGCTGCGGCGTCATCAGCCACACCTACCTCACGAACCTGCGGCGCTACCCGCAGGTGTCCGTGGTCGCGGTTGCCGACCTGGTCACCGAGCGAGCGACGTCGACGGCAGCCGTGCACGGTGTGGAGGCGATGACCAGCCCGGCCGGGCTGCTCGAGCGCGACGACATCGACCTGGTCTGCAACCTCACGGTCCCGCAGGCGCACGCAGATGTGACGGCCCGCGCCATCGACGCCGGCAAGCACGTGTACGGCGAGAAGCCGCTCGCCGTGTCGCCAGCAGAGATCACCCCGACCCTCGCGGCGGCGGCCACCGCCGGCCTCGTGGTGGGCTGCGCGCCCGACACGTTCCTCTCGCCCGGGCAGCAGCTGGCGCGGCGGCTGCTCGACGAGGGCCGCATCGGGACGCCCGTCTCGGCCGCCGCCAGCTGGCTCAGTCGCGGGCACGAGTCGTGGCATCCCGCGGCCGACTTCTACTACCGCGCCGGCGGCGGCCCGCTGTTCGACATGGGTCCCTACTACCTGACCGTGCTGGTGAACCTGCTTGGCTCGGTCCTTCAGGTCAGCGCCGTCACCTCCACGGCCTGGACCACCCGCATGCTCGTGGTCGGTGATCGGGCGGGGGAGCACTTCGCCGTCGACGTACCGACGCATGTGTCGGGGTTGCTGCTGTTCGAGTCCGGCGCGAGCGCCACCGTGCAGATGAGCTTCGACGTCACCGGTGACGTGCCTCGGCGTCTGGAGATCTACGGCACCGAGGGAACGCTGTACTGCCCGGATCCCAACGGCTTTGACGGCGACGTCGGGGTCTACGCCGACGGCGAGCGAAGGCAGCTGACCGTCGCCGCGGACGGCGATCAACGGGGTATCGGGCTCGCCGACCTGGCTGACGCGGTCCGCAGCGGCCGTCCCGCACGCGCGAGCGCGGCGCTGTCTTTTCACGTGCTCGAGGTCATGGACGCGTTGCACCGCGCCGGGGCAGAGCGTCGAGTCGTCGACGTGGCGAGCAGAGTGACGCGGCCCGTGCCGCTCTCGCCCGACGAGGGGTGGCTGGGGTGAACGGCGCCGTTGTCGCGGTCGACATGGGCGGGACGCGGATCAAGGCCGCGCGGGTCGAGCCTGACGCAGCGGGGACGCCGCGCGTCGTGTCCTCGACGGCCGTCGACGCGCCGGGCGACGTGACCGGTGCCCTCGACGTGCTCACGCGGTTGCTCGCCGAGCTCGGCGATCGGTGCGCGGGCGTCGGGCTGGCGGTGCCCGGGCTGGTGCGTTCCGACGGGATCATCCAGGCCCTGCCGGGCAAGTACGACGGCATCGTGGGGTTCGACCTGCCGAGCTGGCTGCGGCGCCGGCTGGACGTGCCGGCCGTCGTCGTGAACGACGCGATCGCGTACGGCGTGGGCGAGGCCACCCACGGTGCCGGGCGGCAGGCAACCCGAGTCCTCGTGCTGACGATCGGGACCGGGGTCGGGGTGTCGGTCATCGAAGGCGGTCGCCCGATCAGCACCGGGCCGCTCGGTGGCGGGATCAGCGGCGGCAACGTGCTCATCTCGGAGGAGGGCGGCGACCTGGTCGACACCGCGGGACGGACCGGAACGGTGGAGGCGAGGTGTCGAGCCGACCGCATCGTCGACTACGCCCGGATGCAGGGAGCCGACGCCGACGACGTCAGGGCTGTGTACGCGTTGGCCCGCGACGGGCATGCTGGTGCGCTGCGTGCGGTGGAGGTCTACCGCTCGTGGTTGGCCAAGGCCATCGCCGCCCTGGCGGTGGCCCACGGCGTGGACGGCGTCGTCGTCGGCGGTGGACCCGCGACTCCGGACGCGCCGTGGCTGCCCGGCCTCGAGGAGCTCGTGCTCCCACGGCTGTGGCCGTCACACCACCTCTCACTGGCGGTGTCCGCGCTGGGTGATGCGGCCGCGCCCGTGGGCTTGACACATCTCGTGTGGTCGTCATGACCGAGCTCACGTTGGCCGCCGGTGCGACGACCGTCACCGTCGCGCCGGGACGCGGCGGCAAGCTCGTACAGCTCGAGCACGGCGGTCGGGCGCTCCTGGCGCAGCGGACCTCGCCCGTCCCGTTGCGCGCATCGGCATCGACGACGTACGGCGAGGAGAAGCTGGACTGGCTGTCCGACTACGACGGCGGCTGGGATGTGCTGTTTCCGAACGCCGGCGACGCGTGCCTTGTCGACGGGATCCCGCTGCCGTTCCACGGCGAAGCGAGCAGGGCGGACTGGACGGTCGAGGAGCTCGCCGATGACCACGTGACCATGAGCACGCCGTGTCGGTTGCCGGTTCTTCTGCGCCGGACGGTCCGCGTCGCCGAGGCGCGGGTGTTCATCGAGGAGGAGGCGGTCAACCTCTCCGACATCGACGTGACCGTGCTCTGGGGCCACCACCCGGTGTTCGCGGCCACGACCGGCCTCCGCATCGACGTACCCGATTGCGTTGTCAACGCCGACGTCGGCTACGCGCCGGACGTTGGTGACGTCGCTCCGGCGGCGGTCGGGCGGTGGCCGCACATCGACGGGCGTAACTCCCCGGTCGACCTCTCGGTGGTCCCGGGTGGTGACGTCGAACGCTACGTCGGGCTGTCGGAGTTGGTCGCCCCCTGGGCCGCTTGGCGCGATCCTGCGGTCGGCGTCGGTGTCGGGCTCGCGTTCGACCCCGATGTCTTTGCGCACCTCTGGCTCTGGCTCGAGTGCGGAGGTCGTGACTTTCCGTGGCTGGGCAACGTGCGCTACCTCGGGCTCGAGCCGCAGTCCTGGTGGCCGGGCACGGGGCTGGCGGCAGCGCGAGCGGCGGGTGGTGGTGTCGTCGTACCTGCTGGAGGCAGTCGGTCGACCTGGGTCACCGCGAGCGTCTTCGGCGCCGATGACCGTCCGGTCACCGGCGTCGACCGGGACGGCACGGTGCACCACAGCAAGCCGTCCGCCTAGGATTGCAGGTCAACCGGCTCGACGGGAGGTTCGGCGTGGCGAGCACCGCGGTCGGCGGACGCGTGATGCGCGCCGGAGGTTCGCCGTATTACGTCCAGGTCGCCGACCACCTGCGCGGTGAGATCACCTCGGGGCGCTGGACTCCCGGTGAGCTGATTCCGTCCGAAGCCGGGCTGTGCGACGCGTTCGGCGTCTCGCGCACCGCGATCCGCCAGGCCTTGGGGGCGCTGGTCGCGGAGGGGCTGCTGCACAAGGAGAAGGGTCGCGGGACGTTCGTCAGCCGCCCGCACGTGTCGCTGGCGGTGCAGGAGACGCGCGGGTTCTTCGACGAGATGGCCGACCTCGGCCGCCGGGTCGACACCACGATCTTGCTGCAGGACAAGGCCGTCATCCCGCCGGCGCTGGCCCCCGAGCTGGGTGTGTCGATGGGCAGCGACGTCGTGCGCTTGCAGCGCATCCGGGCGGTCGGTGACGAGAACTTCATCTTCGTCACGACGTACCTTCCGCTGCCGCGCTTCGCGGAGATCCTCGAGCTGAACCTCGAGTACGTCAGCCTGTACGCCGTGCTCAACGAGAAGTTCGGCGTCGAGGCCCGCACCGGTCGTCGCCGGATCGAGGCTGTCCGCGCCGTCGACCCGATCGCGCGTCATCTGCGGGTGCCGACCGGCAGCCCGCTGCTGCGGGTCACGGCGGTCAACGTCGACCGCACCGGCGCGCCGTTCGAGGTGTTCGAGGGCTATTACCGCGGTGACCGGACTGCCTTCGAAGTGGACGTCGCCACGCGCAACGCCTCGTCCTAGAACGGAGGCGTGAGGCCGAGGCCGGTCGCCTCCGCGATGCGCAGCAGCTCGTTCCACTTCGCGGTGCGCTCCCCGCGCGTGATGGACCCGACCTTGACCAGATCCGCGCACCAACCGACGGCGAGGTGCGCGACGCTGACGTCCTCGGTCTCGCCGGATCGGGCCGACACGACTACGCCCCAGTGAGCCGCCCGGGCGGCATCGACCGCCTGCTGCGCTGCTGTCACCGTGCCGGCCTGGTTGACCTTGATGAGTGCGGCGTTGCACCGATGGGCAGCCGCCGCTTCGGTGATCCGGGCCGCACTGGTCACGACACTGTCGTCACCGATGATGAGCCGTCGACGGCCATCGACGCCGGTGGCCAGCCGCTCTGTCGCGGTCCGCAGGCCGTCGTGGTCGAACTCCCCGGCCGGGTCTTCCAGGGCGACGATCGGAAAGGCGCTGCACCAGTCCCCGAGCCGGTCGAGCCAGTCCGCGCGGCTCAGCCGACGGCTCTCGCTTGCCAGCACGTAGTCGGTCCCCTCGGCGAGCTCGCTCGCGGCGAGGTCGAGCGAGATGGCGACGTCGTCTCCCGGGACCAGGCCGGCCCGTTCGATGCCCTCGACGAGCAGCTCGAGCGCCTGTTCGTGACTGTCGACATGCGGCCAGTGGCCGCCCTCGTCCGCGACTCCGTTGACCCGGCCCCGGGCTCGTAGCGCCGTACCCACTCCGAGGTAGACCTCGGCGACGTCGACCAGCGCCTGCTCCATGGTCTGCGCCGACAGCGGCACGACCATGAAGTCCTGTACGTCGACAGTGCCTGCGGCGTGCGCGCCACCGCCGATGATCTGGACCTCCGGTCGCGGCAGCGCCGACGGCTGCCGCCCGAGGTAGGTCCACACCGGGACGCCGGACAGTGCCGCTCCGGCATGGAGCACGGCGAGCGACGTCGCGGTCGTGACGTTGCCGCCGAGCCGGGACCGGGTGGGTGTCGGGTCAAGGTGGTCGAGGACCGCGTCCGCCCCGGCCTGGTCCGTCGGGTCCACGCCGAGCAGGGCGTCGCGGACTTCGGTGTTGACCGCGGCGACGGCCTCCGTGACGTCCCAGCCGCCGAGCCGGCTCCCCCCGTCGCGCCGATCGCGTGCTTCCGCGGAGCCGCGCGAGGCACCCGCCGGTGCGATCGCCCGCACGACGTGCTGCTGGCAGGTCAGCTCCACCTCGACGGTGGGTCGCCCGCGGGAGTCCCACACCCGTCGTCCCCGGACCTCCGTGATTCTCATCGGAGCGGGTCGGTCAACGTGCGAATGCTGGTCTGCAGGTCGCAGGCCTCGGTACCGAGCAGCCGCAACGCGCGCATGCGCAGCGCGTCTCGAGCAAACGGAGCGAGGTACTCCAGCGGCGACTTGCCGTCGATACGGGCAAGGACGAGTGCCGGCAGCAGATCGCTCACCCGTCCCAGCAGCTTCTTGACGGGCTCCCAGTCGACGTGCTCGGTGTAGTCCGCCACGAATCCCTCGATGGCTGTGGCCAGCTCGACATGACGGGCGGGCAGGTGCGCGGTCTTCGACACCAGGTGGGTCAGCAGGAACGCGACGTCGAACGCGGGGTCGCCCCACCATGCGCACTCGGCGTCGAGGAGCACCGGTCCCGAAGGAGCGAGGAGGATGTTCTTGGGCGAGACGTCCCCGTGCACAAGTGCGATGCGGGTGCCCGCGGTGCGATCGATGATCGCCTCGATCCGGTCGGCGACGACCGGGTGCTCCGGCAGAAGAGCCCGCAGGTACGGGTCGAGTCGGAGGGCGTCGAACAGGGCGTCCGTGGCGAAGCGCTGGGCGAGCTGCGGCTGACCTGCTGTCACGCGGTGGACCCGGCCGAGTCGGCGCGCAAGCTCGCGAGCGACGGCCGGCTCGACTCGCCCCGCCAGCAGGTGGTGCTTCCAGACCGGGTGCGTCACCGGGTCGAGGTACTCCATGAGCAGCCAGCCCGGATCCGGCGTGTAGCCCAACGGGCGCGGGCAGAAGCCGGGCGCAAGCCCGCCGACCACCTCCAGCCAGCCCGCCTCGGACGCCGATCGCTCTCGCGGCGCGTGCCACACCGCGGCGACCTTGAGCTGGGCCAGGGCGCGTTTCGCCGCGACGCGGCCGCCGCTGCCCTCGACGAGGTAGATGTCGGACGACACCCCCCCGGGCAGCGGCGTGCAGCGAAGCGGCTGCTCGAGGGCAGTGTGGCGAAGGACGAACTCCTCGAGGTCAGGCGGGCAGGTGGTCGTCGGCACCGAGTCAGCTCCGCTGCGCCGGCGAGCCGGCTCGGTGCGTCATGCCGGTGCCTCGACGCAGCGCTGCCGCATCTCTCCGACCAGGTCGACCCGGGTGACGACCTCATCACCCGGGGAGAGGTAGATCGGCGGCGAGAAGCCCATGCCGACGCCGGCAGGTGTGCCGGTGAGGATGACGTCGCCGGGACGGAGCTCGCAGATGCCGGAGATGTACTCCACGCACTCGGGTACCGAGAAGATGAGATCCGACGTGCTGCTCGACTGCCGGAGGACACCGTTGACGGTGCAGGACAGGCCGATCGCGTTCGGGTCGTCGAACTCGTCGGGAGTGACGAGCACCGGACCGAGGGGGAGGAAGCCGGGGTAGCTCTTGCCGAGGTTGAACTGCGGGTTGCTCTTGCTGGCGAACTGCGTGTCGCGCGCGGAGTAGTCCTGGGCAGCCGTGACGCCGGCGAGGTGGTCCCAGGCTTGGTCGCGCGGGATGCGGAACCCGCCGCGGCCGACGACAACAGCCACCTCGACCTCCCAGTCGACGGCAGGGGTGAACACGCCCACCGATCCGAACGGCGGCGCGATGCAGGACGGGAACTTCGTGAAGACCAGCGGCACCTCCGGCAGCGCCGCGCCGGACTCTGCGGCGTGCGCTCGGTAGTTCAGGCCGACGGCGAAGACCTGGGTCGGGTGCCGCACGACGGGGTCGGCAGACTGTGCGTTGTAGGTGCCGGAAGAGGGGATGTCACCGGCAGCGGCAGCCCACGAGGTGAAGGCGTCCCATTCGGCGAGCAATGCCTCCATGGAGGGGCCGAAACGGTGGTCCGACGCCGTGGCGATGTCCGTGGTCGTCGCCGTCGGCGCGAGGTCGAACCGCCCGCCGATCGACTCGTCCGAGGCGGCGGCAGGCCGAACGAGCTGGGCCCGACCACCGACAGTGGCTAGTCTCATGCCGCCGTGATCCCGCCGTCGATGACGAGGCCGGACCCGGTGATGAATGCCGCCGCGTCGCTGGCCAGGTAGATCGCGGCCTGCGCCACCTCGTGTGGAGTTCCGAGTCGACCGAGCGGTTGGCGGGCTATCAGCTCCTCCCGTCGCTTCGCCGGGTCCGGTGCCTCGTCCATCAGCCGGCCGACCCAGGGCGAGTCGACGGTGCCGGGGCAGATGCAGTTGCAGCGGATGCCGTCGCCGGCGTACTGCACGGCGACCTGCTTCGTGAAGGCGATGACCGCACCCTTGCTCGCGCAGTAGGCAGCCCTGTCGCGGAGGCCGATCATCCCCGCGACGGAAGCCGTGTTGACGATGACGCCTCGCCTGCGGCGGAGCATCGCTGGCAGCACCGCCTTGGCGCAGAGGAACACCCCGCGGACGTTGACGGCGAAGACGCGGTCCCACTCCTCCGGGGAGCACGCCAGCACATCCGCGGTGGAGCCGATGCCTGCGTTGGCGAAGAGCGTGTCGACGTCGCCGAGCCGGGCCTGCACCTCGTCGAAGGCCTGCGCGACGGCAGCCGCGTCACTGACGTCCACGGCGAGCGGGAGCGCACTCTCGGGCGCGCCGCTGGGGTCGACGTCGAGGGCCGCAACGCGGGTCCCGGCTGCCAGCAGCAGCTGCGTGATCTCGAACCCGATGCCGGAGCCGGCGCCTGTGACGACGGCAACGCGTCCTTTCGATGGGACCTGTGTGCTCATCCTGTCGCTACCTCGGGCTCGATGGCGGTGTTGGGGGAGAAGTAGCCGGGGTGCGCCGCCAGCAGCTGCGGCAGCACGCGGAGGGTCTCTCGCGTATGTGTGCGCGCGGCCTCGAGGGCCTGGGGCCGGTCGCTGCCGGCGATGCCGTCGACGATGGCGCGGTGCTGGCGCACCAGGTCGCGCATCACGTCCTGCGTGACCAGAGACATGTGCCGGACGCGGTCGAGGTGGACCTTCGACTGAGAGATGGTGTCCCAGATGTGCTCATGGCCGGACAGCGCGCACACGATGCGGTGCATGGCCTCGTCGTGACGGACGAACGCCACCACGTCCCGGTCTGCGACGCACTGGCGCTGCGCGCTGATCTCTCGACGCATCGCAGCGATGTCTCGGGCGGACACCGCTGTCGGTCGCGTCATCGCCAGCTCGATGCACGCGATCTCCAGCGCCTCCCGGACGAACTGCGCCTCACGGAAGCGAGCCAGGTCGACCTTGGAGACCAGCGTGCCGGACTGCGGGCGCACCTCGACGAGGCCGGCCTGCCGCAGGCGTTGCACGGCTTCGCGGACCGGCGTCCGGCTCACGCCGTACTCCTGGGCCAGCTCGTTCTCCGAGAGGACCTGACCCGGCGAGAACCGCAGGGTGACGATGTCTGACACCAGCTGGGCGTAGACCCGGGTGGCGAGTGGATCTGCCACGCCGCCCCCCGCCACACACCTGGCCTGCTCGACGAACTTGCACACTAGTATACAACAATGACTGCAGCGCCAGCCACCCGCAGCCGGGCCCGGGACGACGGGTTCGTCATCGAGAACATCCGCGTGACGACCGTGAGCGTCCCGCTCGAGGCCCCGCTGCGGCATGCCATCGGCGCCCACTGGAAGCGGTTCGTGCGCACCATCGTGGAGGTCGAGACCAGGGACGGCATGGTTGGTCTCGGCGAGATGGGCGGCGGCGGGCAGAGCGCGGAGGATGCCATCCGCGGTCTGCTCCCGTTGGTCAAGGGGATGAGCCCGTTCGACCTGGAGCTGTTGCGCTTCCGGATCTGCAACCCGACCGCCAGCCTCTACAACAACCGCGCGCAGCAGCATGCCGCGCTCGAGTTCGCCTGCCTGGACCTCGTCGGCCAGCGCCTCGGCGTGCCGGTGCACGACCTGCTCGGCGGGCGCGTGCGCGACCGCGTCCCCTTCGCGAGCTACCTGTTCTTCCGGTACGGCCACCCGAGCTCCGGTGAGTTCGAGGTGCGGACGCCCGAGCAGCTCATCGATCACACGCGCGCGCTGAAGGAGCAGCACGGCTTCACCGTGCACAAGCTCAAGGGCGGCGTGTTCGACCCGGAGTACGAGATCGACTGCTACCAGGCGCTCGCGGCGGCGTTTCCCGACGACAGCCTGCGCTACGACCCCAACGCCGCCCTCTCGATCGCGCAGAGCCTGCGGGTCGCCGACCGGATCGAAGGCCTGCGTAACGACTACCTCGAGGATCCGACCTGGGGCCTGCAAGGGATGAAGGCCGTGCGGCGGCCGGGGCTGCTCCTCGCCACGAACACCGTGGTGGTGAACTTCGAGCAGCTGGCGTCCAACGTGCTCGACCGGTGCGTCGACGTGATCCTGCTCGACACCACCTTCTGGGGCGGCATCCGGCCGTGTGTCAAGGCCGCCGGCGTCTGCGAGACCCTGCAGCTGCCGATCGCGGTGCACAGCTCGGGTGAGCTCGGGATCCAGCTGGCGACGATGCTGCACCTCGGCGCCGTGCTGTCCAACCTGACGTTCAGCGCCGACGCGCACTACCACCACCTGCTCGACGACGTGATCGACGGCGGCTTGATGCCGTACGTGGACGGGACGATCGCGGTCCCGACCGGGCCCGGGCTGGGCGTCACTCTCGATCCGGACCGGCTGGCGAAGTACGCCGATGCCTACCGGCGGCTCGGCGGCTACCCCTACGACCGGGATCCCGGCAGGCCGGGCTGGTTCCCGCTGGTGCCGACAACGCGGTGGGCGGACCCCACCGACGCGACCCGCCCCGATGACCCAGGGCTGGACTGGTCAGAGCTCGGCAGCTGACGAGCGAGACCCCACTGGGCGAGCTCGTCCAGGAAGGGCTCGACGAGTCCGTCGTCCTCGAGTTGCGCGGCCGACCCCTGAAAGCCCTCTCCGGTGCGGGTCAGCTCGGCGGCGAGCAGCTCGTCGAGTGCGTGGACCAGATCCTCGTCGGCCGTGCCCGTCTCGATCAGGTTCGTCAGCTGGTACGGATCGGTGGCGTCGTCGAACAGCAGCCACGGACCGGTCAAGGTTCGTGCGTACGTGTGTGTTCTGGTGCGCAGTCCTCGCCACTCCGACGACGTTGTCCGCCAGATGTTGCGACCGTCCTCTGCGCGTCCCACAGCGGCGACCACCTGGCTGATCAGGGCCTGGTCCGGCCCTGGATCCTCACCACGCAGTGCCCCCGAGACGTCTCGTCCGGTCGCCCCTGGAAGGGGGGTCGCGCCGGCCAGTGCCAACATCGTCACGGCGACATCCGGAAGCGCGGTCGGAGCGTCACACACGGCACCTGCCGGGAGCCCGTCAGGCCAGCGCCACAGCAACGGCACCGTGATGGATTCGGCGTACGGCGTCAGCTTGCCGCGCCGGCCCTGTCCCCAGAGCTGATCGCCGTGGTCGGAGCTGAACACGACCACGGTGTTCTCCTCCTGGCCGGTCTCGCGCAGCACCTCGAGCAGCTCGCCGACGGCATCGTCCAGCGCCCTGCAGGCCGCGTAGTAGTCGGCAATGGCTCGGCGGTCCGGCGCGGTGCCGGCTCGGTCTGACCACGGCGCTGCCAGGTCGCGCACGTTCGGGCGCAGCTGTAGGGCGGCCGGGTCCACCGCGTCGCGGTAGGGCTCGGGCACCTGCTCGTACGGCTCGTGCGGCGGCCCCCAGGCGACGGTGAGGCACCATGGCGCGGTGTGCTTGCGCCGCAGGAAGCCAGCCGCGAGCTCGGTCTGCACGAACGGCTCGTAGCCGCTGGCAGTCCGACGAGACGGCTGGTCCTCGAACCACGCGGACTCGAAGTACTTGTGCCGGCAGTTCATGGCGGCCCAGTAGCCGTCGAAGCCGGCGCGTCGCGGCCCGGGCGGCGTGAACTTCTCCCACGGCATGCCATCGAGGTGCCACTTCCCGATCCACCCGCAGCGGTAGCCGGCCGCGGTCAGGCTCCGCGCGAACGTCGGCATCTGCTCCGGCAAGGACAGACCGTTCGTGTAGCAGCGGGTCTGCACCGCCCAGCGGCCGGTCAGGAGAGTGGCCCGGCTCGGCGTACACACTGGCGTGACCGCGATGCCGCGCGTCATACGCACTCCCTGTCGCGCCAGCCGATCCAGGTGCGGGGTGTGCGCATTGGGATCGCCGGCGCAGCCGAGCGCCTGGCCGCGCCACTGATCCGGGAACAACAGCAGGATGTTCGGCTGGCTCCTCGTCACGTGTGCCCCTCGCGTACCTGCGGCGCAGGTGGCCGCCGATCCTGTCATGATAGGTAGGTACAGACCGGGAGGGACAGCAGATGGCGGGGTCGGCCACGGACCGGTTCGACGGGAAGGTGGCGCTCGTCACCGGGGCCGCGATGGGCATCGGGGCGGGCGTCGCCGCCCTCCTCGCGGAACGAGGCGCTCAGGTCGTCGCGGTGGACCGCGAGCCGTGCCCGCTGCCCGCGGGTAACGGTCATCTGGCTGTCCGGGCTGACGTCTCGGACCCCGGTGCGGTCGAACGGGCGGTCGGCGAGGCCGTTGCCATGGCAGGTCGGCTCGACCTGCTCGTCTGCAGTGCCGGCATCCAGCGGTACGGCGACGCGCCGGGCACGAGCATCGACCTGTGGCGCGAGGTCATCGACGTCAACTTGTCCTCGATGTTCTACGCGGCCCACTTCGCGATGCCGCACCTGCTGAAGAACGACGGCGCGGCCGTCGTCAACGTGGCGTCCGTGCAGGCCTTCGCTGCTCAGCGCGGCGTCGCCGCCTACAGCGCGAGCAAGGGCGGAATCACCGCGCTCACGCGGGCGATGGCGGTCGACCACGCGCCGCAGGTCCGCGTCAACGCCATCGCGCCCGGCTCCGTCGACACGCCGATGCTGCGCAAAGCCGCTGAGCTCTTCGCCTCGCCAGGCGGTACGCCCGAGGAGACGGTCGCCGCATGGGGTGCGATGCACCCACTTGGGCGGCCGGCCTCCGTCGCCGAGGTCGCGGAGGCCGTGTCCTTTCTGCTCTCCCGGCGGGCGGCGTTCATCACCGGCGCAACGCTCATGGTGGACGGCGGCCTCACCGTGCAGCTGGGCGGGACCTGAGGCACTGACCGGCCGCTGAGCAGGAGTTCGGTCCTCGACGGCGAAGTCTGCCGGCATGTCCATCCTGAACGCGACGCCGCGACGGCTGGTGCTCGTCGCCACCCTGGCCGCCACCGTTGCCCTGGCCGCACTCGCCGTGCCGGCAGGGGCTGCGAAGGCGCCGAAGCTGGGGCCCAACCTGGTCGTGAACCCGTCCTTCGAGGCCTCTGCCCTGGAAGGCACCCCCGCCACGGCGCCCGGGTCACTCCCGCAGCCGGTGCTGCCGACGGGGTGGACCTTCGAGGGTGTCAGCGCGTTGTTCGACCACTCGCCGAACGTCCATCACACCGGCAAGCGCGCGGCAGCTATCTCCGGCACGTTGTCCGGCGGTCGTGACTTCTGCGAGACGGGCAGCTGCGTCGACAACCCGACGAACGCCGTCAAGGACGCGTCGGCCTCGACGATGACGATGGCTCCGCACTGGCGGACGCAGAGCCCGATCGCCGTCACCGCCGGGAAGGGCTACCAGCTCGGCTTCTGGGGCGGCACCTCCATCGTCACATCGCACAAGGGCCTCGACGCGATCGTGCGGTGGGTGGGTGCGAACGGAGTGGCCGTGTCGCAGCAGACGCTGGTCAACACGACCGACGGCGGCTCGTCCGACTTCACGAAGTTCGTCTACAAGCGCGTCGTTCCGCCGGCTGGCGCGACGGGGGCAGTGCTGCTGTTCGGGCAGAGTGATGACGCGTGGATCGGGCAGGTGTTCTTCGACGACATCTACTTCGGCACGGTTGGCTGATTCGCTCGTCGCCGGGCGGCCGAATGCGCCCCGTATAGGCTTGATCACGTGGCAGACGACGGCGCAGTTGGTCTGCGAACGCGACCAGACCGGGCTGTCCTCTCGCCCGAGCGACCGCTGCGCATCGCGCTGACGTCGTACCGCAGTCGTTCGCACGTCGGCGGTCAGGGTGTCTACCTTCGCCACCTCTCGCGCGAGCTGGCCGCGCTCGGTCATGACGTCGAGGTCGTCTCCGGCCCGCCGTATCCCCAGCTCGACGACGTGCCGGGCGTCCGGCTCACCGAGCTGCCCAGCCTCGACCTCTATCGGGAGCCTGACCCATTCCGTCACCCGAAGCGCGAGGAGTTCCACGGCGCCATCGACGTGCTCGAGTACGCCGGCATGTTGACCGGATCGTTCCCCGAGCCGTTGGCGTTCAGCCTGCGGGCCTGGCGGGAGCTGCGGTCCCGGCCGAGGCACGAGCGGCCGGACGTCGTGCACGACAACCAGACCCTCGGCTACGGAATGCTCCTGCTCCAGAAGGACGGCCTGCACGTCGTCGCGACGGTCCATCACCCGATCACCGTCGACCGACGCATCGAGGCGGCAGCCACGCCGCCGCCCGCATCACGCGGCGAGCAGTTCCTGCGCTGGCGCAACGGGTCGTTCGTGCGCATGCAGAAGAGGGTCGTACGCCGGCTGCCGTCCGTGCTGACCGTGTCGGAGTCGTCTCGCCGCGACATCATCGTCGACTTCGAGGTCGAACCGAGCCGCCTGAGCGTCATCCCGGTCGGCGTCGACATCACGACCTTCCGGCCGTCGTCCACTCCGCGGCGGCCGGGTCGGCTGGTGGCGATGGCGAGCTCGGACATCCCGCTCAAGGGCATCGTGCCGCTGCTGGAGGCCGTCGCCCTCCTCCGGCGGGACCGCGATGTGGAGCTGGTGATCGTTGGCGAGTCGAAGGACGGCAGTCCGGCCCGGCAGGCGATCGAGCGGCTGGGCCTGAGCGACCGCGTCCAGTTCGTCAGTGGCCTCGCCGAGACAGCGTTGGTCGAGGCCTTCGCGACTGCGGAGATCGGCGTGGTTCCGTCACTGTACGAGGGCTTCAGCCTGCCTGCGATCGAGCTCATGGCCTGCGCGACGCCGCTGGTCGTGACGACGGCTGGCGCTCTGCCGGAGGTCGTGGGGCCGGACGGCCTGGCATCGCTGCATGTCCCGCCCGGTGACCCGGTGGCCTTGGCTGTGGCGATCGGGCGGCTGCTCGACGAGCCAGAGCTGCGGGCCCGCCTGGGCGCCGCCGGAAGGGAGCGCGTCGCGGAGCGCTTCGACTGGCGCATGGTGGCCGGGCGGACGGTCGGGTGGTACCGCGAGCGACTGCCGCAACCGGCACTGCGCTAGGCCGGTCGCAACAGCACGCTCGTGATCCCGTAAGCCACGACGGGAACAGTGACTGCTCCGTCGACGAGGGTCAGCGCGTCGAGCTCGTCCTCTGCCGCTGTGCACAACGAGGCCGTCGCGGGACCTGCACCTGGCCACCGCACCACGGCTGCGCTGTCGCGCCCCGCCGTCTCGCGCACCCGGAGCAGGAGCCCTGCACCCTCGCGCGGTGCCAGCACCGTGACGTCCACCCCGGCCGGGAGGTCGGTCTCCATCAGCGAACCGGCCGCCATCCCGTCTCCGGTGTGGACGACCTTGTCGTGCCAGATCATCGGGCTGACCAGGCCGGGAGTCCGGACCTCGCGTCCGAACCGCGCCGCGGCGGCCGGGTCGAACGACATCGACGGCGTGAACGCGTAGCGCAGCGTCAGCCGCCCGTCCTGGCTCGCCGGGGAGTTCGTCCACCAGTAGTTGTTCATCACCCAGGACAGGATGGTTCCGGATGGCGTGAACGACGTGGACCACCTGCCCCGCACGACGTCGCCGATGGCGACCAGCGGAGCGGACGTGCTGGCCCACGTGACTGCTCCCGTCGAACCGCTGACGCAGACGGTGTCCTGAACAGCGAGCCACTCGGTGCACGCGCCCGGAAGAACGTCGACAGCCGGATCGACCCACCCCTGCTGGCGGTCGTAGTGGACCACCGGATCGGTCCCCACCGCGAACGGGAAGGCAACGTAGACGGACTCCTTGGCGAACGTCGGCTCCTTGAGCAGTGAGACGACCACGTCGACACGGTCGCTGTCGTCGCGCAGCTCGATGTCGACGCGCACCTCGGGAAGCGTCGGACCTGATCCTTCGATGCTGATCAGGTGTCCCGTCGCACTACGACGAATCCGGTGCGCGCCTTGGGTCATGCGCGTGACGGTGAGCTCGGGTGACGGGAGGTAAGGGTCGGCGTCGTACAACGACGTGCGCTCGATGCCGAGCCCGCGACCCTCTTCGGTTCCGCCGCCGGAGACGTAGAGGATCTCGCCGAGCCCCCATGGGCTGTCCGCGTCGAGGAGCTCCTGACCGGTGCCCAGGTGCGTCAGGCCCGCGAGTCGACCGGTCGACGGGTCCACCCGCACCCGCCAGCGACCGGTGACCGTCTCCTCCGTCATGGGCTGCGGCTCGTCGGCACCGGGGCGCAGGCCACCCTTGCGGAACCGCATCGGCAGCGCTAGTACGCCGAACGCCGGCACGTCGCGCACTCGCACCCGCGCGCGATCGAGGAGGTCCACCTGCCCGACCACGTCGATCTGTGCTCCCTCGACATCGACCGACGCGTGGATCTCGAGGTCGGCCTCGACGTCCCGTGTCCACGGAAGCGGGTTGTGCACGATGAGGCTCGGCCCGTCGGTCGCCATCAGCTCGCCGAGCTGGCTCATCGACCTTCTCGCCTCGTCGAGCGCCAGGCGGTGCCCGGCGTGCATCCGGCTGAGCTTCCACGAGAGCTGATCGGTGGTTGAGTGCGTGTGCGGCTGCGTCGTCGCGTGGTCGGCGCTCCAGGTGTGCTCGCTGCCGATGAGCACACCCTCCCAGGCCCGATCGAGTGCCGCCCGGGCCGGCCGCAGGGTCGGCTCGTGGACCGACAGCAGGGCGGCCAGTCCCTCCGCTGTCGGCAGCAGCGTCTGCGCCCGCCGGTACTCCGCGATCGGGATCGCCTGCGCGCCGACCCCGTCCTCCCAGTAGCTGCCGCCGTCGCCGCGGACGATGGGGAGCTGGTCCTCGTACGGCAGCACCGCGGCCAGGTAGGCGTTGAAGGTGGAGAACTGCAGCTTGGGCCAGGCGTACGCCGCACTCCACCGGCCAACCAGGTCGGCCTCGCCGCGGGCGAGGTCCTCGTTGTCGGAGTGGGTGCCCACGATGGGGAGGTCGGACAGCAGGTAGTCGTCCCGGTCGTACATCTCGACGTACCGAGTGAAGGCATCGGCGCAGCCGCTGATCGTCGGGGGATCGGCGCACAGGAAGCGCAGCTGCGCATAGCAGTCCGCGAAGAAGGCCACCACCGAGGCGCCGTCCGGTCCCTCCCAGCGCACGGGAGAGAGGTGATGCAGCACGTCGCTGTCGGCGTTGCCGCCACGGCCGTGGTTGCTGATGCCGAAGAAGCCGCGTACGCCGAGCGCCTTCGCCGCGGAGGGAACGGCCCAGCTGTACGTCGGCACGTCCGTGAGGTGAGCGACGTCGACCGGCACGCCGTGGTCGCGTCGCAGCGCGGCCGCGCTGTAGCCGTAGCGGTAGAGCTCTTCCCGGCTGGCAATCCCGGACAGGAACAGCGCCCAGAAGGCGTTGACCGAAAGCGCGCCGCTCCGCAGTCCGTCGAGGACCTTCTCGAACGCGGCCGGACTCCGACTGGCTCGGTACTCGTCGACGACGAGCGCACCGTCGATCGCGAAGGAGTAGTCGGGGGCCTCGTTCATCAGCCCGAGTGCGCGGTCCAGGTTGCGGCTGTGCAGCTCCATCACCTTGGCCTGGACGTCGGTGTAGCCGAGGTCGAGGTGTACATGGGGGATGAGGTGCAGGGTCCACTTGCGACACGGCACGAGCGGAAGGAGGGTCGTGTGAGTTCCCTCTGCCAGCTCGGTGGTGACGCGAGCCGTTGCAGGTGCGTCCAGCTCAGGAACGGCCAGGCGTACGCGGGTGCCGCCGAACGGCACCGCCTCGACCTGCGCATCGATCGTGTGCTCGCCCACCTCCAGCCGGACTCGTCCGCCGGCCGTTCCTGCCGGGGTGGTCACCTCGACGTCGATCAGCTCCGCGAGCCCGGTCGGCGTCTCGACGTACAAGGGAAGCGGTCGGAGTGCGGTGGTGACGTCGGGCAGCTCCTCGATCGTGTGCAGGGCCAGCGCCTCCCAGGCGATGCCGGTGCCGAACCAGGTGTGGAAGGCGGGCATCGGCTGGCGCAGCAGCTCGTCGGGGTCCATGGGGTCGAGGACGACCGTCCGCAGGACGAGCCGGTTCTCGCCTGGCACGAAGCAGCCCGCGGGCAGCGCGACCCGGACCTCGGCCTGGCCGGAGATGGGCGACGGCGGGTTCGGGTGCCATGGCCGCTCGGTGCGAACGGGGTGGACGAGCGCCAGGCCGACGTGGCCGTTGAGTTCGACCTCGAGGTGGGGGCAGGGCCCGTGCGAGCCGCGCACGTGCAGGACCAGCTCGTACGCCGGAGCCGGTGCCGGCGCCTCGAACAGCACGATCGCCTCGAGCGGCTGGTACCCCGTGTTGCCGTGCAGCGGGGACCACTGGTGCTGGGGCCAGTCCGTCGCGGGGTTCGACTCCCCGACGCGGAACACCGGTGTGGGGGAGCCGGGGTGGCCGTAGAAGTCGGGGCTGAACTGCGTGTAGCCCGAACCAGGCACCCCGATGTTCCAGAGTGGCTGCTGTCGAACGGCCGGGGCAGCCGGGGCGATCGTGGTCATGCCCCCTTTCTGTCATTACAGGATGACAGAGTCAACCCGGCTCTGCCGGGCAGGTATCACGGGGTGCTCAGAGGACGACGTCCGTCCCGACCGGCTTTCTGAGGTAGAGCAGCACGCCGGCCACGCCGACCCACACGGGCGCGACGAAGAAGCCGAGGAACCCGCCGGGTCCGAGCAGTGACACGACGCCGACGACGACGGCGACCCACCCCAGCCACGCCGGCAGGATCCCGGTGCGCAGTACGGCCAGTCCGGCGCCGAAGAGCATCGCGGCGAGGCCGATGACGATGGGGAGCCACAGCGAGGAGTTGAACACCGTGGCGCAGAGGACGAGACCGCCTGCGACGATCGTCCCCCCGGCGACGAGCAGGCTGCGCGCGGCGCGGGCTCGGTCATCGATAGCGGCGCGGAGCCGGCTGACGAACACGAGAAGCACAGCTGCTGCGGGGCCCAGCAGGAACGACACCGCGACGGTGGCGGCCTCGTGGTCCGTGTAGTGCTGGATGACCGTTGCGGCTGATGCCTTCTCGCTTGGGGCTGTGCCCTCCAGGGCCAGCGTGGCGATCATCAGGGCGGTGAAGAGCGGTCCGGCCAGGAGCATCCAACGGTCGTTGTCACGTGCCTCTGCGTCCACGGTGCTGTCGTCACGCTCGCGGGTGACGTGCCGCGGCGGAGGCTACGCCCGGTGCGACGCAGGTGGTGGGACCTAACCGCCGAGGTACGGGCGGCCGATCGCAGCCGGTGCTGTGCTCTCGACCGGCGTACCGCTGCCGTCTCTTTTGCCGTACGCCGTCGGCAGCTCGACCGGCTCGCCGCCCGCTCCCGCGGCCCACGCCGGGGCCAGGCCGGCCCAGCCCAGCACGAGGATCGCCTCTCCGGACAGCAGCCGCTGACAGCGCACACCGCCTGTCGCGCGGCCCTTGCGGGGGTACTCCGACAGCGGCGTCACCTTGACGGTGGACACCAGTCCGGGTCCCTTCGAGCGACCCTCGGGCGGCAAGCCGCCACCCGTCACGACGACCGGTTCCTCGAAGAGCGTGTCGCCGCCGGTGAGGCCCACCGCCGAGAACCCGATCACGGTTGCGTTCTTGGTGAGCTTCACGCCGGCGATACCGCCACCGGCGCGGCCCTGCGGGCGCACCGCCGAGGCCGGGAAGCGAAGCAGGTCGGCCGTCGAGGTGAACAGGACGAGCTCTTCCTCGCCGTCGGTGAGCTCGACCGCGCCGACGACCTCGTCGTTGCCCTTCAGCGAGATGACGTCGAAGGCATCTCCCTTCGCCGGCCACTCCGGTGTCACCCGCTTGACGATGCCGTCGCGGGTGGCGAGCGCGAGCCCGGGCCCGTCGGTGCGCAGCGAGGTCAGTCCGAGGATCCGCTCACCCTTGGCCAGCTCGATGAACTCGCTGGCGGGGGCACCGCCGCGCAGCGACAGCGCGCCTGTCGTCACGCCGGGCACCGCAGGAACGTCGAGTACGCCGATGCGGACGAGTCGCCCGGCTGACGTGAGCAGGCCCACCTGGCCGCGCGCCGTCGTACGTGCCCTGCCGACGATGACGTCGTGCCGCGAGCGGCCGGTGCGCGACGTCGCCGATGCGTCCTCGACCGGCGTGCGCGCCAGCAGTCCGGTCGAGGACAGCAGCACGTCGCACGGGTCGTCGGCGACCTCGAGCGACGACGCCCGCTTGGTCACGAGCGCCTTGAGGTCACCACCGACGAGCACGGTACGCCGGGGCGTGCCGTGCTCCGCCGCGATGTCGGCGAGCTCGCCGCTGATGACGCGGCGCAGCTTCTTCGGGTCGGCGAGGATCGCCTCCAGCTCGGCGATGCGCGCGCGCAGCTCGGCGAGCTCCTGCTCGAGCTTCGCGACCTCAAGGGCGACGAGGCGCCGCAGCTGCATGTCGAGGATGTAGCCGGCCTGGACGTCGGACAGCTGGAAGCGGTCGATGAGGTTGGCGCGTGCCTCGGTCGCGTCCTGCGCGGCGCGGATGATGCGCACGACCTCGTCGATGTTGGCCAGGGCGAGCAGCAGGCCCTCGACGAGGTGCGCGCGCTCCTGCGCCTTGCGCAGCCGGAACCTGCTGCGCCGTGTCACGACATCGACGCGGTGCGCGAGGAAGACCTCGAGCAGCTCCTTCAGGCCCAGCGTGCGCGGCTGGCCGTCGACGAGCGCGACGTTGTTGATGCCGAAGCTCTCCTCGAGCGGCGTGAGGCGGAACAGCTCAGCGAGCACGGCCTGCGGGTTGAACCCGGCCTTGATCTCGAAGACCAGCTGCGTGCCGCGCTCGCGGTCGGTGAGGTCCTTGACGTCGGAGATGCCCTGCAGCTTCTTGCCGGTGACCAGCTCCTTCACCTTGCCGATGACCCGCTCGGCACCGACGCCGTACGGCAGCTCCGTCACGGTGATCAGCGACTTGCCACGCGCAGCCGGCGCGACCTCCGCCGTGGCGCGCATGCGCACGACGCCGCGACCGGTCTCGTAGGCCGACCGCACCTCCTGCATCCCGAGCAGCTGCCCACCGCCGGGCAGGTCGGGACCGGGGACCAGCTCCATGAGGTCGTCGAGCGTCGCGTCCGGGTGGTCGAGCAGGTGCCGCGCCGCGTCGACGACCTCGACGAGGTTGTGCGGGATCATGTTGGTCGCCATGCCGACGGCGATGCCGGACGTGCCGTTGACGAGCAGGTTCGGGTACGCCGCGGGCAGGACGCTCGGCTGCGTCAGCGAGCCGTCGTAGTTGGGCTCGAGGTCGACCGTCTCCTCGTCGAGGTCGTCGGTCAGCAGCAGTGCCGCGGGCGCCAATCGCGCTTCCGTGTAACGGGCTGCAGCCGGAGAATCGTCTGGGGACCCAAAATTTCCATGTCCGTCGATGAGTGGGACACGCATCGAGAACGGCTGCGCGAGCCGGACCATGGCGTCATAGATCGCAGCGTCACCGTGTGGGTGGAAGCGGCCCATGACGTCACCGACGACGCGGGCGCTCTTCACGTAAGGGCGATCGGGCCGCAGGCCGGAGTCGGCCATCGAGTACAGGATGCGGCGGTGCACCGGCTTCAAGCCGTCACGCGCGTCCGGCAGAGCGCGCTGGTAGATGACGGAGTAGGAGTACTCGAGGTACGACGACTCGATCTCGGCGACGACGTCGGTGTCGAGGATCGTCCCCTCGCCCTCGAACGGCGGAATGACCCCGCTGCTGCCGCTACCTCGCTTGCGTGCCACTGCTACTCACTCCCTTGCGTCCTAGGACGGGTGCAACGCCGCCGCGTCCGCCTTAGGACGTAACGGGGGATCGGGTCTAGGTGTCGAGCAGCTCTCGGTTGACTCTTGCGGCGTTGTCGATGATGAAGTCGCGGCGCGGGGCGACGTCGTTGCCCATGAGCAGCTCGAGCGCGCGTTCGGCTGCCTCGGCGTCGCCGACCCTGATGCGACGCATCGTCCGCGTCGCCGGGTGCATCGTCGTCTCGGCCAGCTGGTCCGGGTCCATCTCACCAAGGCCCTTGAACCGCTGGATCTGGCCCTTCACGCGCTTGCCCGAGGAGTCGAGCTTCTTCAGGACCTGGGTCAGCTCCTTGTCGGTGTACGTGTAGATCGGCTTGTCGGCACCGACCACTTCGACCCGATGCAGCGGCGGTACGGCGGTGTAGAGCCGCCCCGATTCGATGACCGGTCGCATGTAGCGCGCGAACAGGGTGATGAGCAGGCAGCGGATGTGCGCTCCGTCGACGTCCGCATCCGCCATCAGCACCACGCGGTGGTAGCGCATCGCGTCGAGGTCGAACGTCCGCCCGGTCCCGGCGCCTACGACCTGGATGATCGACGCGCACTCGGCGTTGCCGAGCATCTCCGACGCCGATGCCTTCTGGACGTTGAGGATCTTCCCGCGCAGGGGGAGCAGCGCTTGGTACTCGCTGTTGCGGGCGAGCTTTCCGGTGCCGAGCGCGGAGTCTCCCTCGACCAGCCAGAGCTCGGTCCGCGACACGTCCGTCGACCGGCAGTCGGCCAACTTCGCCGGCAGCGTCGACGTCTCCAGCGCCGTCTTGCGACGGGCCGCGTCCTTCGACGCGCGGGCGGCCTGTCGGGTCTTCGCGGCGGCGGCGACCTTCTCCAACACCTGCTTGGCGGCAGCCTTGCTCTTGCGCTGCTCGAAGAACTTCACCTTGAGCTGCTTGCTCACGACATCGGCGACGATCTTGCTGACCCCCGGCGTACCGAGCTCGTCCTTGGTCTGACCGAGGTACTGCGGCTCGGGCACCTTCACGGTCACCACAGCGGTCAGGCCCTCGAGGACGTCGTCCTTGATGACCGCATCGTCCTTGGCCTTGTGCACCCGCGTGGCGACGAGCGCCTCGTTGACCGACTTGAGCAGCGCGCGCTCGAAGCCGTTCTGGTGCGTGCCGCCGTGCGGGGTCGCGACGACGTTGCAGAACGCCTGCACCACGGTGTCGTAGCCGGTGCCCCAGCGCAGCGCGACGTCGACCTCGCAGTGCCGCTCGACGGTCTGCGTCGACATGTGGCCCTTGTCGTCGAGGACCGGCACCGTCTCCTTGTAGTGCCCGTCGCCCACCAGATGGATCGGGTCGCACACGGGCGCGTCCGGCGCGAGGTGCTCGACGAAGTCGACGGTGCCGCCGAGGAAGACGAAGGTCTCCTCGTCAACCTCGGCACCGCGCTTGTCGAAGAGCGCCAGCGTGAGCCCCTGCACGAGGAACGCGGTCTGCCGCAACCGGGCGCGGAGCTGGTCGACGTCGACGGCACTGCTCTTGCTGAACAACGCGACGTCGGCCCACCAGCGCACCGTTGTGCCGGTGCGCTTGGCAGGGGCCTTGCCCGCGATCGAGAGCCCGTCGCGGGGGGTGAACTTCGCGTCGGGGGTCGGGTCGCTCTTGCCGTCGGCGAAGACGCCGGGGACCCCACGGGCGAAGGACATCGTGTGCACGCGGCTGTTGCGGCGTACGACGACGTCGAGCCGGGCGGACAGCGCGTTGACGACCGAGGCACCGACCCCGTGCAGGCCGCCGGACGTCTTGTAGCTGCCGCCGCCGAACTTCCCGCCGGCGTGCAGCTTGGTCAGCACGAGCTCGACGCCGGTGAGACCGCTCTTGGCCTCGACGTCGACGGGGATGCCGCGCCCGTTGTCGTCCACCTCGAGCGAGCCGTCGGGGTGCAGCGTGACCTCGATGCGGTCGCACTCGTTGGCCAGTGCCTCGTCGACGGCGTTGTCGATGATCTCGAACGCGAGCTGGGTCAGGCCCTTGGTGTCCGTGGACCCGATGTACATCCCCGGGCGCTTGCGCACCGCCTCGAGGCCCTCGAGGACCGACAGGTGCCGCGCGGTGTAGCCGCTCGGGTCGCGGGGCGTGCGCGACGATCGTGAGGAGGCGGCTGGGGCGGTCAACGGGGTCCGATCTGCAGGGCCTGCGGGGTGCTCCTCCAGTCTGCTACGACCCTCCGTCA
The DNA here is from genome assembly GCA_016650445.1 of Frankiaceae bacterium. GTDB lineage: Bacteria > Actinomycetota > Actinomycetes > Mycobacteriales > SCTD01 > RYN-124. The sequence continues at coordinate 157,004 of JAENVS010000005.1, read as the reverse complement.
GGCACGCTGTCCGACATGCGTGGCGGTGATCTAAGGCTGGCAGATCTGCCCAAGGCGCACCTCCACCTGCACCTGACCGGGGGCATGCGCCCGGCCACGCTCATCGAGCTGGCCGCCGAGCAGGGCCGGCGGCTGCCCGAGGGCCTGCTCCACCCCGGCGGCTTGGAGGGGGTCGCGCGGCGCGGGTGGATGCGCTTCCAACGCCTGTACGACGCCGCGCGCGACATGCTCCGCGGGCCCGATGACGTGCGGCGGGTGATCCACGAGATCGCCGAGGACAACCTGGCCGCAGGCGCCGGCTGGGTGGAGATCCAGGTCGACCCGTCGTCGTACGCCGCCAAGCTCGGCGGGCTCAACGCAGCCGTGGAGGTGGTGCTCGACGGGATGCGGACGGCGTCGGCGCAGACCGGTGTGGGGATGGCACTGGTGGTCGCGGCCAACCGGACCCGGCACCCCGGCGACGCGGAGACGCTCGCGCGGGTGGCGCGGCGCTTCGCCGGCCAGGGCGTCGTGGGCTTCGGCCTGAGCAATGACGAGACCCGCGGCGACACGGCCGCCTTCGCCAAGGCCTTCCGGCTGGCCCGGGAGGCGGGCCTGGTGGCGGTGCCGCACGCGGGGGAGATGCGCGGGGCGGGCAGCGTCCGGCTGGCTCTGGACCACCTCGGTCCGACCCGCCTCGGGCACGGCGTGCGGGCCGTCGAGGATCCGGCGGTGCTGGCCGAGCTGGCCCGCCGTGGGGTGGTGCTGGAGGTCTGCCCCGCGTCCAACGCCGCCCTGGGGGTGGTGCCCTCGGTCGAGGCCGTGCCGGTCCGGACGCTGCGCGATGCCGGGATCGAGGTCGCACTGGGCGCCGACGACCCGCTCGTGTTCCGGTCGGGGCTGGTCGAGCAGTACGCGGCGTACACGCAGGAAGGTCCTGCCTTCCTCGCCGACCTGGCTGCCTGCTCGATCCGCGCCAGCTGTGCCCCACCCGAGCGCAAAGCCGAGCTCCTGATCGGCGTACAGGCCTGGTTGGAGGCCCCACCCACCCCGCCCTAAACGATCACCGCCGTCTGGGCTTCCGGCGCGAGCGTGGGATCTGGCGGTGATCATCTTCGTGGGGGGCGAGGAGTGGCGGATGGGATCGATGTGACGGATGTGCTGGTCACGGAGCGTGTCGGGTGGCAGACTCCACGGTGAGCAACCAGGTCCCGAGGCCGTCGGGGAAGGCGCACCTCGACCTGGGAGGCCTCGTGACGTCTGGCGTGCTCTACGTGCACTCCTGCCCGCCCGCGCTCTGCCCGCATGTCGAATGGGCGGTCGCGGCGGAGCTCGGCGTGCGGGTCCGGCTGGAGTGGACCGAGCAGCCCACGGCACCCGGCACGCTGCGCACCGAGGCGGTCTGGCGCGGCCGGAGCGGCACCGCGGGGCGGCTCGCCGGCGCGCTGCGTGGCTGGAGCGTCCTGCGCTACGAGGTCACCGAGGAGCCGAGCGCGGGCTGCGACGGAGAGCGGTACGCCGTCACCCCGAACCTCGGGGTCTTCCGGGCGGCCATCAGCGCCAACGGCGACCTGATGGTCGGCGAGGACCGGCTTCGTCAGCTGCTCGCCTCTGCCACCGGGCCGCAGCTGGCCCTCGGCATCGACCGGCTGCTCGGCAGCGACTGGGACGCCGAGCTCGAGCCCTACCGCGAGGCGGGCGAGGGCGCACCGGTCAGCTGGCTGCACCAGGTCGTCTAGTGACACGGGTGTACGGCCCAGCCGCGTAGGCAAGAGTCTGGGCATGAGTCGCCGCCTCCTGACCCGGCTCGACCGTGCTGACCTCGCGCTCTACCGCAAGGCGGCTCGCTCGGACACGCCCTTCCTCGACGCCGTCCTGCCGAAGCTGACCAGCTCGGGCAACCACGGCATCCTGTGGTTCGCCATCTCCGTGCTGCTGGCGGCGGGCAACCGCCGCCGCGCGGCCGTTCGCGGCCTCGCGTCTCTTGGCGTCGCGAGTGCCGTCGCGAACATCCCTTTGAAGTACGCCGCACGTCGCAGCCGGCCGGAGCTCGTTCCCGTCCCGCTGCCGAGGCGGCTGCTCAACCAGCCCTCGACGTCGTCGTTCCCGAGCGGGCACTCCGCGTCGGCCGGAGCCTTCGCGGCCGGCGTGGCCATGGAGGAGCCGCTCATCGCCGTACCGATCGCGGTGCTCGCGGCCGGCGTCGCCTACGGCCGGGTGCACACCGGTGTGCACTACCCGGGAGACGTCGTCGCCGGTGTGGCGATCGGGATCGGCTCAGCCCTCGTCGTACGACGGATCTGGCCGGTCCGGCCCGACCGGCCCGCGTTCGCGCGACCCGCGCAGCGGCCGGCGCCTGCGCTGCCCGACGGCGAGGGACTCGTCGTCGTCATCAACGAGACGGCCGGGTCGGGCGACCGCGCCGACGAGGTCGAGAAGGAGCTGCGCGCGGCGCTTCCCCGGGTCGATGTCATCCGGTGCGAGGAGGGCGGCGACGTCGCGGCGTGCCTGCGCGAGGCCGCCAAGCGCGCCACCGTCCTCGGCGTCATGGGTGGCGATGGGACGGTCAACTGCGCCGCCGGCATCGCGCTCGACGCCACGCTGCCGCTCGCGGTGGTGCCCGGCGGGACCCTCGACCACTTCGCCGGTGAGGTCGGCGTGCGGGAGGTGTCGGACGTCATCGAGGCGATCCGCACCGGCAGTGCTGTCGAGATCACCGTCGGCAGTGCGGACCCGGACGGTCGTGACCTCTACTTCCTCAACACCTTCGCCCTGGGCGTCTACCCCGAGCTGGTGAAGGAGCGGGAGAAGCACGAGAAGCAGATCGGCAAGTGGCCGGCGCTGGCGCTGGCGATGGCGCGCGTGCTGCGCGCCGCGGATGCCGTCTACGTGGAGGTCGACGGGCAGCCTCGCCGGCTGTGGACGCTGTTCGCCGGCAACGGGCGCTACCACCCGGCCGGCTTCGCTCCGAGCTGGCGGGAGCGGCTCGACGACGGCTGCATCGACGTACGGCTCATCGATGCCGACCACCGCTTCTCCCGGCTTCGGCTGGTCATCGCCGTGCTGAGCGGGCGGCTCGGCCGCAGCTCGGTCTACGAGCAGCGGCTCGTCGGGTCGCTGCCCGTGCGGTCCCGTCAGGGTGGCTTGCGCATCGCCCGTGACGGGGAGGTCTCGGACGGACCCGGCCACCTCACCCTGCGAGCCGCGGCGGACAAGCTGGTGGTGTACCTCCCGTGAGCGGAAGCTGTGCTCGGTGCCCCGCGACGGAGGAGCGGGCGTGCCGGGCGCTGCTGGAGCGAACTCTGATGTCACCGTGACGCTCGATGAGCGCCGCCAGCGCGACAGACTGCGCCCGGCGTTGCTCGCCGGCGGCTTGTTCGCGCTGGTCGTGCTCGTCGTGCCGCTCGGTGCACTGGTCCGCGGCCAGTGGGGACCGTTGATCCGGCTCGACCACCGGGTCGAGGGCGCAGCCCACGAGGACGCCGTCGAGCACGGCATCGTGCCGGCGGTCGCCAAGGTGGTGACGCACGTTGGTGCGCCGTTGCTGCTCGAGCTGGTGACGGCGGCGTTCGTGATCTGGCTGCTCGTGCGCGGTCATCGCCGGCTCGCGGCGTACATGGCTGCCTGCGTCGCCGGCGCCTACACCCTGTCGACCACCGGCAAGATGCTCGTCGACCGGGCGCGGCCGGTCTTCGAGGACCCGATCTCGCATGCCCGCGGTGCGTCGTTCCCGTCCGGGCACGCCACCGGGTCGGCGGCCTTCTACCTCGCACTCGCCGTGGTCCTGCTGTCCCTGCTCGCGTGGCCACGTCGTGGCTGGCTGCTGCTCATGGCCGTCGTCGTCCCGGTTGCCGTGGCGGTCACGCGCGTCGTCCTCGGTGTGCACTACGTCTCCGACGTCACGGCGGGCCTGCTCATCGGCTGGGGCTGGACGGCGGCATGCACAGCGTTCTTCACCGCCTGGCGGGCCCAGGAGGGCCGACCGGTCGCCCCGCTCGAGGAGGGCGTCGAGCCGGAGGCCGCCGGCGTGGAGTTGGAGACGTGAGGGACCCGGCCGCGGATCTTCGCCGGATCGCGTTCTGCCTCGAGCGCGCGCTCGAGCCGTCGTACCGGATAAAGGCCTTTCGTACGGCGGCTGCCACCGTCGACGCGAGCGACCGGGCCGACCTCGAGCGTCGGGCGCTCACGGGATCTCTCGAGGACCTCAAGGGCATCGGCAAGGTGACCGCGCAGGTCATCACCGAGTCGCTGGCCGGCGAGGAGCCCAACTACCTGCGGCGCGTCGAGTCGATCGGCCTGTCACCCGTTGCCCGGCAGGCCGATGAGCTTCGCCAGCTGCTCAAGGGCGACTGCCACGTGCACAGCGACTGGTCCGACGGTGGCTCACCGATCGAGGAGATGGCCGTTGCCGCCCGCGACCTCGGACACGAGTACATGGTGCTCACCGACCACTCGCCGCGGCTCACCGTCGCGCGCGGTCTGAGCCCCGAGCGGCTGCGCGAGCAGCTCGATGTCGTCGCCGAGATCAACGAGCGGATGGCACCGTTCCGGATCCTCACCGGCATCGAGTGCGACATCAACCTCGACGGGTCACTGGACCAGGAGCCCGACCTGCTCGCACGGCTCGACGTCGTCGTCGCGAGCGTGCACAACAAGCTGCGGATGTCGGCGGACGAGATGACGCCGCGCATGGTCGCGGCGATCAGCAACCCGCACACCGACATCCTGGGTCACTGCACCGGGCGACTGGTCACGGGTCGGGGACGGCCGGAGTCGGAGTTCGACGCCGAGGTGGTGTTCGCGGCGTGCGCGCAGTTCGACGTTGCCGTCGAGATCAACAGCCGCCCCGAGCGGCTCGACCCACCCAAGCGACTGCTACGGCTCGCCGTCGAAGCAGGTTGCAAGGTGTCGATCGACACCGACGCGCATGCGCCGGGGCAGCTGTCGTGGCAACCCCTCGGCTGCGAGCGCGCGGTCCTGTGCGGGGTGCCACCGGAGAGCATCGTCAACGCGAGGAGCGCCGACCAGCTGCTCAGCTGGACGCGCGCTGCTGCGGGATGAGTGACGTGACCGGCTCGGTGAGCAGCCGTGTCGTCTCGTCGGGCAGCGTGTCCGCGACGAGCAGGGCGCAGGCCGCGTCGAGGCACATCGACATCACCCGCTCGTTCTCGCGCTCGTTCACCTCGGGACCGGCGCAGTTGCGGCAAGGACGGAGCAGGCCCTCGGTCCCGCTGCGGCGCACGAGAGCCCAGACCCGCCGGCGGCTGGTGAGGACCGCAGCTTGGAACGCCTCCGCGCGCGCGTCGGCGCGGTCGGTCTCACCGGCGAACGAGCGGTCCACGATCGTGTCGTAGAGGCGCCGGCCCTCGATGTCGTGGCAGCGGGTCGAGAGGACCGGCATGAGCGCGAGCAGGGCCTTCACCTGGTCGGCGCGCGGGCCGAGGTCGGGCTCCTCGACGGTGGCCTCGGGGTAGACGACCCGCCAGGCACGCATGAGCGCGGTGTACTCCGTGCGGGACAAAATCGGCTTCGCGTACGACGCGGCGATGGCGTCGCGGACCGCCTTCAGCGCTGTCGTGGTGACGTCGGTCGCGACCGTCACGTAGGCCGCCTCGCCGCGGATGTCGTCGTCGAAGAGCGCGCCGAGCGCCTCGAACGCGGCGAGTGCCTCCAGGACGAGCGGGCTGTCGGGGGAGAGGGCGCGGTCACGTGCCTCGGCGACGGCGACGGTGTTGTGCCACGCGTCGGCCAGACGAGGGATCTCGGCGTCGCGGATGTGGGCGAGCTGGGCCAGGACGCCGAGGATCTCGGCCAGGTTCGGATGCTCCTCGAGCATCGAGATCGTGCTGCCCCGCCGGCTCATCGCTCGCCCTTCTCACCGTCGCCTCACCGGATACTGCGGCATCCGGGGCCGGTTTCTGGAGCGACTCGCGTGAGATGGTTCGCACGGGTGGGTCGCGCATCACCCGGTTGGGTCCGGAATGACCCTGTTTCGGCCCGTTGGGGGGACGCGAGAAGCGAGGCGCGTCCAACACGACACACCGATGTGCCTTCGGGGACAGGTACAAACCGGGCCGTCGGGGCAGACCGAGGACGTGAACGAGAACAGACGACGTCCCTCGTCCTGGCCCGCGTCACTGCTGCCGACCATGCTCTTGGTCGCGCTCCTCAGTGGCGCCATCGCCTCCACCACGTCGTCGAGCAGTGATGCGCCCGTGCTCGACATGACCGTCACGACGACGGGCAAGTAGCTGGCCGTCGCCACTCCGCCGAGCTACTCGGCGGCGCCTTCGGTCTCCGGGGGCTGCAGCTCTTCGCGGAGCCGGTACCGCTCGACGGCCTGCGCGGGCAGGTCGGCCTCGACATCGCCGCGCTGCACGAGCTCGATCAGCACCGCGACCGCGATCGACTCCGGGTCGATGTGGAAGTGCCTGCGCAGCGACGCGCGGGTGTCGGAACGGCCGAAGCCGTCGGTCCCGAGCGACGTCCAGTCGTTGGGCACCCAGCGGCTGATCGCGTCGGGCACCGCGCGCATCCAGTCGCTGACCGCCACCACCGGACCGATCGACGACATCAGCGCCTGCGTGACGTACGGCGTACGCCGCTCGTCGGCGGGATGCAGCAGGTTGTGCTCCTCGCACTCGACCGCGTCGCGGCGCAGCTCGTTCCAGCTCGTGACGCTCCAGACGTCGGCGGCGACGCCCCAGTCGTCCTTGAGCAGGCGCTGCGCGTCCATCGCCAGCCGCACGGTGACGCCGCTGGCGAGGATCTGCGCGCGGGGCCCGTCGTGCTTGGACTCGCTGTACAGGTACAGGCCGCGAAGGACTCCCTCGCGCAGTCGCGGCAGGTCGGGCATCGCGGGCTGCGGGTAGGGCTCGTTGTAGACGGTCAGGTAGAAGAAGACGTCCTCGCTGTCGGGGCCGTACATCCGGCGCAGGCCGTCCTCGACGATGAACGAGATCTCGTAGCCGAACGCCGGGTCGTAGGCGACGACCGCCGGGTTGGTCGACGCGAGCAGCATCGAGTGGCCGTCCTGGTGCTGGAGCCCTTCGCCGTTGAGCGTCGTACGGCCCGCCGTTGCCCCGAGCAGGAAGCCGCGACCGAGCTGGTCGGCGAACGCCCACATCTGATCGCCCGTGCGCTGGAAGCCGAACATCGAGTAGAAGACGTAGACCGGGATCATCGGCTCGGCGTGCGTCGCGTAGGCCGTGCCGGCCGCGATCACCGAGGCCATCGAGCCCGCCTCGGTGATGCCCTCGTGCAGGATCTGGCCGACCGTCGACTCCTTGTAGGACAGCAGGAGCTCGCGGTCCACTGCCTCGTAGCGCTGGCCGAACGGCGAGTAGATCTTCGCCGTCGGGAACATCGCGTCCATGCCAAAGGTGCGCGCCTCGTCCGGGATGACCGGCACGAACCGCGCCCCGATGCCCTTGTCCTTCATGAGGTCCTTGAGCAACCGCACGAACGCCATCGTCGTCGCGACGGCCTGCTTGCCGGAGCCCGCCTTGAGCTCGTCGTACACCTCGGGCTTGGGCAGGTCGAGCGGCTTGGCGCGCACGAGCCGCTTGGGCAGTGACCCACCGAGGTGCGCGCGGCGCTCCTTCATGTAGGCGATCTCGTCGCTGTCGTTGCCGGGGTGGAAGTACGGCGGCAGTGGCTGCTCCAGTGCGCTGTCCGGGATCTCGAGGTAGAGCCGGTCGCGCAGCTCCTTGAGCTCTGCCTTCGTCAGCTTCTTCATCTGGTGCGTGGCATTGCGGCCTTCGAAGCCGGTGCCGAGGGTCCAGCCCTTGATCGTGTGCGCCAGGATCACGGTGGGCTGTCCGACGTGCTTGGTCGCAGCATCGAACGCGGCGTAGACCTTGCGGTAGTCGTGACCGCCTCGCGGCAGCTGACGGATGTCGTCGTCGCTGAGGTGCTCGACCATCTTGCGCAGCCGAGGGTCGGTGCCGAAGAACTTCTCGCGCGTGTAGGAGCCGGGCTCGGCGGTGTAGGTCTGGAACTGCCCGTCGGGCGTCGTGTTCATCGCGTTGACGAGGACACCGTCGACGTCGCGGGCGAGCAGGTCGTCCCACTGCCGACCCCAGACGACCTTGATGACGTTCCAGCCGGCGCCGCGGAAGTACGACTCGAGCTCCTGGATGATCTTTCCGTTGCCGCGGACCGGTCCGTCGAGGCGCTGCAGGTTGCAGTTGACGACGAACGTGAGGTTGTCGAGCTCCTCCCGCGCCGCCAGCCCGATGGCGCCCAGCGACTCGGGCTCGTCCATCTCGCCGTCGCCGAGGAAGCACCAGACGCGGCTGTCGCTGGTGTCCTTGATGCCGCGGCTGGTGAGGTAGCGGTTGAAGCGGGCCTGGTAGATCGCGTCGATCGGGCCGAGACCCATCGACACCGTCGGGAACTCCCAGAAGTCCGGCATCAGCCGCGGGTGCGGGTACGACGGCAGCTTGCGCGGGCGGGACTCCTGGCGGAAGCCGTCGAGGTCGTCCTCGGTCAGCCGCCCCTCGAGGAACGCGCGGGCGTAGATGCCGGGGGAGGCGTGTCCCTGGAAGAAGACCTGATCGCCGGACGCGCCGTCGTCCTTGCCGCGGAAGAAGTGGTTGAAGCCGACCTCGTAGAGGCTGGCGGCGCTGGCGTAGGTCGCGATGTGCCCGCCGACCCCGACCTCGGGGCGGTTGGCGCGGCTGACCATGATCGCGGCGTTCCACCGGACGTAGGCGCGGATCCGGCGCTCGACGTGCTCGTCGCCGGGGAACCACGGCTCGCGCTCCGGCGGGATGGTGTTGATGAAGTCGGTGCTGCGCAGGGCTGGTACGCCGACGGACTTCTCGCGGGCCCGCTCCAGCATCTTGAGCATGAGGAACCTGGCTCGGCCGCGGCCGGAGCTGTCGATGACCGCGTCGAGGCTCTGCAGCCACTCGCTGGTCTCGTCCGGATCGACATCGGGCAGCTGGCTGGGCAGCCCGTCGCTGATGACGCTGAAACGTTCCTCGTTGCCCGTGGTCACCCCGTCATCCTTACCCCTACTGCCGCGTAACCCTCAATCCAGCCCTGCGGCAGAATGCGCACGCGGTGACCCCGCACCCGTGTTCTGACGCGGAGTGGGGTTGACGGGGTGGGGGACGGCGGAGGCATGGAGACGACGGTGCTGGAGATCCAGACGGGACGCCGCGAGGCGGTGCAGGACCTGACCCGTGAGTGTGAAGGGTTTGTCCGCGGGAAGGGCGACGGGCTGCTGCACGTGTTCGTCCCGCACGCCACAGCAGGCGTCGCGATCCTCGAGCTCGGCTCGGGCAGCGACGACGACCTGCTCGCGGCGCTGGGCGACCTGCTGCCCGCCGACGACCGCTGGCGGCACCGGCACGGCTCCCCGGGCCATGGCCGGTCACACGTCATGCCGGCGCTCGTCCCGCCGTATGCGACCGTGCCCGTGCTCGACGGGGTGCTGGCGCTCGGCACGTGGCAGCGGATCGCCCTTGTCGACCTCAACGTCGACAACCTCTCCCGCTCGGTGCGCCTGTCCTTCCTCCAGGGTTGAGCGCGCCGACGCGGGTGTAGACATCGGGGAGCAGTACTTCCCGAGACCACGAGGAGACGTCATGCCCGGCGAGATCTACAAGCGCACCGACGGCAAGTTCGGCTTTCGTGTAACGGCGGCGAACGGGCAGGTCGTCGCGACCGACGGCGGCCAGGGCTACTCCGGCAAGAGCGACGCGAAGTCGACGCTGGAGAAGCTGCTCTCGGGCGCGTACGCCGGTGAGATCACCGACGCGTCCTAGACGAACGCGGGGCGGGGTGACGGGATCGCCCGCGCCGTGGTGTGGCTCAGCAGTTCCCACAACCGCCCGGCATCCACCGGGGGTGACCAGAGGTAGCCCTGGAACAGGGTGCAGCCCAGCATGCGCAACGCGGCGAGCTGCGACTCCGTCTCGACTCCCTCGACGACGGTCTGGAGCTCCAGCGACCTCGCCAGGGCGACCACCGTCGCGGCCAGCCGAGCCTCCGAGGCGTCACGCTCGACGCCGGCGACGAACGACTTGTCCACTTTGAGGATGTCGACCGGCAGTCGCGCGAGGTAGCTCAACGACGAGTAGCCCGTGCCGAAGTCGTCGATGGCCAGCTTCACGCCCAGCGCCTTGAGCTCGGAGAGGATCCCGGCCGCGACGTCGATGTCATGCACGAGCAGCGACTCCGTGAGCTCCAGCGTCAGCCTGTGCGCAGGCAGGCCGGACCGCATCAGGGCCTCGCGCACGTGCTCGACGACGGCGCCGTCCATGAGCTGGCGGGCCGAGATGTTGACACTGACCATCAGCGGAGGGGTGTTGGGCACGGCGTTCCATCGCGCGGTCTGCGCCGTCGCGTCGCAGAGCACCTGCCGGCCGATGGCGATGATCAGGCCGGTCTCCTCCGCGACGGGCACGAACTCCGCCGGAGGCATCAGTCCGAGCTCGGGGTGGTTCCACCGCAGCAGCGCCTCGCTGCCGACGACGCGGTCGCTGTCGACGTCGATGATCGGCTGGTAGTGCACGACGAACTCATGGCGCTCGATGGCATTGCGAAGGTCCCGCTCGAGCCGGCTTCGGGCCTGCAGGTCCACCCGCATGCTGTCCGCGAAGAGAACGGCCCTGCCCTTGCCGAGCGCCTTGGCGCGGTACATCGCGACGTCCGCGTCGCGCAGCAGCTCCTCGGCGCTCGCGAACCCTCCCTCGGGGCACAGGACGACGCCGGTGCTGGCGCCGATCGAGATCTGGTGCCCAGGCAGGTGGAACGGCTGCGAGAGCGACTGGCGGATGCGCTCGGCGGCCAGCTCCGCCTGATCCGGGGGGGTGCTGCGCAGCAGGACGGCGAACTCGTCGCCGCCCAGCCGTGCGACCTGGTCGTCGCCCCGCGTGCTGCCGACGACGCGCTCGCCGACGACGCGCAGCAGCGCGTCACCGACCGGGTGGCCGAGCGTGTCGTTGACGAGCTTGAAGTCGTCGAGGTCGATGAACAGGACGCTGACCGGCGCGCCCTCCTCGAGCGCGGCCCGGAGCTTCTCGAGGAAATCCGTCCGGTTCGGCAGGTCGGTCAGCGGGTCCTGCCGCGCCTGCCGGGTCGCGTCGCTGACCGCCACGTGCAGCGCCGCGACCGTCCGTGCGTCGTTGAGGGCGAGGCCGGTGTGCTCGGCGAAGGCGACCAGCATCTCCTGCTCGCTGTCGGTGTAGACGCGCCCGGAGCGTCTCGTCGCGACGACGAGGCTGCCGACGACATCGTCACCTTGGAACACCGGTGCCGCCATGGACGCCTGTACGCCGTCGATGCGGAAGGCCGCCAGCGGCTGGTCCCCGGTCGAGTAGTGCTCCGACAGCACGAGCCGCCGCTCGCTCACTGCGAGCCCGCCGATCCCGGCACCGACCGGCGAGTGACGGGCGGTCTCCCGCACGTCCGGTGTGAGACCGGTGGACGCGGCCATCACGAGCATGGCCGGGTCGTCGGGGTCGATGAGCCGGAGACCGGTGATCTCGTCGCCGATCAGCTCGGAGGCGCCCGCCACGATGGCGTCGAGGACCTCGTGCAGAGGTCGTCGCGTCGAGATGGACCGCTGGATCCGGGCCAGTCGTTCGAGCAGCGTCTGCCGTTCCCGCAGCGAGGCCAGCAGCGCCTGGTGCCGGCGCGCGTTCTCCTCGCTGGCCACTCGCTGCTCGCGCTCGTGCTGCAGGGTGTGCCGGGCCTGCAGGGCGAGACTGAGGACGCGGGCGAAGCCGCGGGCCAGGCTGCGCTCCTCGCTGGTGTACCCGCCGGCCGACACGCGACCCAGCAGGAGCTGCCGGTGCGAGTCGGAGTCGCAGCTCACGACGAGCAACTGGCACTGCCCGGCGCCGGGCACGTCGAGGGTGTCACGCTCGCCGCGCGCGGCCGCACAGACCTCGTCGACGGGTACGGCGGCGGCCGCGTAGCCGAGGCTCGCAACCACCTCACCCTCGGTGAGGACGGCGCCGACGTCCCCCTCGAGGGCCTCGACGGCGTGCTCGAGAGCGCGCTGGATCACATCTGCCTCGTCGGGCAGCGCGCTGACGAGGGCCAGCAGCTCGGTGAGCTGCTGGGTCGACCAGCTGGTCTCCGCGGCCGGCCTCATGCGATCGCCAGCACGACCAGTGTCTGGTTGTGGAACCCGCCCACCGCGGAGTTGCGCGCGATCTCGCCGTACGTGTAGAAGCCGCCGACCGGGGCCATGGCCGCATGCTCGGCGATCCGCTCGACCTCTTGCCGGATGCCCTCGTCGCCGAGGACGCCGCGGCGGGCGATGCAGTCGAACGCGAACAGCCCGAGCGGGGGCTGCTCGTCGAGCCCGGCGAGCGCGGAGCGGCAGGCCGCGTCGGTAGCGGCGAGCACCGAGTCGCCGTCGCCTTCCATGATCCAGGCCAGCCCGCCCTGGGGGACCCGGGCGATGCAGGTCAGCGACCGCTCCTCGAAGTCGGCCTCAGCGACCATCCGCACCTCCTCCGTGCTGCGGCGGCTGAGCCCCAGCGGGTGGGTGAGGGCGAAGCGCGTGAACGCCGCCGGGTCGACGTGCGCCTCCGCGGGTGCATCGAGCCGGCGAAGGTAGGCGTCCAGAGCCGGCTCGTCGTCGAGGGTGAGGACGCGCACGCCGTCGCTGGCTGTGACGACCATCGGCTCACCGACGCGGCGCCAGCCGTGCTCGACGCCGATGCCGAACGGCGCGTCCGAGCCGATCGCGGCCGCGACCACAGATCCCTTCAGGACGTCTCCGTCGTACAGCTGTGACGTGCTCTGCATACGCAAGTCATCACCGGCGCACCCGCCGACGAGAGGCACCTCGGCGCCGACGACCGCGTAGGCACCGCGAACGATCTCCTCCTGGTCGCCCGCGAGTCCGTCGCTGAGCACGAGGAGGACGCGGTGCGGCGAGGCGGCGACGTCTGTGGCGGCGGCAGCGACGGCGCCGCCCGCCTCGCGGAGGCCGACCTCGGTCACCGACGCACGGGACGTGCTCACCCGGAAGCCTGCGCCGCCGAGCGCCATGACCACGACTCCGCTGTCGCCTGCTCCGCTGGCCGCGATCTCACCGGAGGTGGAGCAGCCGATGAGCGGTACGCCGGGAGCTGCCGCCCGGATCGCTGCCGAGAGCTGCGTCAGGTCGTAGGCGTCCGAGGCGAACACCACCAGCAGCACCGGCGCCGGTCTGTCGGCGACTGCGTCGAGGCATGCCTCGCGGCCGGCGGTCGCGGCGTCGGGCTCGCGCGAGGACCCGGAGCCGACCCATCTTGTCGAGGTTGTGGTCGTCATCCCCAAGGACATCGGCCCGCTGAGGCCGGGCACCGTAGCCCCCGGCGGCGAAATGGCCCGGAGTGACCAGCCGGCGTGGTCATTCGGGCCAGGTGCGACCGCGGCGGCGTTCTCGGCTCGCTAGCCCGCCGCCACGTTGCGGACGGGTGGCCGCTCCGGTCCCTCGACGGGCGCGGAGCCGAGCGCCCCGAGCATCCGTTCCGTCACGGCCGCGATGTCCGCGATGGCCTGCTCGAAGACGTCCTGGTTGGCCTTCGACGGGACCCTGTATCCGGACAGCTTGCGCACGTACTGCCGGGCGGCGGCTGTGACGTCGCCGGTGGTGGGTTCGGCGGCCCTGAGGGTCCGGATGCTGCGGCACATCAGCCGAGTCTGCTCCGTTCCGCGGCCCGGTACACGTGTACGGCACTTGCGCCGATCGCCCGCGTCCGGTGGACTACGCGCATCCGCCCCTCCGGGGTGGCAGAGGAAGGGGCCTGACGTGAGCACGTCCGCGGACCACGCGGGAGAGCGTGGCCTGGCCGAGCGGCTCGGAATCGAGTCCGGCATGGTCGTGCAGGTCGTGGGTTCCGACGACGACGTCGACGCGGACCTGATGGCCGATGTCGCGGCGCGCACCGGCACCGAGCTCCTCACCTCCGACGACTCCGACGACGTCGTCGACGTCGTCCTGATCTGGTGGCGCGAGGGCGACGGCGATCTCGTTGACGCCCTCGTCGACGCGCTGACCAACCTCGGTGACAGCGGGGTCGTCTGGCTGCTCACGCCGAAAGCGGGCCGCGAGGGGCACGTCGAGCCGAGCGACATCGGCGAGGCCGCCCCCACCGCGGGGCTCTCGAGCACGCGCAGCACGAGCGCCGCGCCTGAGTGGTCGGGCACCCGACTGGTCTCGCCCAAGGCGAGCCGGGCCAAGCAGCGCCGCTGACACCCGAGCAGGCTCGCCGCCTGCTCTCACCCGCCGGCCGCGAAGCCGTGAGCAGGGCGTCGAGCCTCGACCTCGCTCCGGCCGCCCGCATCCGGGCGGCCGAGGCGATGCGCGCGGCCGCCGGCCCGGAGCTCGGACCGCTCGCACTGGAGCAGGCGGTGCTGAAGCAGCGAGCCCGGGCGAAGCATCCCGACGGGGAGCGGCTGTGGTGGACCGCGGAGGCACTCGAGCAGGCGTCGTCGTACGACGTCGCCGTGCACCGCGCGCGGCGTTTCGCCGACGCGCCGCAGGTGCTGGACCTCTGCTGCTCCGTCGGCGGGGACCTGCTGGCCCTGGCCGCCGTCGTACCGACCGTCGGGGTGGACCTCGACGAGGCGCGACTGCTGCTCGCCGCGGAGAACGCGACAGAGCTCGGGCTGTCGGTGCAGCTCATGCGGGCGGACGTGACCGGGCTGAACCCGACGGGCGCGGTCTTCGCCGACCCCGCCCGCCGGGCAGGTGGTCGCCGCGTGTTCGACCCACGTGCCTACACGCCTCCACTGGACCAGCTCCTCGGCTGGCTGCCGCAGCTCGAGGCGCTGGGCGTGAAGGTCGCTCCGGGTCTCGACTACGACCGGCTGCCGCCGGAGCTCGAGGTGGAGCTCGTGTCGTTGCGCGGTGATGTGAAGGAAGCAGTCCTGTGGGGCGGGACGGCGCGGCGCGGCACGAGACGGATGGCGACCCTGTTGCCCGGTGGCGACGTCCTGACCGACCACGCAGTCGACACCCCGGCCGTACGCGCGCCCGGGCCGTTCCTGCTGGAGCCGGACGGCGCCGTGATCCGCGCGCACCTCGTCGCGCAGGTGGCTGCGCAGGTGCAGGGCTGGCTGCTCGACGAGACGATCGCCTACGTCTCGGCCGAGGCCGTCGTGCCGACGCCCTTCGGAAACTGGTACGAGGTCCTCGAGG
Organism: Frankiaceae bacterium; assembly: GCA_016650445.1. Classification (GTDB taxonomy): domain Bacteria; phylum Actinomycetota; class Actinomycetes; order Mycobacteriales; family SCTD01; genus RYN-124. Next base: position 141,868 of record JAENVS010000005.1, on the reverse strand, counting down.
TGCTTCCCTTCGGGCTCAAGGCGTTGCGCGAGCGGCTTCGGTCGTACGACGCCGGACCGCTCGTGGTGAAGAAGCGCGGTACGGCGGTGCAACCCGAGGAACTCAGGCGTCGCCTCAAGCTGACCGGGTCGCGTGAGCTGACGGTTGTGCTGACGCGTGCCCACGGACGGCAGATCGCGCTGATCGCCCGCCCCGTGGCTAGCCTGGGCTGACGGTCCTATAGCTCAGCTGGTAGAGCGCCGCCCTTACAAGGCGGATGTCGCAGGTTCGAGTCCTGCTGGGACCACGTCGCGAGATGGCCGCTGACCTGCGGAAACGTGGGTCCCGTCGCTCCGGACCCGTGGCAGCGCCCGGAAGATGGCAGCCAGTTGGCAGCCAACGTCATCAGCGCGCTCGTCGGTTCAAGCGTTGGTTTCGCCCCGAAGGTCCAGCACGTGTTGGGCTTTGCCCTCGGAGCGCGGGAGGGTGCCGGGTGCACCGACTTCGCACGTCACGGTGACGCCGACGTTGTCTTTGATCAACGCCACGAGCTGGTTGCCCAGCGCTGCGAGCCCTTCTGCGCTGAGGTCTGCTCGTGACTCCGCTCGCACGGTCATCTCATCCAGCCGGCCGGGCCTGGTCAGCACGACCTGGTAGTGCGGGGCCAAGCCTTCGACCCGGAGCAGCTGCTCCTCGATCTGCGTCGGGAAGACGTTGACGCCGCGCAGGATCAGCATGTCGTCGGAGCGTCCGCTGATGCGTTCGATCCGCCGCATCGAGCGCGCCGTCCCCGGCAGCAGGCGCGTCAGATCGCGCGTCCGATACCGGACGAGCGGCATTGCCTCCTTGGACAGGGTGGTGAACACGAGCTCGCCGTACTCCCCGTCCGGCAGGACCTCACCGGTCGCCGGGTCGATGATCTCGGGGTAGAAGTGGTCCTCCCAGACGTGCAGACCGTCCTTGGTCTCGACGCACTCGTTCGCAACGCCGGGGCCGATGACCTCGGAGAGTCCGTAGATGTCGACGGCGTCCAGGCCGGCCCGTTCCTGCACCTCGGTGCGCATGTCCTCGGTCCACGGCTCGGCGCCGAAGATGCCGATTTTCAAGGACGACTTACGCGGGTCCAGTCCCTGTCGTTCGAACTCGTCGAGCAGCGCGAGCATGTACGACGGCGTGACCATGATGATGTCGGGCCGGAGGTCAGTGATGAGCCGGACCTGCCGCTCGGTCTGTCCTCCCGAAACGGGAAGCACGGTGCAGCCCAGCCGCTCGGCGCCGTAGTGCGCTCCGAGGCCGCCGGTGAACAGGCCGTAGCCGTAGGCGACGTGCACGGTCATGCCCGGTCGGCCACCGGCCGCATAGATGCTCCGGGCAACGACGTCCGACCACGTGTCGAGGTCGCGAGCCGTGTATCCCACGACAGTGGGTTGTCCGGTGGTGCCGCTGCTGGCGTGAATCCGGCGGATGTCCGTCTGAGGCACCGCGAACAGGCCGTAGGGGTAGTTGTCGCGCAGGTCCCCCTTGGTGGTGAAGGGGAACTGGCTCAGATCTGTCAGCTCTCTCAGATCACCCGGCTTGATGCCGGCCTGATCGAACGACTGGCGGTAGTGCGGAACGTTGTCGTAAGCGTGCGCGAGCGACCAGCGCATCCGCTGCAGCTGAAGCGACTGCAGCTCGTCCGGTGCAGCGATCTCGACCGGGTCGTAGACATCGCTTGATGGCACTGCCAGCTCTCCTCTGTTGTGGTGGCTGCGACTTAGACGCCTGAGGCGCGTCGGGGGAGTGCAAACTCCTCGACGAGGATGCGGTGGGTGGTTGTCAGGTGGTCACGCATCCCGCGAGCCGCGTCCTTCTCGTTGCCGGCTGCGATCGCCCTTGCGATCTGCTCGTGGGCGGCGATCTCCTCGGCTGAGCTGATGTGGCTCTCCAGACTGGGCAGCAGGAAGTGCAACCGGGTCACCTCGTCGACGAGGTTGGCGATGACCTTCGTCGCGCGAGCGTTGCCGGACATCTCCGCGATGCGCACGTGGAAGTCCGCCGCTCCTTGCAGTGCGACAGCCAAGTCGTTCTTGGCGCGCCGCTGGCGTTGGACGGTCTCATTCATCCGCGCGTCACTGGCAGCTACCCGCGCCGCAGCCTCGGCGGCGAACCCGGGCTCGAGCATCTCCCGCAGCTGGAACACATCGCGCAGGTCGTCCAGGCCCAGCGGTCGGACGAGGTAGCCGCGGCGGGGGAGCACGAGCACCCAGCCGTCCTGCACCAGCAGGCGCAGTGCCTCGCGTACGGGCGTCTTGGAAACGCCGAACCGGGCCGCGAGCTCGGGCTCCAGGATCGTGGCGCCCGGCAGCAGGCGGGCGGTCAGGATCTCTTCGCGCAGCCGGGCATGCACGCGCTCGGTGAGCGGCAGCCCGGGCGGACCTGTGTTGACCGCGCTAGCCACGGGTGGTGATATCTCTCTGATATCTCACGAACGAGAGAGTAGATGGTCCTCGAACTCAGCGCCAGCCTCCCTGCCCTCTACGGCAGTCGTCCGTTCGCGGCGGCCTGCGCAGCTGCTGCGGCCGACGGGTTCACCTGCGTCGAGCTCTGGGCGCCGCCGCAACGGCAGGACTGGACGGATGCGCTGCAGGCTCTGGCTGCACATGGTCTGTCACTGACCTCGGTGAACACGCCCGCCGGCGCGGCCCCTGCCTTCGGCACCGCCGCCGACCCGGCAGCCACTGCGAGCTGGCGGGCCGACCTCATGGACACGCTGGAGTTCGGGCGGCTAGCCGGTGCGGCCGCGATGAACGTCCTCGCCGGCGCGCGGCTGGAGGGGCACACGCGGGCCGCCCAGCTGGCGTGCCTGCGGGAGAACCTGAAGTGGCTGCTGGACCTCCTGGACGACGGCGACCCGATGCTGCTCCTCGAGCCGCTCAACGCCGTTGATCGGAGCTCCCCGCTGCTCGGACGACTCGACGACGCGATCGCGGTGCTCGATCAGGTCGGATCAGATCGGTTGCGGCTGCTCTTCGATGCCTATCACCTGCACCAGGAGGAGCCGGATCTGCTGCTGGCCTTCGACCGCGCGTTGCCCTACGTCGGTCACGTGCAGGTTGCTGATTTCCCCGGCCGGGCGCAGCCGGGCACCGGCACGCTGCCCTGGCCTTCGCTGATAGCCGAGATCGCGAAGTCGGGCTACCAGGGCCGCATCGGCTGTGAGTTCGTGCCCACGTGCCCGGACGCAGTCTCCTTGGCGCGCGCGTACCTGACCGCATTGCAGGTCATCGAAACAGTGGGTGCGACATGACTGCCGAGTTGCCGAGCAGCGCTGCGCTCGACGGGGATGCCGGGTTCGCGGCCCGGACCTTTCTGCGGTCCGGCGGCCTTACGGCGGAGCAGGTCCGCCGCCGGCCGATCATCGGCATCTGCTCGAGCTGGAGCGAGCTGACACCGTGCAACCTGCCGCTGCAGGGAATCGCCGAGCACGTTCGGCATGGCGTCGAACAGGCCGGTGGCACGGCCCTGGTGTTCCCGACCATCTCGCTGTCGGAGGCGTTGGTACGGCCTACGACGATGTTCTTGCGGAACCTGATGTCGATCGACGTCGAGGAGATGATCACTGCCAGCCCGATCGACGGTGTCGTCCTGCTGAACGGGTGTGACAAGACCGTCGCCGCGCAGCTGATGGGCGCAATCAGCGCTGACAAGCCAGCGATCTCACTCGGGGCCGGCATCCGTCCCCGCGGCGAGTGGTGCGGGCGGGCACTGACGATCGACGACTCCTGGCGGCTCATCGAGGAGCGTCGCGCGGGCCTATTGGACGACGAGGCGTGGGCCGACGTCGAGGGTCGGGTGAGTCCCGGACCGGGCGTGTGCAACGTGCTCGGTACCGCAGTCACCCTCGCGATGGTCGCCGAGGTGCTCGGGCTCGCACTGCCCGGATCGAGTCTCCAAGACGCCGGGTCCGACGAGCAGGCGGAGTTCGCACGACTGACCGGTGCCGCCGTTGTACGAGCGGTCCGCGAGGACGTCCGCCCGCGCCGGCTGGTGACGCGACAGGCGCTGCTCGACGCGTGGCGGCTTGTCTGCGCACTCGGCGGGTCGACCAACGCCGCGATCCACCTCATGACACTGGCCGGGCGGGCCGGTGTCGACCTGACGCTCAATGACCTCGCCGACGCCGGCCGCGAGACACCAACGCTCGGTCGGGTCAAGCCCAACGGTCCCTACGACCTTGACGACCTTCGCCGTGAGGGGGGAGTCGCAGCAACGTTGGGCGCGCTGTCGGCGCAGACGGATCTCGGCCACCCCACTGCGGACGGTCGACGTTGGCGCGATGTCGTCGACGCGCTACCGCCTGGTCCGTCACGCGCGCTGGCGTCGTCAGAAATGCCACAGTCACCATCCGCGGCGATCGCGGTGCTGCACGGGAGCCTGGCGCCGTCCGGTGCGGTCATCAAGTGCAGCGCCGCTTCGCCGCATCTGCTCCGTCACACCGGGCCGGCCGTGGTCTTCGACGGGGTCGACGACATGCGCAACCGCATCGACGACGAGAGCCTCGCCCTGGATGAGTCCTGCGTGCTCGTGCTGCGCAACTGCGGCCCGGTCGGCGGCCCTGGTATGCCGGAGGCGGGCGCCATCCCGATCCCGGTTCGGCTGTGGGCTCAGGGCGTGCGCGACATGGTGCGGATCTCGGACGCCCGGATGAGCGGAACGGCGGCCGGCACGATCGTCCTGCACATCGCCCCGGAAGCAGCAGTCGGCGGGCCGCTGTCGCTTGTGCGTGATGGCGACCTGATCTCGCTGGACGTCGAGGCCGGCCGGCTCGACCTACTCGTCGAGGACGACGAGTTCGCGCGCCGGTCCGCGGGCACAGCCGCGACGGTCTGCGACCTCCCCCAGAGTCGCGGCTACATGTGGCTGCACCAACGACATGTGATGCAGGCACACGAGGGGTGCGATTTCGACTTCTTGCAGCACAGCCACCTCGACGAGACCGCACGGACAGCAGAGGGAGTCGCATGAGGCTTGTCAGCTACGGCCCGATCGGGTGCGAGCAACCCGGCGCTTTGGTCGACGACCAGATCGTGCCGCTCGAGCCATGGCTCGCCGAGTTCGGCGTCTCGGGCGCCGGGATGAACGCCGTCCTCGGGCTCTTCTCCGTCCTGCGGAGTGACCTCGAGGGCTACGTCGCTGGTTCCGCCGACCAAGGCATCGCCGTCGCGACGACGCGGCTCGGACCGCCGGTCCCGCGTCCACCGACCCTGATCGTGATCGGTGGCAACTTCCACAGCCACGTCCAGGAGATGGCCGGGATGAACGGCGGGAAGCCGCCGATCGAGCCGATCATCGTTCCCAAGCCGACCACCAATCTGGTGGGGCCGACCGACGACATCGGCAAGCCCGCCGTCACTTCGGAGCTCGACTACGAGGCGGAGATGGCCGTGGTCATCGGACGGAGCGGTCGCAACATCACCCGCGAGCAAGCGATGACGCACGTCGCCGGCTACATGAACATCCAGGACATGACGGCGCGCGACCTGATCCTGCCTGAGGGCGAGCCGTGGATGCACCTGCAGATGGGTCGGGCGAAGGGGTTCGACGGGTCCAGTCCCTGCGGACCCTGGCTGCTGACGGCCGACGAGGTCCCCAACCCGCAGGATCTCGAGATCTGCATGTGGGTCAACGACGAGCTGCGGCAGAAGGGATCGACCTCGGACATGGTTGTCGACATCCCCGGCCTGGTCGAGAGCGTGAGCGCCGTGTTCCGGCTGCGGCCGGGGGACATCCTCATCACCGGTACACCGGCGGGCGTCGGCGCCAAGATGACCCCGCCGCGCTTCCTCCAGCCGGGAGACCGCATCCGCATGTCCATCACCGGCCTCGGCGAGACGGGCAACACCATCGTGGCGGCGTCATGACAGCGCCGAAAGTTGGCTTCGTCGGGCTGGGTGCGATGGGCAGCCGGATGGCCGCCCGCCTGTTGGAGCGCGGGTACGACGTCGTCGTTCACAACCGAACGCGCGAGCGGGAGGCGCCGCTCGTCGCGCTCGGCGCTCGCTCGGCCGACTCGCCGGCGGATCTTGCCGAGGCCGCGGACGTCGTCCTGGGATGCCTGCTGCACGACGCCGCGGTCGAGGAGGTCTACTGCGGACCGCGCGGACTCGTCGCTGGCAGCCGGCCCGATCAGGTCTTCGTCGAGCACGCCACGTTCTCGCCGACTCTCGCCCGGCACGTTGCGGAAGCCCTCGAGGCACGCGGCGCCAGCTTCGTCGACGCGCCGGTGAGCGGCGGCCCGGAGGGCGCCGCCGCCGGAACGCTCACCGTGATGGCCGGCGGCAGCGACAGCGCGCTGGCGCAGGCGGTCGGCGTCATCGACGCCTACGCCGCGCGGCTGCTGCGCGTCGGTCCGGTCGGCGCCGGCCTGACGCTCAAGCTGGTCAACCAGCTGCTGGTCACCTGCCACGTCGCCGCCGCGGCGGAAGCGGAGCGCCTGCTCGGTGCGCTCGACGTGGCGCCGGAGGTCGCGGCCGAGGTGCTCACTGCTAGCTGGGGTGACAGCACCATGCTGCGGCGGATGATCACCAGGCGCGCCGGCGACGAGTCGGGTCCGTCTCAGGCCACCATCGGCGGCCTCCGCGAACCGCAGCGGCTGCTGGCCGAGCTGCTCGCCGGCCACGGCCTGGACGCGCCGGTGACGGCATCGGCCACGCAGCTGTTCGACGCGGCGTGCGCCCAGGGCCGCGGCTCCGATGACCTCGTCGACCTCCTTTCCGGGGCGGGTGCCTGATGTCGCTTCGACGCGGACTGCTGCTCGCCACTGCCGTCGCCACCTTGGCTGCCGCGAGCGCATGCGGCACGACGGTGTCACAGCAGCAGGCGGCCCAGGGCACGCAGGCGAACCAGGGGAACTCCGGACTCGGTGCCGCTCCGCCAGGCCCGGTCGGCGGGAGTGCGACGAGTCCCGGCCAGGGAACAACGTCGCTGCCAGGTGGCTCCACCGGAGTCACGGGTGCTCAAGCACCGCAGCCGGGCAGCACGACGACGACGGGGGGCGGGCCAACCGCTCCGGACGGATCGGTGTCGTCGCCGGGAACGGCTGCCTCCGGTCCGCTGAAGATCGGCATCCTCGACGCGAAGTCGCCGGCAGCGGCAGCCAGCGCGACCGGGGCGCAGAGTCCCGCCGGTGTCGACCCGGCCGAGCTCACCCGCGCCTTCCTCCGTTACTACAACGAGCACGGCGGCATGGCCGGCCGCAAGCTCGAACCCATCGAGTACACGATCGACCCGACGTCGGCGTCGTACGAGAACGACCTCTCCGCGGCCTGCGCGAAGTTCACCCAGGACAACCACGCGCGTCTGGTCGTGAGCCAGACCGGCAACATCTTCTCCGGCAACTACGAGGGCTGCCTGACCAAGGCGGGCGTCACCAACCTGGAGGTCGGCAACGGCGCACCCGACGAGCGCTCGCTCAAGAGCTATCCGCGTCTCTACACGACCGCGTCGCCATCGGTCGATCGTCGGGCGACCGCGCAGCTGCGCGGTCTGACGAAGACGGGCCTGCTCACCAAGACGACGAAGCTCGGTGTCATCGTCGAGGACTGCCCGGACAACACCCGCGCCTACGAGAAGACCGTCGTGCCGCTCGCGCGGTCGCTCGGACTGACGCTCGCGCGCCGGGATGTGGACTGCGTTACCGGGTTCAGCGATGCGGGCAACTTCTTCGCTCAGGTCGGGTCGGCGGTGCTGCCCTACAACAGCGACGGCGTTTCGCGGGTCATGTTCATGACGTCGTTCGAGGTGGCGGCGGTGCAGGCCTTCGAGAACCAGGCGCAGGCCCAGGCGTACTCCCCGTCGTACGTCCTGAGCAGCATCGCGGCCACGTCGGTGCAGGCCAGCCAGTACAGCGCGGATGCGCAGAAGCGCATGTTCGGTGTGGGGTGGATTCCGGTGCAGGACACCACCGGCGTCACGCAGACCGCAGGCATCAAACGGTGCCTGGACATCGCGAAGGCCATGGGTCAGACGATCGCCGCCCAGGGCGACTACGTGTTCCTCCTGCAGATCTGCGACCTGTTCGGCATCCTGGACGCCGCACTCGTCAGCGCCCGCGGCAGCGACGAGCCGGCAGCGTTCTCCGCCGGTCTGGCGGCCGCGATGACGTCCTACCAAAGTGTTGACGTTCTCGGCGGTCGCCTGCGGCTCGGCGGAGACGCGCACGACGGACCACCCTTGTTCGCGCCGTTCGGCTACGTGAGCTCCTGCACGTGCTTCCGCTACCTCACCAAGCCAGCGGCGCTGGCGTGAAGGAACCCACGATGAACCCCGAGCTCGACCTCAAGCTTCCGGGCTGGAAGGCCCGGTTGCTCGACCGCATGGCCGCGCGCGTCCTCAAGCTCCCACCGGCGACGGTCGAGTTCCGTTACGCCGAGGTGCAGGTGCCAACCCGGGACGGCCACTTGCTCAAGACCGACGTCTACCTACCCGTCGATGCCGAGGCCAAGGCCACGGTGCTGATCCGCAGTCCCTACGGTCGCGGGTTTCCGCTGGATCTGCTGCATGCGCGGGTCTTCGCGCGGCAGGGATATCAGGTCGTCGTGCAGAGCGTCCGGGGGCGCAGCGGCTCGACCGGCGCGTTTCAGCCGGTGGTCAACGAGGCCGCCGACGGCCACGACACCGTCGAGTGGCTGCGCGAGCAGGACTGGTACAGCCGGCGGCTGGCAACCTTCGGCGGGTCCTACCTCGGCCTGGCCCAGTGGGCCCTGCTCGGCGACCCCCCGGACGAGTACGGCGGGGCCGTCGTCGTCGTCGGCCCTCACGACTTCTTCCGTTCGGTCTGGAAGGACGGCGCCTTCACACTGACAGACACCCTCGGGTGGACCCAGGCGATGGCCGCACCGGAGGAGGGCGGGGCGCTTCGCCAGGCCGCCGGCATGCGCCGGCTGCACCGCCGTACGTCCGAGCTGGTCCAGCAGCTTCCCGTCCGGCCGGCGATCGAGACAGCGCTGGCCGGCAACGGGCCCTGGCTGCGCGACTGGCTGGATCACGACAACCCCGAGGACCCGTTCTGGGACGCGTACCGGTTCGCCGACGGCTTGAAGAACAGCGATGTCCCGATGCTTCTCATCGGCGGCTGGCGCGATGCCTTCCTCGTCCAGACACTGGAGCAGTACGACGCACTACGTCATCGTTCCGTCGACGTCTCGCTGACCGTTGGCCCCTGGACGCACATGGAGACGGCCACGAAGGCCGCCGCGCACATGACGCGCGAGGCATTGGAGTGGTTCGACCACCGTTTCGCCGACGGCGCCGCCCGCGCCAGCCGGGTCCGGGCGTTCGTCACGGGTGCCGACGAGTGGCGCAACCTCGAGGATCTCGAGCTAGCCACGTCAACGCTGGAGCTGCAGGTGGCGGCCGAGCGCCTGGTCGAGGGGACCAGCGATGCCGGGACGACGGCATTCATCTACGACCCTGCCGATCCCACGCCGGCGATCGGCGGCCGAGCACTCGACCCGGCTCTGTCAGGCGCCAAGGACAACCGGGCGCTCGCCAACCGCAAGGACGTCGCGGCGTTCACCGGCGAGGTGCTGCCGCAGCGTCTCGAGCTGCGGGGGGCCCCAGAGCTGACGGTGCGTCTCACGACCGCCAACCCGCACGCTGACCTGTTCGTCCGCCTCTGCGACGTCGACGCCAAGGGCCGGTCCGTCAACGTCGGGGACGCCTTCACGCGCCTGGACGCGAGGACCCCGGCCGGACAGGAGCAGGTCCTGACGCTGACCCTCGATCCCTGCTGGCACGTCTTCCAAGCAGGGCACCGCCTGCAACTTCTGCTGACCGGCGGCGCACATCCCCGCTTCGGCCGCAACCTTGGCACCGCCGACTCCCTGGACGGTTCCGCCCTCGAAGTGCAGCCACGCACGATCCACCACGACGGCACGACACTGCGCCTGCCCGTCGTCGACGCCGGCTGACCCGATGACGAACGTAGAAGTCCTCGTCATCGGCGGCGGACCTGTCGGTCTGGCGAGCGCCGGACTGCTCGGCGAGCTCGGCATCGAAACGATGCTCGTCGAGCGTCACCCCACGACCTCGAACCACCCTCGAGGCTTCGGCATCCACCCGCGCACTATGGAGGTCTTCCGCCGATTGGGGGTCGCAGACGCGATCCGGGCAAACGGCGTGCCTCCCGAGGTCGCCGGGGGGTTCGGCTTCGTTACGAGGCTGAACGGCGAGGAGCGCGCCCGGCTCATGCTCGGTCCGATGCCGGACCATTTCGGACCTGAACAGGGGTGCTTCTGTCCGCAGCACCGCTACGAGCAGATCCTCCGGCGACGTGCGGAGCAGCACGCGAGCGTATCCCTCGCCTTCGGTGCCGAGGCCACCGGTCTGGACGTCGTGGACGGACGAGCAAACGTCCAGATCACCGATGTGACCTCCGGGGCCACGACGGTGGTGACGAGCCGTTATGTCGTTGCTGCCGATGGGATGCACAGTCCGACGCGGAGCATGCTGAACGTCACCGAGACGAGCACCGGCGCGTTCGGGCACTCGGTCAGCGTGTACTTCCGTGCGGACCTGAGCCGGTTTCGCAAGGCTCGGCCGTTTGCACTCACCTGGACAATCGATCCTGGAGCAGAGGGCACGCTCGGCATCGCCGCCGCCGACGCCTCGGAGTGGACGTTCACCTTCGCCGCCGACCCGAGCGACAACTTCGGGGACGCGGAGCTGCAGGAACGGGTGCGCGCCGCTGTCGGCGATTCCGGCGTCGACATCGATGTCCTTGACGTTCTTCGCTGGGACTACGAGCAGGCGGTAACCGATCAGTGGCGAGTGGGGTCGACCTTCTTCTGCGGGGACGCGGCGCACCGCTTCCCGCCGCACGGCGGCTTCGGCATGAACAGCGGTGTACAGGATGCCGAGAACCTCGCCTGGAAGCTCGCCGCCGTCCTTCGATGGGGTGCGGCGGACAGCCTCCTCGACACCTACGAGACCGAGCGCAAGCCGGTCGCGATCTACAACGGTCAGCGCGCCCTGATCAACACCCAGCGACTGGCCAACGCCGATTGGAACCCGGAGCACGCGGCGGCGTCACTCGAAGACCAACACGAGCACTTCCTGAGCATCGGGCAGCAGATGGGGACGGTCTACACCTCGGCCGCCATCGTCGACGACGGTATCGAGCCGGAGGAGTCGACGGTTACCAACTACGTCGAGACCGGACGCCCCGGCGCACGCGCGCCCCACGTCACTCTCGAGGACGAGGGTGGACGCCGCATCTCGACCATCGATGCCTGCGCGAGCACCTTCCTGTTGCTCACCGGCGCGCGCGGGGGGAACGTGAAGGACTCCGACGCCCCGCTCGCCGTGATCAACGTTGGTCCAGACGGCTCGCACCGTTCGGTCGACCGACCGTGGCATGCCGCGTACGGCGTTAGCCCTGAAGGGGCCGTCTTGATCCGCCCCGACGGCCATGTCGCCGCGCGTTTTCCTAGCGCGGCAGACGTCCCGGCAGACGCGATCACCGAAGCGTTCGACGCCATTTTGGGTCGTTGACGGTCCAGCTTCGCGAGGCTGTTGGCACGAGAGATGGAGAACCCGTGACTGAGACCCTGGACCAGCCGCTGAGCGAGGGCGAGTTCGTCGGCGCGGTGGCCCATGACGTCGAGGTCGACCCCTTCGCGGTCAACCTTCTCGGCTGCGGCCGCATCTTGTCCTTCGGCTGATCGAGACGAAGGCTGGGCGTCTGCACCTTGACGGTTCTACGGTGACGTCGAATGTTTTATACCTCCGTTGACATGTGGATGAGACACCCGCCATGCTGACCGTCCGGCGGCGGAAGGGGCGAGGGTGCGGGTTCGTTGGCGCGCCCTCGCGGCCGTGGCCATGGCCGTACTTGCCCTGGGAACGCCGAGCGCTGCGGCGGCGCCGGCTGCCGCGTCCGGTTGGTGGACACAGGCCTCAGCCGCCAGTCCTGTCCTTGACGGTGACGTGCCCGACGGAGGCTTGCTGGTGGAGAACTCCGCGAGCGGGCCGATTGCGGTCGCTGCCGTCTCCGCCGAGGGAGTTATCGACACACTTTCTGTGCCCGTCGTTGGCAGCCCGGTCATGTCGGCACCAGTCCAGGCGTGCCTTCTGACCGGTGCCTTCGCACCGGTCAGAGCCGGGACCTGGACCGACCGACCGCCGTACGACTGCACGCACCCCGTCGCCGCCAAGCAGAACGGTTCGACGCTGACCTTCGCGCTCAGCAGCCTCGCCACAGATGGGGTGGTGCTGCTTGCCACCGGGGCGGCGGACCGGGTGGCGCTCGGACCGCCGTCCGTTGTACTCGCTGTGGCGCCGAGCGCGGCCTCGGACCCGTTCGCACCGGCGGCGGCGCCCGGCGCGCTGCCGGACGGGGCCGTTGCGCCAGCGCCGGCGTTGGTGGGTCCAGCCCCGCCGTTGCAGGTTCCCCAGCTGCCGCCGGTGACGACACCTCTGCTCGCCCCCGCCCTCGGCTCGGCGGTTACGCCGGCCCCGCCGACTGCGGCCCTCGTGCCAGCCGCCCTAATTCACAGTTCCGCCCGACGGACTGTTGGCACTGTCCTCGCGGTCGTCCTGCTCTTTGTCCTGCTCCTCTACTGGTCCGACGGATTCGGCGCCGCCTCCTGGCGCGCGAACTCGTCGTCGTCGGCGCTCCACTCCGTTGATGAGGTCCCCGTGAACCCACCTGACCTAGCTCAGCTCGTCCGTCAGGAGGTGGGCCGCCAGCTTGCTTCCGGGCCGAGGCGGTACGCACCCGTGGCCGTGGCCGCGGCCACCGTCCTCGCCCTCGTCGTGCTTGTGCCGGATGCCAGAACTGGCGATGGAACGACCAGCCTGAGCGGGCCGACGGGAGGGCAGCCCGGAGCGGTTGGCAACACTGGCGGCGGCACGGGTACGACGGCCGGCGGAGGTCCCGGTACGACGGGCACCCCGGGCGCGGCCGGCACGACGGGGGCGGTTGTTCCGGGAGGCGCGACCGGCCCGGCGCTTGGAACCACGGGCGGCGGCCCGACATCCGGGACAGGTGGCACGACGACAGGCGCGCAGGGTCCCGTTGCTCAGGGCGTCGCGGTTAACGGAACCCGCTGTGCGGCGGGCGTTCGGCAGTTCACGTTCACGCCCTACTCACCCATGTGCGCTCCCAAGTTCACGGGCGATAACGGCGGGGCGACCGCGCACGGCGTCACCAACACGACGATCACCTTCGTAATGCGCAATCCCAGCGACTACGACGCCGCAGCCTCGGCGGTGGCTGCCTCCACGTTCAACCAGGCGCTGCACGACATCCAGGTGCTGGTCAAAGTCTTCAACAAGCAGTTCGAGCTCTACGGCCGACAGGTCGTGGTGAAAACGTTCTCCGGGCGGGGGAGCTTCGTCGCGGAGGCCGCGGGACAGGATCAGGCCGGTGCGTCGGCTGATGCCCAGACGGCGTACGACCTCGGTGCGTTCGCCAGTGGCATTCCCCCGGATCCTGCCGTCTACCAGAATGCGCTGAGTTCGCGCGGCGTGATCTCGTTCGGCCTCGACGGCCAGGGGACCGTTGCGGCCTCCCGCAAGGCTTATCCGTACCAGTACCAGTCACTCGGTGCGGTGCCCGACTTCCAGGCGGACGGCATGTCCGATGTGGTTTGCCAGCGGATGGCCAAGATGCCGGCGGTATTCGCCGGTGACCCTGTCCTCGCAAAGAAGACTCGCAGCTTCGGCGTGGTGCTGTCCCAGCAAGCGGCTACTGCCGACGGCGGTACCAACCTGTTGCCCGGGCTGGTCAAGCGGAGGTGCGGCGAGACCGTACGGACTTACACCTACGCCGGCAACCCCGCCGGCAACGCCAGTGATGCCAATCAGATCGCCACCCAGGCAAAGGCCGATGGCGTCACCACGCTCGTCCTGTTCACAGACCTGCTGTTCGCCCCCACGATGACCAACGCCGCAGTGCAGCAGAGCTACCTGCCCGAATGGCTGACCCCGACGCTGAACCGCAACCAGACGGCGCGGCAGATGAATGCCACCGCGGTGAAGAGCATGGTGTTCGCCCTTCCGTGGCGTGCGCAGAACTTCCCGGCGGACAAGGCCAGCTGCTACCGCATCTACAAGATGGGCGATCCGGGCGGCGAGCCCCAGTCGGACGAGATCGCGGGCGCCACGTTCGACAGCAACTGCGCGCTGCTGCTCGAGCTGTTCGGCGCCCTGCAGGGCGCCGGACCGCGCCTTACGCCAGCCTCGTTCGGGCAGGGCTTCTTCAGCCTCCCGCCCTCCGCCGGCAGCGGCGACTTCGGGAAGTGGTCCTACGACACGGACCACTACTCGCCGGACTCGTCCTACACCTTGCAGCAATGGCAGCCCTCAGGGACGAACCCGTACGACGGCGGCACCGGGTCCTACATCAACTGCCGCGAACCTGTTGACCTGCCCTACAGCAAAGCCAAGCTCGGGAGCGGGCAGCTCAAGTGCCTCGGGCGATGACAGCCCGCAGGAACGCCGGTCTGGCCGCCGGTGTGCTCGCGGTCTACGCCATTGCCCAACTGCTGCTTCCCAAGGGCGTTCCTGTCGAGGTGCTGATCCCCGGCGCCGTGGCCGGGGCCCTGTCCGCACTGACCGCGATGGCGCTGGTTCTGGTCTTCCGCTCCGCTCGCGTCGTCAACTTCGCGCAAGCCAACGTCGGTGGCTTCTGTGCGACGGCCGTTGTGCTGCTCGTCGGCGTGCGAGGCATGAGCTACTGGATTGCGGTCCCCATCGGCCTCGTCGGCGGCCTCCTGCTCGGTGCCTTGATAGAGCGAGGGCCGCTCGGGCCCTTCCGCGACGCCCCCCGGCTCATCATGACCGTCGCCACCATCGGCATCGCACAGTTCCTCGGCGCGCTGACGCTGTTCATCAGCGGCAGCAACTTCTCGCTCTTCGGCTGGATCGTCCCCAACCCCTTCGACGTGCCCGTTGCCGCTGGAAGCGTCGTGCCGTTCCGCCTGCCGTCGGGCTGGCGGCTGCACGTCGGGTCGCTCGTCCTGACGGCTGACTACGTGGCCGCGGCGATCGCGGTGCCGCTCGTGCTGGTGGGGCTGACCTGGTTCTTCCAGCGCACCGACGCCGGCATCGGCACCCGCGCCGCAGCCGACAGCAGCGAACGTGCTCTGCTCCTGGGCATCCCGGTGCGACGACTCTCGCTGATCACGTGGATGGTCGCCAGCTTCCTGTCCGCCCTGGGGGCGATCCTCGCCGCTGGCGTCAACGGCTTCCAGACGAATGTCCCGGTCGGGCCGGAATCCC
Organism: Frankiaceae bacterium; assembly: GCA_016650445.1. Taxonomy (GTDB): domain Bacteria; phylum Actinomycetota; class Actinomycetes; order Mycobacteriales; family SCTD01; genus RYN-124. The sequence goes on along the minus strand of JAENVS010000005.1, from coordinate 126,622 downwards.
TGATCATCCCGCTGGTCGCCGCGGTGATCGCAGGCTTCGACAGCCTGGTGGTCGCCTTCGTGGCCAGCGTGGCACTTGGTCTGGTTCAGCAGACCATCACCTGGAACTACGGCGACCCGTCGATCGTGGACCTGGTGATGTTCGCGCTGATCCTGGTTGCGATGGCGCTGCGGAAGCGGACGGCGACGCGTGTGGGTGGCGGCGACGTCGAAGGCTTCACCGGAGTGCGGGAGATCCGGCCGCTCCCCGCAGCCCTGGCCCGTCTCCCCGAGGTGCGTATCGGCAAAGGCGTGGGGCTCACGCTGCTGCTCGTGCTGACCGCTGTCGTCCCGCTCTGGCTGTCCTCGAGCAGTCTGACGTTCTTCGCGTTCGCAGCCATCTTCGTCATCATCGGCGCGTCGCTGACGCTCCTGGCCGGTTGGGGCGGACAGATCAGCCTGGGTCATTTCGGGATCGTCGGCCTTGGGGCCGGCACGACGGGATGGCTGCTCGTCGACCACGGCGCACCGCTTCTGCTCTGCCTCGTCGCCGCGGCCACCGTGGGAACGGTCGCCGCCCTTGTCATCGGACTGCCGGCGCTACGGATTCGTGGCATCTACCTGGCCGTGGCCACTCTCGCCTTCGCCGCGCCGGCGAGCACCTTCATCCTGAACTCGTCGCGCTTCCCTGCCCTGACACCGGCGCGCATCGACCCGCCCCTGCTGTTCGGCCGATACGACCTGAGCCAGGCGCGGCCGTTCTACTACCTGTGCCTGCTCGTCGCCCTGGGTGTGCTGGGCATGCTGCGCAACTTCCGCCGCAGCCGGATCGGGCGTGCCACGATCGCCGTCCGCGACAACGAGCGGTTCGCGGCCGCGGCATCCATCTCGTCCGTGCGGGTGCGACTCTCGGCGTTCGCACTGTCCGGCGCGATCGCCGGCACCGCGGGTGGCCTCTACGCGCTCGCCCTCCGAGGCATTCCGTTCGGCGGGTTCGCGCCGGTCTTCAGCCTGTCGGCCTTCACGATGGTCGTCGTCGGCGGGATGGGGTCGGCCTGGGGCGCTGTGCTCGGGGCGCTGTTCATCTACGGATCGCAATACCTCCTAGGCCCGACGGCGCAGCTGCTCACGAGCGGCATCGGACTGCTGCTCGTCTTGCGGTTCGCCCCTGGCGGCCTGGCCGCGCTGGGTTACCAGGCCAGGGACCGTCTGCTGACACTGGCGCTGGCGCGCAGGAAGCTCAACGTGAACGCGCTGTTCGACCGCGAGGACGACGGCATGCTGCAGTCGGTCGCTGCGGTGCCGACCGAAACGCACGGCGGGCTGCTCCAGCTTGAAGGTGTCGAGGCGGGCTACGGCCACCTGCAGATCCTCTTCGGCATAACAGCAGGCGTCGATGACGGGGACGTGTTTGCCCTGCTTGGCACCAACGGTGCCGGCAAGTCGACGATCCTCAAGGTCATTGCCGGGCTGCTGCCGGAACGCGGCGGGCGCGTCATCTTCGACGGTGAGGACCTCGCCGGCCTCACACCACCGCAGCGGGTCGAACGCGGGCTCGTCCTCGTGCCCGGCGGCCGGGGAATCTTCGCCGGGCTGACCGTCGAGGAGAACCTGCGACTAGGCGGATGGGTCGCGCGCCGTCGCGGTGACGAAGCGTTCCTGCGCACGACGACGGAACGAATCTTCACGCTCTTCCCCGTTCTCGCCGAGCGGCGCAGCCAGAAGGCCGGGCTGCTGTCCGGCGGTGAGCAGCAGATGCTCACCATCGCGCAAGCACTGCTGTGCAAACCCCGGCTGCTGATGATCGACGAGCTGTCGCTGGGACTAGCGCCCTCGGTGGTCGGGCAATTGCTCGGCGTTGTGCGCCAGCTCAACGAGGAAGGCATCACGATCGTGCTCGTTGAGCAGTCCATGAACGTCGCCGCCGAGATCGCCCCGAAAGCGATCTTCCTTGAGAAGGGACAGCTCCGCTTCGCCGGCCCCACGGCTGAGCTCGCCTCGACCGAGACCTTGGTTCGGTCCGTCTTCTTCGCGAACGAGCGGCCGGCTGCACCGATCCAAGCGGCAGTCCTTGGCGAGGAGACTGTTCTGCAGGTGCGCGGACTGGCCAAGTCGTACGGCGGGGTGCACGCCGTGCGAGATGTCGACCTCGACCTCCGCGCGCACCAGATCCTCGGTGTCATCGGGGCCAACGGGGCCGGCAAGACGACGTTGTTCGACCTCATCTGCGGATTCACCCCAGCCGATCGAGGAACGGTCCTGCTGCACGGCCGGGATGTAGGCGGCCGACCTCCGGCCACGCGCTTCCACCAGGGGCTGGGCCGAACCTTCCAGGACCTCCGGCTGGTGCCGTCCCTCACCGTGCTCGAGACCATCGCCGTGGCCCTCGAGCGGCACATCGACGTACGGGAACCGGTGGCGGCGACCCTCGGTCTGCCGGCGGCCTTGCGGTCTGAGGCGAGCGTTCGCGAACGCGCTGAGGATCTCGTCGACAGCTTCAACCTGCAGCGCTACGCCAACAGCTTCGTCTCCGAGCTCTCCACGGGGACACGCCGCGTCGTAGAGCTCGCGGCCGCTACCGCACATCGGCCCAGCGTGCTCGTGCTCGACGAGCCGTCCAGCGGGCTGGCACAGAAGGAGGCCGAGGCGCTCGTGCCAGTTCTCCTAGCGACCCGCGAGCGACTGGGAGCAGCGATCGCGATCATCGAGCACGACATCCCGATGATCCGCGCGCTCTCGGACGCGGTGGTCTGCATGCATGTGGGCGAAGTCCTCGCGACCGGCTCGGCGGACAGCGTGCTCTCCGACCCGGCTGTCATCTCTTCGTACCTCGGGGTCGACGACGTCAGCATCAACCGCAGTGGCGCCGCAGCGGACGGCTCAGCCAAGCGCATGCGGGTTCAAGCCGCGGCAACCACCGCGAGAGGAGCGTCATGACGAAGGCCCCGTCCTACCCGCACGACTTGTTCACCGACGAATCGCTCATCGACAGCACCGGGCACTACCGGGCGATGCGGGCGCTCGGGCCGGTGGTCTGGTCCGTGGCGCACGAGATGTACGTGCTGCCGCGCTATGCCGATGTCCGTACCGCGCTGGCGGACGCGGAGACGTTCTGCTCGGGGAAGGGTGTGGGCCTCAGCCCGTTGTTCAACGAGAAGGCCGCCGGCCGGAACCTGCTGATGACCGACGGCGCTCTGCATCTCAAGCTCCGCAAGCTGTTTGCACAGGACCTCACGCCGCGGCGGCTACGGCGGGTCCAGGAGCAGGTTGACGAACAGGCTCTGCGCGTCGCGGACGACGTGGTGCGAAAGCGCGACATCGATGCGGTCGCCGACCTGGCGCGAGCTCTCCCGCTCACCATCGTGCCGGACCTCATCGGCTGGCCGGAAGACGGCCGTGAACACCTGCTGACCTGGGCCGGCGCCACCTTCGACCTGCTGGGCCCGATGAACGCCCGTGCCCAATGTGCTGCGCCGCAGGCGCAAGAGATGTTCGCCTTCGCGGCGCAGACTGCGGAAGAGGGCCGCATGCTGCCGGACAGCGTCGGAGCGGCCGTTGTCGAAGCCGCTCGCCGCGGCGAGATCGAACCTGATCGCGCGTCCGCCCTGCTCGTGGGCTACCTCGCCCCGTCGCTCGATACGACGATCAGTGCGCTCGGCGCTGCGTTCTGGCTGTTCTCGCAACACCCCGACCAGTGGCAGGCCCTGCGAGCCGATCCGAGCCTGGTACCAAACGCGTTCAATGAGGTCGTCCGGCTGAGCTCCCCGATCCGGACCTTCAGCCGGGTCACGACGCGTGACGTCATCATCGATGGGATCAGCGTGCCGGAGGGGGCTCGCCTGATGCTGCACTACGCCGCCGCCAATCGCGACGAGACACAGTTCCCGGACCCCGACGCCTTCGACGTGCGCCGGCCGAACGCCGGCGAGCATCTCGGATTCGGTTTCGGACCTCACGGCTGCGCCGGCCAAGGTCTTGCGCGCATGGAGGCGCACGCACTGCTCGAAGCCCTCATCTCCCGCGTCGAACGATGGGAGCTGCACGAGGCGACTCCAAACCTGAACAACATCATCAGCGGCTGGGCCAGCCTGGCCATGACTCTTCACCCGGCAGAAGGAGCGGCCATGCAGCTCGTCGGCACCGACACGGCAGCCGAGGGGGAGCGATGAGCGTCGTCCTCCGCGGTGTCACCGTGGTCGACCCGCGCAATGGGACCCTCGCCGAGGGCAAGGACGTGCTCATCGAGGGCGACCGCATCAGCGCGGTTGCCCCAGCTGGCAGCCTGGCAGCTGGTGAGGTCGTCAACGGCGCGGGTGGTTTCGTCGTACCGGGCTTCGTCGACATGCACGCGCACGCGATGGAGAACAAGGACCCATCCGGCACCCTCGCGTTGATGCTTGCCCATGGCATCACCGGGTTCCGGCAGATGTCCGGATCGGATCGCATTCTGAGGATGGGGCCGCTGCCTGCAGATGCGCCGGCGATGCTCGCCCGACCCGGAGACCTGCTCACCCCCTTCACCGCTGGCAGTGCCGACAAGGCGGTCGCGACGGTCCGGCATCAACACGAGCTCGGCGCAGACTTCGTCAAGTCGGTGATGACCCCTGCATCGGTCTTCGCGGCGGCGCAGGCGGAGGCCAACCGGCTCGGAATCCCGCTGCTCGGGCACCTGCCCCTCAAGGCCGACGTCGCCCGCGTCTGCGGTGATGGCATGCGGTCGATCGAGCATCTCGGCGCGGGAGTTGGCCTGCTCGCCTGCTGCTCGAGCGAACAGGCAACGGTCGAGGCCGGCTTGGCGCAGCAACGCGACATCAGCATCCCACCCGTGTTGCAACCGCTCGTAGCCCCGCTGTTCAAGCGGGTCCTGAAGCGGATCGTCGTGAATCCCCTCCTGATGGTGCGCCAACCCGAGGTCGACATCTACGAGCAGGCCGCGCAAAGCTTTGACGAGGACGCCGCCGCGACTGTTGCCTCGATGCTCAAGGCCAGCGGCACGTGGCAAGTCCCGACGTTGATCCGCGCGAAGACGATGCAGCTGTGCTCGGACCCGGCCTTTGGGAAGGACCCGGATCTGCGCTACATGGCACCGGCCGCCCTCAAGGCGTGGAACAAGGCCGCCGCCAAGTTCGGCAGCCTTCCGGACGCCACCCGGCAGACCTTCGCGCTCACCAACGCCGTCATGATGCGCCTGGTCAAGGTGCTCGACGACCACGGCGTGCCGATGCTCACCGGCAGCGATGCTTGCGGCGCAGCCTGGGTCGTTCCAGGGGCCTCGTTGCACGCCGAGTTCGACGAGCTTGCCCGAGCCGGGATCTCCCCGCTGCGGGTTCTGCAGATGACCACATCGGACGCTGCGGACTTCCTCGGTCGCTCCGATCTCGGCAGCGTCGAGGCGGGCCGGCAGGCCGACCTCGTCGTGCTCGGCGCCAACCCCCTCGAATCCGTGGCGAGCCTGCACGCCGTCACCGGCGTTGTTCGAGCCGGCCGCTGGTACGACGTCGACGCCCTCACCGGTCTGCGGGAGCGGGTCGCTGCTGCCCGCTCGGCTGCCTGACGAAAGCGTTGAAATCTTGACATCATCGTCGCAATCCATCACGCTTCCAGGTATGCCGTCCGGTCGCATCGCCGTGTTGGGCGGCGGCCCGGCCGGCCTGGCGGTGGCCCAGCTGCTGAAGCGTCAGCAGCCCGCGCTGCAGGTCACCCTCTTCGAGCGTCAGGCGCCCGACAGCACGTTCGGATACGGCGTCGGGCTGGGTTGGAAGGCGCTGGCCGGACTTACTGCCGCATCGCCGAGTTGCGTAGCGGATCTCGAACGCGCTTCCCGTGAGCTGAAGCGCTGGACCATCTGTTCTGGCGACGCCAGCATCAGTGCCCACAACAGCCACGGCCTCGCGATCTCGCGGCAAGTGCTGCTCGAGGTGCTGCGCGAGCACGCCGTGCAGGCCGGGGTCGACATCCGAGCGGGCGTGCACGTCACCCTCGACGATGTCGTGGACGCAGACGTCATCATCGCGGCCGACGGTGTCGGCAGCGAGACGCGTGCTCGCCTGGCCCCGCAGCTCGGGGTCACCGCGACGCGCGGAGAGCTCGCGTACCTGTGGTGTGGCGCCGAGATCGCTCGCGACGAGATGACGCTCGCTCTGACCCGGACGCCAGCCGGCCCGATGGTCGCCCACGTCATGCCCTACAGCGACAGCGCGTCCACGTTCCAGGTCGACGCTATGCAGGACACGCTCGGCTCCCTCTCCGACGTCGGGGGCTCCTCCCTGGCGTACCTCGAGTCCACGTTCTCCGGTCTGCTGGGCGGGACCCCGCTCCGAGCCAAACGGCCGGTGTGGCAGGTCTTCGAGACCGTCAAGTGCGAGCGGTGGTCGACGGGCAACGTCGTGCTCCTCGGCGACGCCGCGCACACCGCGCACTACACCGTAGGGTCGGGCACGGGGCTCGCCATCGAAGACGCAGCGTGCCTGGCGGAGGCTCTCGTCGGCGGCGGGTCACCCGCCGATGCCTTCGAGGCCTATGCCACTGCCCGGCAGCCACGCGTTCACAGGCTGCAGGAGCGGGCGGCCCGCAGCGAGCTGTGGTGGAGCTCGTTGGCGCTGCGGATGGACAACCCGTTGCCGCAGCTGCTGCTCAGCTACCTCAGCCGCACCGGCGCGGTGCCCCTGGCGGCGATCGCCTCGGACAACGCCGACCTCGTGCGGCAGTGCCTGCCAGGTGCGGACGGAGGCGACCTGACAGCCGCCATCCTCGCCACCCCGTTCGAAGAACACCCGCACCGCGTCGTCACCGCTCCGGACGCAGCAACGCTGGTCGTCGACAGCACTCCCACCCTGGACTCGCTCCGCGCGACCGTCGAGCAGGTGCGCGACCTGGCAGCCACCGGCACGACCCTCGTCCGCCTCACCGGCGCGCCCGGTGCCGATGCGGTGCTGGACCGGCTTGACCTCGCCGAGCACATCCGGGCCGGCGCGAAGCTGCCGACGGTCGTAGCCGGGACCGAGAGCACGCGGGACACCCTCGCGCTGGGCGTGCTCACCGGACGCACCGACCTCGTCGAGATCTGCTGAGAGGAATCATGGTCGACACCACGCTCTATCCGGGCTTTCCCCCCGAGGTCGTTGCGGACTACCGCGCGAAGGGCTATTGGGGAACGCGAACCATCGGAGCTGAGCTGCGCGCGATCGCGGCGCTGCACCCCGCTGTCGAGGCAGTCGTGGACGGCGAGCGGCGCCTTACCTACCTAGAGCTCGACGAGCGCACCGATGCGGTCGCACAGCGCCTGCTCGATCTCGGTCTGCGCGCCGGAGACGCTGTGCTCCTGCAGGTCGGGAACACCGTCGAGACCGTCGAAGCGCTCTACGGCATGACCAAGATGGGGGCTATCCCCGTCTGCAGCCTCATCCCGTTTGGGCACCACGAGCTGGACGCCATCGGCCAGATCGTCGGAGCCCGGGCCCACCTGGTCCAGGCGGACCTCCCCGGCCGCGACCTCGTCGCCCTCGCCCACGAGGTGCGCGAGGCAGTCCCCAGCATCGAGCTCGTCCTCACGATCCGCGGCGATCGGCCTGGTGCGCATCGCATCGACGACGCACCTGCGGCCGCACCTGTCTCCGTCGTCACCGACCCCGACGCGATCGGCGTGATGCAGCTGTCCGGTGGCACCACGGGCACGCCAAAGGCGATCCCACGACTGCACGCCGAGTACTGGTACAACGGCCTGGCGACGGCCGAGCGCTACGGCTACACAGTGGGCTCGAGGGTCGCGCAGTTCATGCCCGTGGTGCACAACCTCGGCGTGCACTCAGCGGTCTTCGCGGCGCACTCCGTCGGCGCCACGCTCATCCTCGGCGCCACCTGGGAGCCCGAGCTCGTCCTTGACACCCTCGAACGTGAGCATGTCGAGTACGTCGGCACGCTGACGACGCTGATTCCCGCCGTCGCGGACGACCCGCGTTTCGAGCGCGCGTCCGCGTCGCTGAAGCGACTCGGCCTGGCCATCCCCGCCGTACCCATCGAGCTCTTCGAGAGCCTCACCGCGAAGGGCGTCACGGTCTGCCAGTTCTACGGCATGAGCGAGGGCCTGGTCTGCTCCATGCCGACCGACGCTCCGGTCGCCATGCGGCGCGACACCGTCGGCTTCCCGCTGTCCCCCGATGACGAGCTGAGGCTCGTCGATCCGGAGACCGGTGAAAGTGCGGCGGAGTACGGCGAGCTCTGCGTCCGTGGGCCGTACACGCTCCGCGGCTACTACAACGCGGCCGACCACAACGCCACCGCCTTCACCCCCGACGGCTACTACCGCACCGGCGACCTCGTGCGCTTCATCGACGTAGCCGGTCAGCGCTGTCTCAAGATCGAGGGCCGTTGCAAGGACCTCATCAGCCGCGGCGGGGAGAAGATCAACGCCGGCGAGATCGAAGCCCTGCTCACCCAGATGCCGGGGGTGCAGGCCGCCGCGCTGGTCGCCGTCCCCGACCCGCGGCTCGGCGAGAGGGCGTGCGCGTTCCTCGTCGTCGACGAGACGCAGATGCCCGACCTCGAAGATGTCCGCACCTTCCTGAACGACCTGGGCGTTGCCCGCTACAAGTGGCCGGAGCGCCTGGAGCGCATCGACACGCTGCCCACCACCCCGGTCGGCAAGGTCGCCAAGAAACAGCTGCGCGACCTACTCGCCACCACCGTCTGAGAGGAACGCCATGCGCTTCGCCACGATCAACGGCCGGGCAGCGCTCGTCACGGATGACGGGTACGTCGACCTGCACGACGCCTCCGGTGGTGACCTGCCGTCGGACGCCCTGGCCGCCCTCGACCGCTGGGAGGATGTACGCACCTTCGCGTCTTCCGCACCCCCGGCCACAGGCGCTTTCGAAACCTCGCAGCTCGGCGCTCCCGTGCCGAACCCCCGCCAGGTGTTCGCGCTGGCGGCCAACTACCGAGACCATGCCGCCGAGGCCGGCATCGACCTGCCCGAACAGCCCTACGTGTTCACCAAGTTCCCGTCCTGCATCGCCGGTCCCCACGACGACGTGCTCCTCGGTGGCCACCGGGTCGACTGGGAGGTCGAGCTCGTCGTCGTCATCGGCAGGCGCTGCAAAGACGTCCCGCTCGATCAGGCCTGGGACGTGGTCGCCGGCCTCACGGTCGGGCAGGACATCTCCGACCGGAAAGTGCAGTTTCGCAAGCCCTTCCCGCACCTCGCTGTCAGCAAGTCCTTCCCGACGTACGGCCCGACGGGCCCGTGGATCACCACCGCCGACGAGCTGCCCGACCCGGCGGCACTGCCCCTTCGTTGCAGCATCAACGACGAGCTCATGCAGGACAGCACCACCGAGCAGCTGTACTTCGACGTCCCCGCCCTCGTCGCGTCCATCTCCTCGATGGTCGAGCTGCTGCCGGGAGATCTGATTTTCACCGGCACCCCGGCCGGCGTCGGCTCCACCCGTGACCCACGGCTCTATCTGAAGCCGGGTGACGTCATCACGAGCGAGATCCCGGGCATCGGCATCATGCGCAACCTCTGCGTCGAGAAGGGCTGAGACATGGCACTGCACCGGCTCACGAAGATCGTCGTCGGCGTCACCGACGTGGCGACGGCGATCCCCTTCTACGAGGAGTTCGGGCTCGCGCACCTCGGCAACGGCCGCTTCGCGACCGCCGACGGGGGCGAGCAGCTCGAGCTCGCCGAAGGAGTACGCCGGCAGCTGGTGGAGATCGGCATCGGTTGCGACGACCCGGATGACGTCGCGCGCGTCGTCCACGAGCTCGAGCGCTCCGGCATCCCCCACGCCCGCGAGGGCGAAGACGTCGTAGCCCACGACGCCGGCAGCGGGGTACGGGCGCGCGTCACGATCGCGCCGCGGTACGAGCAGCTGGTCGCCGAGCAGCCGGCCACCAACGGCCCCGGAGTCACGGCGAGGGCCAACGCCCCCGCCCCCGGGACGTCCCGGTCCGGCCCGGTGCAGCCCCGCAAGCTCGGTCACGTCATCATCGGGAGCACCGAGGTGGAAGCCAGCGAGCGCTTGTTCATCGATGTCCTGGGCTTTCAGGTCAGCGACACGATCCGTGACGTCGGCAAGTTCGTCCGCTGCTCCACCGATCACCACAACCTCATGGTGAGCAAGTCGCGAGCCCGGTATCTGCACCACACGTCCTGGCAGGTCGACGACCTCGACGACGTGGGTCGAGGCGCTTCGCACATGGTGCGGCAGGACCCCACCCGGCACGTCTGGGGGCTTGGTCGGCACAACGTCGGGAGCAACTTCTTCTACTACCTGCTCGACCCGGCTGGGAACTTCGTCGAGTACTACAGCGACTTGGACGTGATCACCGACCCGCTCTGCTGGAACGTGGGGGACTGGGGCCCGCGAGAGTCGGCGGCGGCATGGGGGCCGAAACCGCCGCGAGGCTTCTTCTCCCCCGAGGGTCTCCCGGACGCAGTGGCCGAAGTGATGATGAAGGGCGGCGGCTGATGCCTAGGCTCGCCGTCGTGAACGAGGCTGCCGGCAACGGAAAGACCGGTCTGCGCCGCGGGTTGGTGGAGTCGCAGATCCTGCAGGTCAGTGCGGAGCTGTTCGCCGACCGTGGGTTCGCCGCCACCAGTCTGCAAGACATCTCCGACGCCGTCGGGACCAGCCGGCCCGCGCTGTACCACTACTTCGCCAGCAAGGACGAGATCCTGGCGCGGCTCACCGATGGCCTAGTGGCCTCGGCCAGCGCCGGCATCAAGGAGGCCATGAGCGAGGAGATCGCGGCCGACCGGCAGCTCGCCCTGCTCGTGCGCGCGCTCCTGCTGCCGATCGCGGAGTCTCCCGGGCGGTTCCGTCTTCTCCTCACGCGTGATGCCTCGATCCAGTCGGCCGCGCGCGAACGCCTGCACGACCTGGAACGTACGGTTGCCCGGTCGCTCAGCTCCGTCATCGAGCGCGGCATCGCCGACGGCCTGTTCCGACGCACCGATCCCCGCACCGCGATGTTCGCGGTACTCGGAATGATCAACTGGGTCGCCTGGTGGTACAGCCCCACTGGGACCCAGACGATCGACGAGCTCAGCGACAACCTCGTCGACCTCGCACTTGCGAGCCTGCGCGCGAAGCCGGCCGCCAAGGACAGCGGAACCATGAAAGACACCCTCGCCTCCATGCGGCGCGACCTCGCGCACCTCGAGCGGCTCGCCAAGCACTCCACCCCCGAAAGCCACCTCTCGAAGGACGAATCATGACGCGCACGCTTTCGCTCGACGCAAACGGCTTCAACGTCACGGGTATCGCCACTGACCAAGGACACGAGCGTGGTCCGCTTGTCGTGGCACTGCACGGCGGCAGCTACACGAGTGCCTACTTCGACGTACCTGGCCACTCGCTTCTAGATGCTGCCGCTGCCAACGGCTTCGATGTGGTGGCACTCGATCGCCCCAGCTACGGGGGCAGCGATGCGATACCGGATGCCGAGCTGACATTCGCGCGAAGTGCCGAGATCCTCACCAGCGCCATCGCCGCGCTGTGGAAGGAGGTCGGAGCTTCTTACGACGGGGTCGTGCTGTTGGGGCACTCCATCGGCGGTGCCATCGCGATGCACGTCGCGGCGAGTCGCCCGACCTGGCCTCTGCTGGGGTTGACGATCTCGGGAATCCACGACGTCGCCCCCGCACATGTACGGCAGGCCTGGGATTCGATGCCGCCGGGCCAGCCGGTCAACTTCGTCGTCGAGCAGCGTCGGATGTTCTTCTACGGGCCGGACTGGACCATCGATCCAGGGATCGTGGAAGCGGCTGAGATCTCAGCTGCGCCCATTCCGCTCGCGGAGCTGCTCGAGGTAGTCGGCGGGTGGACGGAGGTTGCAGGCGGGCTGGCCGCAAAGATTGACGTGCCTGTCCAGTACCACGCGTTCGAGTTCGAGCAGCTGTGGACGATCGACGCCGCAACTGTGCAGAGCTTCGCCAGCTACTTCACGTCATCGACGTACGTCTCGGCCGAACTGCTGACCGGCACCGGCCACGACGCCGACCACCACCGACTCGGGCTGGCTTTCCAGCTGCGCCAGTTGGCGTTCGCCGCCCAATGCAGCGTCCTCGCGGGCAGGCCGGCAGACGCCGCCTGAGCTCATACCGAACCCGGCGCGCTGCGTGCTCGAGCGGTGACCTTTCTTCCTCTCGTTGGCTGCTGGCACGGTCCGGATTGGCAGCCAAGTTGGCAGCCAAATGCTTGGACGCAGGTGGACTTCCGTGACTCACCGTGGACGACAAGGCTGGCGCTGCACGCTCAGCGAACACCGACGGTCACCGGCGGACGTCTCAGGCTGCGACTTACAAGGCGGATGTCGCAGGTTCGAGTCTTGCTGGGACCACTTCTGTTGGGACCACTGCTGGGACCACCCCGAAATTGGCGACGGTCAGATCCTTGGGCTCAGCTGTGTCGAGTGCGGGATGGTCGTCACGTCCATACGTCGGAATCGATGGGTTCCGGGACGTCGCTCGTGCGGCCGGGAAGTGGACACGCAGCCCAGGCGACATGCCAGCTCCCCCTCTCGCCGTACGTGTAGTACTGCCCGCGCTTGCCCGCGAAGGACGGATCGAAGCAGTCCATCGTCTCTGCGTGACCGTTGCGGCTTTGGGGCGGCTCGGTGATCTCCGCGAGCAGGGTGTTGGCCGTGCCGACCAGGCGCAGACTTCCTCGCGCGCCGCCGTCTACCAGCGCCCGCACCAGCTTGGCGGCCTGCGTCGCGAGGACGTCCGCGTGGGGCTCCCGTCGGTCCTCGAGCAGGCCGACGAGCTCGACCGACATGTGTGGCGGCATGCCGTGCGCGTCATCGACGCTCGCAGCGGGACACATGAGCACCCACTCGGCCGGCCCTGCGTAGGGCGGGCTGTGCAGGGGCATCGGTGCGCTCGTACTCACGGCGCCTCGCGCCCGAGCCGCGCCCAGACGCACTTTCCCGCCTGCTCCTCCCGCACTCCCCAGCAGTCCGCAAGGTGCTGCACCACGTCGAGCCCCGCCAGGGACGACGGATCGCGGCGGTTGCTCGCGGTCGCGGCCGCGACCCGGAGTGACGCCGTGCTCGGGGCGTCGTCGAAGACCTCGATCAAGAGCAAGCCCGGCGGGAAGGCGCACAGTCGCAGCCGGACAGAGCTGGCCGCAGCTTGGGCGTTCCGGACCAGCTCGGTGACGATCAGCGCGGCATCGTCACTGCGACCGGCCAGGGACGTCGAGGCAAGCTGCCCGCGAGTGAAAGCGCGGGCGCGTCGCGGTCCCTCATCGGCGACGCCGGTCGAGGGGGCGAGAACGATGCTCTTGGCCCACGCAGTGCCCGCCCGCTGTTGCGCGCGCTGCACCTGCCGACCATGGCTGCGGGCGACGAGCGATCGAGCGGCCTCGCCCCTGATGACGGTCATGCCCCGGTCTCCATCAGCCGGCGGCCGGGACGGTTCCGGCAAGGGAAACGGCGTCCGCCGCGTCGTCGAGCGCGGCCAGCAAGAGCTGGTCCTGCCGGAGGTTCGCGCTGATCAGCCTCCGGGCCACGGACAGGAGCTCGGCCGTCTGCGGATCGCGCAACGTGCACAGGACGGTCGTCTTGATGCGTCGGCTGTCCACGATGCCGGCCCGACGCAGGACGGCGACATGTTGGGACAGGTGCGACAGCTCGAGGCCCATCCCCGCAGCAAGCTCGCCCATGGTGTGGGCCCGCTCGGCCAGCAGTTCCAACACCCGCACCCGGGCCGGATGCCCCAGTGCCTTGAACAACTCGGCCTTGGCCTCCGCGATGGGTCGACCGGCGGTGAAGGGCATAGGTACACTGTCCTACTGTTTGACAGATTGGTCAAGTAAGGAGAGGCTTCGGCCGACACGAGGAGGCCCATGGGGCTGATGCGAAAGATCGTCCGGACCGGGCGGGTGGCCGAGCCCGCTCCGGCACTGGACGCTCCAGGTAGCGCCTCCGCCGGTCAGGGGTCGGTCGGGCCCTGGCGGACGGGTTCGGTGCAGTTGCGCCATGTCGACGCGGGGTCGTGCAACGGCTGCGAGCTGGAGATCACGTCGGCTTTCGGGCCGGTCTACGACGCCGAGCGCTACGGCGTCCGTCTCGTGGCGTCGCCGCGGCACGCGGACGCTCTGCTGGTGACCGGCCCCGTTACCCACAACATGGCCGATCCGTTGCGCAAGGCCTACGAGGCCATGCCTGCGCCGAAAGGAGTCATCGCCGTGGGTGACTGTGCCCGCAACTGCGGTGTCTTCGCTGGTGGTCATGGTGTCGCCGGGTCCGTCCGCGACGTGCTGCCGGTCGATCTCGAGGTGCCTGGTTGCCCGCCGGAGCCGGCGGTCTTGATCGCGGCGCTGCGGGGACTTGCCGGTCGATGACGGTGATCGCCGCCGGCCTGCTGATCGTCGCCCTGGCAGCTGCCGCAGGAGCGCTCGGCGGCGCCTGCGCCCCCGCTCGAATCCGTGCGTTGCTCGCGGGGCTGCTGACTGCCTTGTCCGGGGCGGGCGGGATCACGGCCGGTGTTGCAGCGCTCAGCGGCCAGTCCTGGTCGATGCGCCTGCCCCACCTGCTCCCGCTGGGGTCGGCGGAGCTCTCGGTCGATCCCCTCTCCGGCGCCTTCCTGGTCATCATCGGTGCGGTTGCCGTCGCTGCGGGTGTCTACAGCGTCGGCTACACCGCCCCTGGCGGTTCTCACCCCACGGACGACATTGAGCCGGCCCATGAGACGGTGCCCGACGCAGGAGGTGCGGCCTCCCGCACCTGTCAGGCGACGCTCCCGCTGTTCGTCGCATCGATGTTGCTGGTCCCCGCGGCGGCGAGCGTCACCACGCTGCTGCTCACGTGGGAGCTGATGGCGCTGTCGTCGCTGGTGCTCGTGCTCGCCGACCACCGCAGTCGGGGATCGGTCCGCGATGCGGCCCTCTGGTACGCCGGCATGACGCATGCCGGGCTCGCCGCGATCCTTGTCGGCTTGGTGCTGTTCGCCGGCGGGACCGGCGGCGAGTCCTTCGTATCGCTGCGGGAGGGTGCGGACACCCTGTCGCCGGGGCTTCGTTCCGCGGTCTTCGTCCTGACATTCCTCGGCTTCGGCTCCAAGGCCGGCATGGTCCCGCTGCACGTCTGGCTGCCGCGGGCCCATGCCGAGTCGCCGAGCCACGTGTCGGCACTGATGTCCGCGGCGATGGTCAACCTCGGCGTGTACGGCGTCGTCCGAGTGGCTTTCGACCTCCTCGGCGGCGGGCCGCGCTGGTGGGGCGTGCTCGTTCTCGCCTTCGGCTGCTTGTCCGCGACGTACGGCGTGCTGCAGGCCACCGTCGCGACAGATCTCAAGCGGCTGCTGGGCTACTCGACCAGTGAGAACGTCGGCCTGATGCTCATCGGTATCGGAGCTGCCGGGATCTTCGCGGCCGACGGGAACCGTCCACTGGCCGGTCTGCTCCTCGCGGCGGCGGTGTTGCACGCAGCGAATCACGCCGCCTTCAAAGCGCTCCTGTTCCTCGGCGCTGGCTCAGTGCTGCGGGCCACCGGGCTGCGTGATCTCGACCGGCTCGGCGGCCTTGCGGCACGCATGCCGGCGACCACAGCCATGTTTGGCTTCGCCGCGCTGGCGGCCGCCGCGTTGCCCCCGGGCAACGGCTTCGTGTCGGAGTGGCTGCTGCTGCAGGGGCTGATCCACAGCCTGACGCTCGGCGGGACGCCGTCGGTCATCGTGGCCGTGAGCATGCCGCTGGCGGTCGCCGTGGTGGCTCTGACGGCCGGCCTTGGTGCGGCAGCGTTCGTCAAGGCCTTTGCCGTCGGATTCCTGGCCAGGCCGAGGTCGGATGCGGCGGCGTCGGCGAGCGAGGGTCCGTGGCCGATGCGGGCGGCGATGGCGTCGATGCTGCTTGTCTGCCTGACGCTCGGTCTGGCCCCGGCTCTCGCAGGTGCACCACTGACGCGCATCTTGGCCATGCTGCCCACGGTCAGGGACGGCGCTCCGTTGGCCGGGAGTGGCGTGACGCTGCACCTTGCCGGCATCGCGGGGTCGATGTCGCCGTTGCTCATCGCGGCGGGCTTGCTGGGCGTAGCCGCCGTCGTGGTCGCGCTGGTCCGGTCGGTCGGTGCCCGCCGACCACGCCGGGTGGCCTTGGTGTGGGGATGCGGGGGCACTCGACTCGACCCGCGGATGGAGTACACCGCTACCTCGTTCGCGGAGCCGTTGATGCGCGTGTTCGACGACGTGCTGCGACCCGAGCACGACGTGACCGTCACGCCGTACGCCGAGTCGCGGTATCTCGTGGAGAGCGTGCAGTTCCGGCAGCGGGTGCCCGACCGGGTTGAAGCCCGGATCTACCCACCGTTGCTGGCGGCGGCGGCGTGGTGGGGCGACCGGTCCCGAGCGGTGGCGAACGGCAGCGTGCACCGCTACCTGGCCTACGGCTTCTTCGGGTTCGTCGCCGTGCTCATCGTGGTCGGGTTTACGGCATGACCGATCACGGCGTCACCATCGGCTCGGTGGCCGCGGCCCTCCTGCAGCTCGTGCTGCTCGCTGCCGGCGCCCCGTACCTGATCGGCATGATGCGGCAGGTCCGGGCCCGCTTGGAGGGACGGGTTGGCGCCGGGATCGGCCAGCCTTGGCGGGATCTTCGCAAGCAGCTGCGCAAGGAGCCGATGCGCCCCGACGGCACGAGCTGGGTGTTTGCAGGGGCGCCGCGCGTCCTTCTCGCCTCGACCGTGCTCGTCGCTGTTGTTGCGCCGCTGCTGTCCACCGTCTCGCCGCTCGCGGGCGCTGCAGACATCTTCGCCGTGGTGTCACTGCTGCTGCTGGGCACGGTCGCGCTCGCCGTCGCAGGGGTCGACACCGGCACCGCGTTCGGCGGCATGGGCGCGAGCCGCGCGATGACCGTGGCCGCGCTCGCCGAGCCGACGATCCTGCTCGCGGGCTTCGCGCTGTCGTCCCGGGTCGGCTCGTCGAACCTGGCCGACATCGTCGCCGGGACTCTGGTTATGCCCGCCACGGTGCTGTCGCCGGCCAGCCTGCTCGCCGCAGTCGCTTTCGCCGTCGTCGTCGTCGCCGAGACCGGACGGCTGCCGGTGGACAACCCGGCAACACATCTGGAACTGACGATGATCCACGAGGCCATGGTGCTCGAGTACGCCGGTCCGGACCTGGCGCTCGTTGAACTGGCCGCGGGCATGCGGCTGACCGTGCTGCTCGGCCTGGGAGCGAGCTTGTTCTTGCCATGGGGCATCGCCACCTCGGCGGCACCGTTGTCGCTGCTGGGCGCGGCAGCAGTCCTCGTCGCCAAGGTCGCCGCGCTCGGCGCGATCCTCGCGGCCTTCGAGGTCTTCGTCGCGAAGTGGAGGCTCTTTCGGGTTCCGGAGCTGCTCGCCGGCTCGTTCCTGTTCGGCCTCCTCGCCGTCTCTGCGTCGTTCTTCCTCGCATGACCGCGCCAGGTTCGAACGCGACGGCATACCGCTACATCGGCGAGCAGGAGTTCCTGTTCCTAGGCCCGCCAATCCGCGTCCTCAGTACAGGCGACGTCGTGCATGCGCGGGTCAACCCCGATCCCGCGCTGTTCACGGCGGTGACCGACGCAGCCACCGGCCCGGGTGACAGCGCATGAGCGAGGCGGCGTACGTGCAGAGCCTCAACCTGGTCGTCGGCGGGCTGCTGCTGACAGCAGTGCTGATGCTGTGGTGGCGCGAGCTCCGCGCGATCGTCCGGCTGCTCGTCGCTCAAGGTGTGCTGCTCGCCGGGCTCGCTGGCATCCTCGCGATCCAGGAGGGTGACAGCCAGCTGTACGGCGTCGCCGCGGGGGTGCTGCTGCTCAAGGGAATCGCCCTGCCGGCGGTCCTTCGCCGCGTCCTGCGCGATGGGCGCGAGGCGACGGAGAGCGAGCCACTGGTCAACGCCGCGTCGTCGCTGCTCGCGGCGGCCTTTCTCATCCTGTTCGCCTACGCCGTCAGCCGCCCTCTTGTCGCGCTCGCCCCGTCGCCCGCAACCCGTGCACTCCCGGTCGGGCTGTCGATGGTGTTCCTCGGCTTCTTCCTGATGATCAGCCGTCGCCGCGCGGTGTCGCAGGTTGTCGGCTTCCTTCTGATGGACAACGGCATCGCGGCTACGGCGTTCTTGGCAGCTGCCGGCGTACCGCTCATCGTCGAGCTCGGGGTGTCGCTCGACCTGTTCCTCATCGTCCTCGTGCTGCAGGTCCTCACGGCCCGCATGCGCCTGAAGTTCGGCGGCACCGACCTGGACGACCTGCGGCAGCTGCGTGACTCATGAGCACGCAACCCCACATCGCAAACCAGGTCGTGCTGGTCGCTCCTCTGCTCGGCCCATTGGTTGCTGCGGCTGCCGGTGGACTGCTCGGCTGGCGCAGGTCGATCGCATGGGGGGCGGTCGCCGCATCGGTGCTGATTCTGCTCAGTGGCGTGCTCGTCGGCGTGCGCACGGTCGGGGGAGGCGCGATCGGCGTCGGGACTGTCCTGCGCGCTGACGCGCTGACCGCTGTCATGCTGCTCGTCATCGGGGCTGTCGGCGTCATCGCCACTTGGTCCGGCGTCAGCTACGTCGAGCGGGAACTCGCCGCCGGACACACCGACGAGCGCGGTGCGCGCCTGTACGCCCTCCTCGTTCCGGCGTTCCTGGCGGCCATGGTGCTGGCGGTCCTCGCCGACAACCTCGGCGTCTTGTGGGCGGCAGTGGAGGCGACGACCATCGTGACGGCGTTCCTCGTGGGTCACCGGCGCACTCGAGCGTCGCTGGAGGCGACCTGGAAGTACGTGATGATCTGCTCGGTGGGCATCGCGATGGCCTACCTCGGCACGGTCCTGGTCTACTACGCCTCGAAGCAGGCGACCGGCGGTGCGGGCTCGCTGAGCTGGACCGTCCTCGCAGTACAGGGCGATCAGCTCGACTCCGGCGTCATGAGGATCGCCGTGGCACTGCTTGTGCTCGGCTTCGGCACCAAGGCCGGGCTCGTCCCGATGCACAGCTGGCTGCCCGACGCGCACAGCCAAGCGCCGGCGCCGGTCTCGGCCTTGATGTCGGGTGTTCTGCTCTCCGTGGCGGTCTACGCGCTGCTGCGCTACCGCGTCATCGCCGTCGAAGCCCTCGACCCGCGCTTCGTGCGCAACCTGCTGCTCGTCGTCGCCCTCGCGTCGCTGGCCCTGGCCGCGTCGCTCCTGATCTCACAACGCGACTACAAGCGGCTGCTGGCCTACTCCAGCATCGAGCACATGGGCCTGGTCGTCGTCGGGCTCGCGGTCGGAACGCCGTTGGCGGTTGCCGCGCTCCTGCTCCACATCCTCGGCCACGGAATCGGCAAGGCCGTCCTTTTCTGCACCTCAGGGCAGATCCTCGCCGTGGAGAACACGACCGAGATCGCACATGTACGCGGGCTGCTGGCCCGCCAGCCGGTGCTGGCCGGCACCTTCGCGGTCGGGATCGCAGCGCTGCTCGGGCTCCCGCCGTTCAGCCTCTTCCTGAGCGAGCTCGCCCTGATGCGCGCCGCCGCGGGCGCCGGCATGGGATGGGTGATCGCCCCCGTCCTGCTGTTGCTCGTCATCGTGTTCCTCGCCGTCGCCCGGCACACGGTCGGGATGCTGTTTGGAGATCAACCGGTCCCGGCGAACGACAACAGCGGGGCAGCGCACCCGATGCGGCTCAGCCGGCTGGAGTCGACACCGCTTGTCCTCGGATTGGTCGTCCTCGCAGCGATCGGTGTCGTGGCGTGGCCGTTGCAACCGCTGCTGCAGGCGGCGGCCGCCATCGCGGGCACGTCATGAGCCAGCGCACGCGCACGACCGTGACCGCCGCGGACCTGGCCGACCGGACGGTCGCTCTCCTCGCCGACAGCCACCGGCTGGCCTTGACCGCAGCCCACCAGGACGCCGACGGCTTCCGGGTGGTCTACCTGTTCACCGCCGGTCATCCGGATCGGCGCGTCGAGCTAGAGCTTCATACCGACAGCCACACGCCGGAGATCCCGACGCTGGCTGCCGTGTCGTTTCCCGCCGGCAGGTTCGAGCGGGAGATGCGGGACCTCTACGGGATCGTGCCCCTGCATCACCCGCTGCCCCGTCGGCTGGTTCGGCATCAGCACTGGCCGCGCGGCTGGTACCCGATGCGGTCCGACGCCGGGCCGCGCCCTGCCTTCGAGCCGGTCGACGACTCCTATGGGTTCCTCACCGTCCAAGGGCGCGGCGTCTACGAGATCCCGGTCGGACCCATCCACGCCGGCGTCATCGAGCCCGGGCACTTCCGGTTCTCCGTCGTCGGCGAGACCATCATCAAGCTCAAGGCCCGACTGTGGTTCACGCACAAGGGCATCGAGAAGCTGGCCGAAGGCAAATCACCGAGCGATGCGCTGCCGCTGATGGAGCGGGTCTCCGGTGACACGGCGGTCGGCCACTCCCTCGCGTTCTGCCTCGCCGTCGAGGAGGCACTCGGCTGGTCGGTTCCCGAGCCGGCAAGTCTGCTCCGGGCCGTCGTCCTGGAGCTCGAGCGTCTCTACAACCACATCGCCGACATCGGCGCGCTCTGCAATGACGTGGGCTTCGGTGTGCTCAACGCGCACGCGCTACGGATCCGCGAGCAGCTCCTTCGGCTCAATGCAGACGTCACCGGCCACCGGTTGCTGCGCGGAGCCGTCCTCGTAGGGGGCGCCACGGTGCGGCAGCTTCCGACGGCGGCGCAGCTCGCGGCCGTGGCCGCAGAGGTCGCAGAGATCGTCGACCTGGCACTGCGCAACAGCACGGTCCGCGATCGCTTCACCGGGACAGCTCTGCTCAGCGCCGAGCAGGTCCGGGATGTCGGCGCTCTGGGTTACGTAGCCCGGGCAAGCGGTGTCGACCACGACGCACGCCGCGACCATCCGTTCCATAACGCAACCACGAGCGTCAGTGCGGTCACCGACGTCCGCGGCGATGTGCTCGCGCGGTTCCTGGTACGCGCCGGCGAGGTGCAAGCCAGCGTTGCCCTGCTGAACCTCCTGCTGGCCGAGGCGCGCAGCGGTGCGTGGCTCAGCGAAGGCCCGCAACAGCTCATGGGCGAACGGATGTCCGGAGTGGGCTTGGTCGAAGGCTGGCGCGGCACCGTCGCGCACCGCGTCGAGGTCGGAGCGGACGGCCGGCTCGCGCGAGTGAAGATCGTCGACCCGTCATTCATGAATTGGCCCGCGCTGCCGCTCGCGCTCGGCGACACCATCGTTCCGGACTTCCCGTTGGTCAACAAGAGCTTCAACTTGTCGTACGCCGGCAACGACCTCTGACGCCACAGCCCGGTCACGGATCGCGGGTCTTCAGTAGTCCGTCCAACAGCACCTCGTCCCCGTCATCCACCTGCACGACCTTCGTGCGGCTGCTCTGACCGCTGACGATGCGCACGGCGGCGACGGGCACGCGCAACGCCTCGGCCAGCGCCCGGACGACCGCCTGGTTGGCCTTGCCGTCAGCCGCTGGCGCGGCGACGCGGACGACGAGCACCGGCGGCTCGCCGTCGCCATATCGACCGCCCACACCGGGTCGGCGGGAGCTGGGAGATACGCGGACGACGAAACGCACTCCAGCAGTCTGCGCGGTCCGGACGCGAGCGCTGACCGGTGTCGGTTCGTCTGTGGGTACGTAGGCCCGCTGGGACCACGCTGGGACCACGCTGCTGGGACCACGCTGGGACCACGCCGGCGTACTCGCGATCGAGGGAGTCCTAGACCGCAGTGACGCTGGTCTTTCGACCGTGCAGGCAGTCGACGAGCTCGTTCGCGATGTCGACAGGCGGGATCCGGCGCGAGAACGTCGCCCGTGCTCCGGCATCCTGCAGTGCGGCCATGCTCAGCGCGCCAAGGGCATGCGCGCCGATCAGTGCCTCCGGAGCGTAAAGGCGTGTGCGCTCGATCAGCTCCACGCCGCTGATCGACGGCAGCAGGTCCTCGACGAACACGAGGTCGGGCTGCTCCATGACGATCGCCGCGGCGGCCTGCGCTCCGTCGAAGGTGCACGCGACCACCTCGACGCCCCGCTCGCGCAACGCTGCCCAGACCTTGTTGCGCAACCAATCGCTCCGATGTGCCACCACCGCACGCGGGATGGCGCCCCGGCCGAAGGGGAACGGGTCGCGGAGTGCGATCTCCGCCCATGCGTGGAGGGCCTCGCGCTCACGCCCTGCGATGTCCCGCCGACGGGCGTGGTCGAGCCTGGCCTCACGGCTCTGGCCGGGCATGTCGGAATCCGGCTCCGCCATCCGGCGGTGCCACTCGTCGAGGGCACGCATCTGGGACGCGAGCAGATCGGCGTCTGACCGCGGACGCCAGGCGTCGGTCTCGTCGGCGTCGGACGAGGCGGTGGGCGGTGGGATCAGCAGGGTCATCGGGTTCTGGCTCACTCCAGGCTGGCGCTGTCCACGAGGGCCTGCGCCACATCGCGCAGCTTGCGGTTCGACTGCTGCGAGAGCTTCACAAGGATGTCGAACGCCTCGTCGGCCGTGCACCGCCGCTGTCCCATCAGCACGCCCTTCGCCTGCTCGATGACGGCGCGCGACTCCATCGCCGACTGAAGCTGCTCGGCCAGGGTCTTGGTGCTCTCGTAGAGGTGCATGTTGGCAAGCGCGACGCCGGCGTAGCTCGCGAAGGACCCGGCGAGTGCCACTGCTTCGGGGCCGAACGCGTCTGGTGTGCTCCCGTACATGTTGAGGGCCGCACGCGCGTACTGCTGCATCGGGATCGGCGTCGACAGCGAGCTGAGGGCGCCCTGCTCGACGGCAGCCGTCGTGAACGGCGGCCACCTGGCCTCCTGCCGCATGTCCGGGATGTGCGCGACGTCGCCGGTCTGGGCGGCGTCGAGGCACGGCCCGGCATCGCACTCGTACTGCCGCTCGTCCAGCGCCAGTGCCAGCGGGCCGGTCGAGGCGACCGTGGTGGCCTTGTCCATCGCCACCAGGGTCACCGACACCTCGGACGCGCCCTCGACCACGCCCTGGGCGAGCTCGGCAATCCGATGCAGCAGGCCGTCCATGGTCTGGTCGCTGAGCACCAGAAGGGCCAGCTCGTCGAACGCCGCCTTGGCGTCGATCGCGTTTGCGCGCGTCATCAGTGCCTTCTGTCCGGCGGCTGCCGGTGAAGGCAGGCAACGCGGCCGAGACCCCCACGAGTGCGGAGATCTAAGGGGGGCCTGGAGGGCCTGCCGCGCACGCCGCTTCCTGACGCACGTGCCGCAACAACGTTGCGGCTAGCGCAGCGACACTAGTCTTGTTTCGGGCGTTGTGCCGCCGGGAGCGCGAATTGCCGCATGACATGACGCGGCCCCGACGCTGATCAGAGTCGCCGGGGCCGCGGGTCGAGGGCTCACCTGTGATGTCGACACGTCCCCGAAAGCCCTTGAGCGGTCAGGCGACGCCGGCCTGCCGCAGCGCAGTGGTCAGCCGAGCACCCATGACCCCATACCCGTACGTACTGGGATGCAGCCCGTCGGGGCACAGGAAGCGCGCGCCCTGGCCCTTGGTCCACTGGCCGGAGATCGGGCTGACGTACGGCAGCTGCTGCTCGATCGCAACCGTCTGGAGGATCGCGTCGATCGTGACGCGGCGGGCGTCGTACCTCTTGCCCGGTGGGTTGTAGGCGCCCATCAGGACGATCTTCGCGGTGGGCAGCCGGGACCGCACGTACGCGACGGTCTCGGTCGCGCGTGCGCGCATCGTCGCGGGGTCGGCGGCCTTGTCGTTCGTGCCGCCCTCGAGCAGGACGACGTCGTACGGCGTGGACAGCACGCCCGGCTTGGCGAGTCGCTCGAGGTACGGCCGGCCGCGCTGCCCACCGGTTGTGTAGCCGGTCCCCCCGACCGCGTCCACCGTGATGTCCCATCCCAGCAGGCGGGCGACGACGCGCGCCATGACCGGACGCGTCGGTCGGGCGCCGGTGCCGTACATGAGGCTGTCGCCGAAGAAGAGGGCGTGCACCGTGCTGTCCGCGGGGGCGTTGGCGTTCGACGTCGCCGCGGGAAGGGCGAACGCACTCGCCAGCAGGACGGCCGCGGCCAGCAGCCGCGTCGTCGTACGTCGTGCGGACATCTCGGTAGCAGCCCCCCTCGCCGTCGACGTTAGGAACACATCGGCGGTCGTGTAGGCGGAATCGAGAGGCCCGTCACGCAGCGCGCCCTCGCGGACCCGGGCATCTGGGGACGACTCGGGCAGGATCACCATCGTTGTGACCGACGGAGAGGGAGTTGTTGCCCTAGCGTCACGCCCGTGGACACGACCCTTCCGCACGGACCGGACCTGCAGGCCTTCACCCGAACCGTCGCGCACGTGCAGGCCTACGTGCGCCGCGAGCCCGGCGCGTACGCCGATCTGGTCGCGGCGGCGGAGCAAGACCCCATCGGGACGACCACCAGCTTGGTCGCCCTCGGCGCCGTCCTGCTCGACATGGCGGCCGGTGCGTTCTCGCTGACGCCCGACGAGATGCTGACGAAGGTCTCGGCAGGGATCGTCGGTAGTGATGACCTGGCGCGCTGAATAGCCTGGCGGCGTGACCCGCCTGGCCGACGTCGTTGCGGCGCTCGACGCGCTCTACCCCCCCGCCTGGGCGGAGTCCTGGGATGCGGTGGGCCTGGTCGTGGGCGACCCGGACGCTGTCGTGCGCCGGGTGCTGTTCGCGATCGACCCGGTTGCCTCCGTCGTGGCCGAGGCGGCGGAGCGGGGAGCCGACCTGCTCGTCACGCATCACCCGCTGTACCTCGGCGGGACGACCTCCGTCGCGGCGACGAACCCGAAGGGTCGCGTCGTGCACCGCTTGCTGTCGGGCGGCTGCGCGTTGTTCGTGGCGCACACGAACGCCGATGTCGCGTCGCCCGGCGTCTCCGATGCGTTGGCCGACGTGCTGGGGCTCGTCGACACCAGGCCGCTGTCACCGCTGGCCGCGGACCCTCTCGACAAGCTCGTCATCTTCGTGCCCGTCGCCGCCGCCGACCGGGTGCTCGATGCGGTCGCCGCAGAAGGGGCGGGCGCCATCGGGGACTACGAGCGATGCGCGTGGCGGACGACGGGGGAGGGGACCTTCCGTCCGTTGCCCGGGGCTGCTCCGACGATCGGTTCCGTGGGGGGGGTCGCCGAGGTCGAGGAGGCTCGCCTCGAGGTCGTCCTGCCTCGCGCGCGACGCGACGCCGTCCTACGCGCACTGCTTGCCGCTCATCCGTACGAAGAGCCGGCGTACGACGTCCTCGAGCTGGCGACGGTCGTCGGAAGCCGGGGGCTCGGTCGAGTCGGTCGCCTCCCGGAGCCGGTCACGCTTCGGGAGCTCACAAGGCAGGCCGCAGCGGCGCTGCCCGCAACGGCGTGGGGCGTTCGCGCTGCCGGGGACCCCCTCGCCGTCGTCGAGACCCTTGCGGTGTGCGGCGGCTCGGGCGACGACCTGCTATCCGTGGCGGCCGCGGTGGCGGATGCCTATCTCACGTCGGACCTGCGGCATCACCCGTCGTCGGAGGCGCCGGAGGGGTTGGCGCTGCTCGATGCCGCGCACTGGGCGACCGAGTGGCCGTGGCTCGCCGACGCCGCGGGACGGCTTGCGGAGGCCGTGGGGGTCGACACGGCGGTGTCGACGATCGTCACCGACCCGTGGACGCTCCACGAGCCGTCGGGGGAACCTCCGCAATAGGGTGGGCTCCCCGACCCGAGGAGCGCCCACCGCGTGAAGGCAGATCCTTTTGTCCAGCTGCGCCTGCTCGAGCTGCAGGCCCTCGACAGCGCGCTCGACCGGCTCGCTCACCGTCGCCGCACGCTGCCGGAGCTGGCCGAGATCGAGCGGCTCGAGGCGAAGGTCGAGGCCCTGCGCGACGACGTCGTCCGGGCCGAGACCGACGTCTCCGATCTCGCCCGGGAGACGAAGAAGTTCGAGGACGAGATCGAGCAGGTGCGCGCCCGACGGACGCGTGACGAGACTCACCTGAACTCGGGGGCCGTCACCAACGCCAAGCAGCTCGAGGAGCTGCAGCACGAGGTCGCCACCCTCAACCGGCGCCAGTCCGACCTCGAGGACGGCGAGCTCGAGGTGATGGAGCGCGCAGAGACGGCGCAGGCGGTTCTCGACCAGCTGACCGGCGAGCGAGACACGTTGTTCGCCGGGCGCGACGACGCGGGGATCGCGAGGGACAAGGCGTTCTCGGAGATCGACGAGGAGATCACCCGCATCACGGCGGAGCGGGCAGAGCTCGTGGGCACGTTCCCGGCGGATCTGATCGCGCTCTACGAGCGACTGCGCACCGAGCACGGGGGCGTCGGTGCGGGTGCGATCGAGCGCGGTCGCTGCGGCGGGTGCCGTCTTGACCTGATGCAGAACGAGAAAGCCGACGCGCGCGCGGCCGCTGTCGACGACGTGCTCCGTCACGAGGAGTGCGGCCGGATCATGGTGCGGACGGCCGAGTCCGGTCTCTGACATGTGGTTGCCATGACGGGGCGCCGCCTCATCGTCGAGGCCGACGGTGGGTCCCGCGGCAACCCCGGTCCAGCCGGGTACGGCGCCGTGGTGCGCGACGCACTGACCGGTGAGGTGCTCGCGGAACGGGCCGCTGGTATCGGCGTCGCGTCCAACAACGTCGCGGAGTACGGCGGGCTGATCGCCGGCCTGCGCGCAGCGCTGGAGCTCGATCCGGCCGAGGTCGAGGTGCGGATGGACAGCAAGCTCGTCGTCGAGCAGATGAGCGGCCGCTGGCAGGTCAAGCACCCCGGCCTCAAGCCGTTGGCGCGCGAGGCATCCGGGCTGCTGTCGCAGCTGCCGCAGGTCAGGCTCTCGTGGATCCCGCGCGAGAAGAACAAGCACGCCGACCGGCTCGCCAACGAGGCGATGGACGCGGCCGCGACCGGCGCGGCCTGGAAGCCGGATGCCGCTGCGGTCTTTCTCGAGAAGGCTGCGGCGGCCCCGAACCGGCTGTCGGGCTGGCAGGACCCGCCGGCGAAGCCGACGACGACGCTGCTGCTGCGGCACGGGCAGACGGCGCTGTCGATCGAGCGGCGCTTCTCCGGGGTCGGGGACCCGCCGCTCACCGACGTCGGGCGGACGCAGGCGGCAGCGGCTGCGGTGCGGCTCGCCGGGTCCGGTGCGGTGGCGGTCGTCTCGTCACCGCTGCGGCGGGCTCGTGAGACCGCGCTGCTCGTCGCGGAGGGCCTCGGGATCGAGGTGGCGGTCGACGAGGGCTTGCGTGAGACCGACTTCGGCGACTGGGAGGGCTTCACGTTCGGCGAGGTCCGCGAGAAGTGGCCGCGCGAGATGGACGAGTGGTTCGCCTCGACCGACGTCGCACCGCCGTTCGGGGAGTCTTTCGACGCGACGGCGGCCCGCGTCCGCGCCGCGCGGGACCGCGTCCTGTCGTCGTACGGCGGCAAGACGGTGGTCGTCGTCTCGCACGTGACTCCGATCAAGACGCTGCTGCGCATGGCGCTGGACGCACCGCCCTCATCGCTGTACCGGATGCACCTCGACCTGGCCTGCCTGAACGACGTGCGGTGGCACGCCGACGGCGCAGCCGTCGTCCGGTCGATGAACGATGTCGGTCACCTGTCCACCTAAGGTCCGCCGACTTTCGACCCCGATGTCCGGATCTCGTCCCTATTGGTGGGGTGCACCCTCCCTTGTCGGGCCCTGACGGCCGACGCAGCATGACGGGCAGATCACCGCGAACGGGGCGTCGCCATCGCGACAGGACATCTGTCGCATAGGCGACGGACGCGGTGATCTGACCGGGGGAGATTGCGTTTCAGCCGACCACCGTGGCCGGCCGGCAGATGCAGGGGGACATTCATCATGAGCGATGTGACCGACGACCTTCTTGAGATCCCGGTGCAGGAGCCGGGCCTGGACGACGTAGAAGCGCACGGCATGCGCGAGGCCGCGATCGTCGCCGGCGTGGCCGCCGTCGTGTTCGGTGGCACGGCGACGCTGTCCGAGGCGGCGAACTCCGGGCCGAGCGCCGGGGGCACGGCAGCGACGGCGACCCAGGCGGTCGACAGCACGTTGCGCGGCACGAACACCGAGACCGGTCGCGTCCTGGCCAAGGACGTGCAGCCCGCGTCTTCGCTGCTGGTGGCGACCGGGAACACGGTCGACCAGCAGCTCAGCTCCACGACGCAGACAGCGTCCGACACAGCCGGAACCGCCGTGCAGACGGCAACCGACCAGGTCAACAGCCTGTCGGCATCCGTCGACGGCGCCGTGAACCAGGCCGAGGACCTCTCCGAGTCGCTGAAGGCCCAGGCCCTTGGTGCCGCCGGTGAGCTGGGTGCGATGGCGACCGAGATCAGCAACGCGGTCGTCAGCGACGCCACCGAGATCGCCAACGCTGCGGTCACCGACGTCACCGCGATCGCCAACAAGGCGGTCGCCGACGCGACCGCCCTCGCCGACCGGGCCACCGAGGCCGTCAAGAGCATCTTCGGCTGGCTGAGCAACGCGGTGCAGAACGCCGTCGACCTGGCGACGGGCGAGGTCGACAAGACCAAGGCGCTGGCCGAAGAGACGGCCAACCAGGCCATCAACGACGCGACCACGTTGGCCAACGACACGAAGGACTTCGCCGACCACACCGTCGCAGACACACTCGAGACGGCTACGACGACGGTCGACGAGACGAAGGCCGCTGCGGAGGAAATCGCCGCCGCCACAATCGACGACGCGAACCGCACGATCGGCGAGACGACAACGCTGGCCGGTCAGAAGGTCGACGAGACGAAGGCCACCGCCAACGACGCGCTGGGGCAGGCCCGGGACGTCGCGGCGAGCGCGGTCACCACGCTGAACGGCGTCACGTCGCTCGCCACCGAGACTGCAGCGACGGCGGCTCGCGGTGCGGGTTCGACCGCGCAGTCGACGGCCGAGACGGCGAAGGACATCCTCGCCAACGGGCCGGCTGCGGTGATCGACCAGGCCGTCGACGCGGTGGAGGACACCAAGCAGGCTTGGCAGGACGCGGTTAACGACATCCCGCTGCCGGACGCGGCCGGCACGGTCGACTCCGCTGCCGACATGCTGGAGGACGCGGGCGGCGAGCTGTCGCTGGTGCCGCCGAGCACGCCTCGCCTCTGAGGCAACCCCGCTCGAGGACGGAGCCGGTCGCCTGATGCGACCGGCTCCGTTGCGTGCGCGGGCAGCGCGTCGTACGGCGTAGCCTTGGCCTCGGGACGAGTCGGCCGGACGGTCGCGGCGGCACACCAGCCGTCGAGGAAAGTCCGGGCTCCACAGGGCAGGGTGATCGGTAACACCGACCCGGGGTGACCCGCGGGAAAGTGCCACAGAGAACAGACCGCCGGTGCTCGCACCGGTAAGGGTGAAACGGTGGTGTAAGAGACCACCAGCGCCCGGGGTGACCCGGGCGGCTCGGCAAACCCCACCCGGAGCAAGGTCGAAAGGGACTGGTTCGCCAGTCCTGCCCGAGCGCTCGAGGGCTGCCCGCCCGAGCTCGGGGGTGGACCGCACGAGGTCGTTGGCAACAACGGCCCTAGATGGATGACCGTCGCCTGACCCTCGGGTCAGGGCACAGAACCCGGCTTACAGGCCGGCTCGTTCCCCACACATCTGTACCGCCCGCATCCGCCGTAGGCGGTCGTGATCAACGTCCAGCTACCCGCATCAGGGCGCGCTCTGATGCGGACAACTCGCCGTTGATCATGGTTTGGCGGACGGGCTGATCAAGGGCACTAGGCGATGCGGCCGACGGCGTACGTGCTGGAGTAGATGGCGCGCTTGGTGACGGTCCGGCCGGCGCGCGGGGAGTCCCACATCATCCCGTTGCCGGCGTAGATGCCGACGTGCCCGTTGCCGTCCATGAAGACGAGGTCGCCGACACGGACATTGGCGCGGGCGATCGGCTGAGCCATGTCGCGCTGGGCCGCCGCGTTGTGCGGCAGGCTGCGGCCGAGCTGGCCGAAGACGTAGCGGGTGAAGCCGCTGCAGTCGAAGGCGTTCGGCCCGACAGCGCCGTACTGATAGGGCTTGCCGTTGTGCCGCGCTGCCTCAGCCAGGACCCGCTGACCGAAGGTCTCGACGTCGATGACCACGCTGCTGCTGGTCGCCGGCGTCGTGCTGCTCGCCCCGCGGTAGTGCGCGCGGATACGCGTGTCGCGCGTCACCGCGACAGACGTCCGGGCGAGCCCCTCGGTGTTCGTGCTGCCCTTTCCGATGGTGCGCCAGCCGGCGCCCTCCGGGATCTGGATCTCGACCGGCTGACCGCTGACGTAGTGACCGTCGCTGATCAGCCTCATGGCGGCGGGGGCAGATCCCGGTTGCACGGGCTGGCCCGGGCCGGAGACCCGCACCGATGTCGCTTGCTGCTCCTCGGCGTACGCGGAGGTGGCGTTGGCGACCGGAAACAGCAGGCCACCGGCGGCTGTCACGGCGACGACGCGGGCCGGCGCCTGAGACGGGCGGGCGTGGCGCGGCCGGTAAGCGGGCTTGACGTGGCGGGCGTTCTTGGACCGGGGCATGGCGAGTGACCTCTCGACGCCTCCGGGGTGAGCTGTCGGGCTCGGGCGGAGAGTGCCCGGCGCGTCATGTCACGAAAGACAGGACGCGCTTCGCCCCGAGGCCGGCGAACCGGCCGTGGAGAAGTGGGTCCCCCGTTCCCGCCCTGGGTACGGGGTGCGCTGGGTGATCGACCAGGGGCGGGACTCGGCGGTCTGGTCAGCGCGGTTACTGCCCTCAACGATGCATGATCGTTTCGGGATCCGCACGGAAGTCGACAGTGAAGTGGGTCACTGACGCAGCGTGATCAGCCGGAATACTCCCAGTGCCAGGCCTCGGGACGGCTCCCTGACGGCTCGGCCCACGCCGGGTGGAAGAAGCCGAACCGGCCGGCGTTGTCCTTCATCCACTGGAACGCGTGGGAGCCGTAGCGCTCGACCCCGCCGCAGAAGTCGACCGCCTTGCCCCAGCCGTGCTCACTGGTCCCAGGTGTCGCGGCCAAACCGGGCTTGCGCCGGTACACGCTCACCTGCTCGCCGTAGGTGCGGTAGGAGTCGGTCACGCACAGCGGCCCACCTGCCGTCTCGGCGTGGAAGCGGCTCATCTGGTTGAACGACGCGGCGGCGTCGGAGCGCAGCTTGTGCCCGGGCGCGCCCCAGAGCGGGCACAGCGCGGAGTCCGGGACGAACCCGTTGGCGTAGCCATCGGTCGACTCGCCGAGGCACATAGGTCCGCTGCGGAGCGCTCGGGCCCGACTCGCCCGCAGGGCCCGAAGCCGCTCGAGCCGCGCGCGTTCGGCCGCCTGCGCCTTGTCCAGACGGGCGGCTGCGGCCTGCAGCTCGGCGTTGGCCCGGTCGGCGATGTCGCGCAGGCGGCTCAGCTGGCGAGAGAGCGCTCGCTCGGTCCGTTGCGCATCGGCCGTCAGCTGCTGCGCCGTCCGGGTCAGGTGCTCCAGGCGGACCCGCCTGGCCACCACCTCGCGCAGCACGTCCTGCTGCGAGCCCGACACGTGCTCGAGGTCGGCCTGCGCCGACAACGCAGCGGTGAACGACTCGCGGTTGGCTGTGAAGGCGAGCGACAGGCTGCTCGGCAACGGGCGGCGGTACGCCGCCGACGCGATGGCGTTGAGCCGGCGCTGCTCCACGACGGTGGCGCGGCGCAGCTCGGCGGCCTCGCGCTCGATCGCGCGCTGCTTGCGTTGTACGACGGTTAAGTGGCGCTGCCCGGCTTCGTACTCGCGGCTGCCCTTCGCGAGCGTGGCCGCCACCGCTTCGACCCGGGCCTGCATGGCGGCGACCTGTGCCTTCGCGCTGCCCACGTCGTCCGCGCCGGCCGCGGCCGGCACGACGACACCGGAGAGCAGCACGGCCAGTGCCGCTGCGGTCGCGCCGACGCGGGCGCGGCGGTGCGGACGCACGGTGTTTTCGAGCTCCTCAGGGCGGGGGACCGCCTGAAACTAGTGAGGGTCGGTCGTCGCCGACAGCAGGCGCGCCGGACACGTAGGGCGGCCGGCCGGGAATGACGGGGCAGCCCGCCGGCTTATCTCATCCGTACGGATGTACGGATGACGGATCTCCGGAGGCGCAGACATGACAGAGCACGGGCAGCACGGGGCGGCCGGCCCCGCCGAGCAGTCAGCCGGCTTGACGCGGATGGCGGTGATGGCCACGGCGCACTGCCTGACCGGCTGCGCGATCGGCGAGGTCCTTGGGATGGCGATCGGCACGGCACTGGGGTGGGGCAACGGCGCGACGATCGCCCTCGCCGTCGCCCTCGCGTTCCTCTTCGGCTACGCGTTGACCCTGCGCGGCGTGGTCGCGGCCGGGGTGGCGCTCAGTGCGGCATTACCGCTTGCCCTCGCCAGCGACACCCTGTCGATCGCAGTGATGGAGGTCGCGGACAACGGCGTCATGCTCGCGGTCCCCGGCGCGATGGAGGCGGGTCTGGGCTCGCCGCTCTTCTGGGCCAGCCTGGCCTTCTCGCTCGGCGTCGCCTTCGCCGTCGCGGTGCCGGTCAACCGATGGCTCATCGCGAGGGGCAAGGGGCATGCGGTCGTCATGAGGCTGCACGACCACCACTGACGTCGGCAAGCGACGCCGACAGCGGGCAGGAGCCCGCGTCGGGACGTCGAACACTCCGTCCAGGACGGACGCCCAGCCCGTCGACAGCTCGGGGGGATCATCGATGGGTCACGGCCGCACCTCTCGCATCCGGCGGCTTCGGCCGGCGGCAGCCTTCGCGACCGCGGCGTGCTTGTTGCTGCTCGGCGTCGCGCCCGGAACGGCCGCCGCCGCCACCGCCCCGGCGCCGCAGACTGCTCCATCGGCCGGGAACTCGACGACCGTCACCTGGAGCGGCAGCATCCCTGCGGGCACGTCGCCGACCGCGAACTGCCAGGCTCAGCTCTCCGACTCCACCGACGTGACGATCAACGTGCCGGTCGCGCACTACAGCTCGACGAACACGGCCGCCCACTTCTCCATCAGCTGGTCGGACCCGCAAGGCGTGAACGACGAGGTCCTCACCGTCGTTCCTCCTGCCGGCGGCGGTGCCACCGCCAGCGCTGACGAGATCAACGACACCTCGAACCAGCACGAGGACATCACCTTCCAGAACCCGGTGGCCGGCGTCTGGAAGGTGCGCGCGTGCGCGTTCTCCTCCACGCCGCAGGCCTACACCGGCACGCTCGTCCTGACCTCCACGGCGCTCGGCGGCACAACCAGCCCGTCGCCGTCACCCTCGCCCACCGAGAGCAGCACCGGTGGTCCGTCGAGCAACCGCACCTTCGACCAGCCGGTGATCGTCGACAACGACGACCTGAACAGCGTCGCCGAGCCGAGCATTGAGATCGCCAAGGACGGCGCGATCTACGTCACCGGCCCGCAGGGCGTCGGCGGCGTCCGCGTCCCCTCCGTCGTTGCCGGGACCGAGACCCTGCCGAACCTCGGGGGTGGCGACCTGATCTGGCGGTCGGACGACAAGGGCAAGACCTTCTCCTTCCTCGGCTCGTACGACGGTGCGCTCGGTGGCGGAGACGCCGATGTCTCCGCCGCCCCGGATGGCACGCTCTACGCCTCCGGCCTGAACCTCGCCTGCATCGCCGTCGCGAGGAGTGGCGACCGCGGAGTCACGTGGGCCAACAACCCGGAGGGGTGCACCGACGGCGCCGGCGTCGCTGACCGCCAGTGGAACGACGTCGACGGCAACGACGCCGTCTACACCGGCTACGGCACGCTGAGCCAGGGCCTGGTGATCCACAAGTCCCTCGTCAGCGGCCCGGTGGTGGTGAACGGACCGGCAACGGTCGTCAACTCCGGCGACTACCAGTGGCCCGGCGTCGTGGACGTCAACCCCGTCAACGGCAACGCCGTCATGGCCTGGAACACCAGCGGCCCCAACGACCTGATCCAGATCAACGGCGTGAAGCGCGCCGGCGGCACCATGTTCGCGAGCCCGAAGACTGCGGCCGCGGCGACCGGTGACACGTTCGACTCCTTCGTCTCCATCGACCACGGCACGGACGGGACGCTGTACGCCGCCTGGTCCGAGCGTCGACCGGCGGCGCGCGAGACGTGGACGATGCTCGCCGCCTCGCGCGACGGTGGAACGACCTGGGATGCGCCCGTGCACGTCGACAGCACCCCGCGCACGACGGTCTTCCCCTGGGTGAGCGCCGGCGACGCCGGTCGGGTCGCCGTCACCTACTACGGCACCGACTCCACGGGGCCGTCGCCGGAGAACATCGACGTCAAGGACGCCGACTGGCACGTGTGGTCAGCGTTCTCCGCCGACTACGGCCAGACCTTCGCCGAGCACCGCACCACGCCGAACGCCATCCACCAGGGCAGCGTCTGCACGAGCGGCACCGGCTGCGCGTCGGGCACCCGCGACCTGCTCGACTTCTTCGAGACCGACAGTGACGTCAACGGCTGCCTGGTCACGGTCTACACCGACAACTCCCGCGACACGGTCACGGCGACCGGTGCCCGCTCGGGCGATGAGGCGACGCAGATCGCGGTCGTGAGCCAGAGCGGCGGTGACGGCCTGCTGGCGAGCAAGCCCTGTGCCGAGACACCGACGCCGGTGGTGCCCGAGGCGCCGCTCGCCACGCTGCTGCCGCTGCTGGCCGCCGTGCTCGTGGGCGTGGTCATCTACCGCCGCCGTCAGGTCGCCCGGGTCTGAGCCGACCTCAGCTCGACAGGGCTCGGGAGCGGCCGCGGAACTCCGCGACCACCACGTCGCCGCTGCGCACGGTGACGTCGTACAGCCCGCTGCGGCCGCGGACAACGCGCTCGAGGCCGTCGGCCACCAGCTCGTCGCCGGACCGCACGGGTGCCAGGAACGAGACGTCGGCGCCGGCCGCGACGACGGCCGGGCCGCGGGTGTTGCAGGCGAACGCGAACGCGGTGTCAGCCAGGAGGAACACGTAGCCGCCGTGGCAGATGCCGTGCCCGTTGACCATCGCGTCGGTGACGGTCATCGTCGCGCGCGCTCGGCCCGGGGCGACGTCGGTGATGCTGATGCCGAGCGCTTGGCTGGCGCGGTCGCCGGCGTACATGGCGGCGGCCTGCGCCTCGGCGCGGGCCAGGTCCTCGGAGGGGTCGCTCACCCGTCGATTCTGCCGGGTCAGGAGTCGAGGGCCCACCCACGGTGCCGGACGGTGCGGAACAGCTCGCGGCCCGCGCTGCCCCGAAGGCGCGAGAGCTGTACGTCGATGCGCCGTCCCGACCCGCTGTGTCCCCAGCAGGCCCAGTGCAGCTCGTCGCGGGACCAGACGCGGTTCGGCCGCGCGACGAACAGCGCGAGAATCTCCACCTGGCGGGGCGGCAGCGACACCGGTTCCCCGTCGACGTCGACGGTGTAGCCGCCGAGGTCGACCGTGACGCCGGCCGCGCTCACCGAGTCCGAGAGGTCGACGCCGAATGCCGCTGCTCGATCGAGGAACTCGCGTCCCGATCTCGCCGGCAGCGCGTCGGCCTGGATGTCGACTGACATGACGGCGACACTGCACTGCGCGTGTTGCAGGGGCGTGACGTCGCCGTCAACAGCGCGTTCCAGGTGCGAGTCAGACGCCGACCGCGGAGAACCCTCCGTCGACGTACACGATCGTGCCCGTCGTCTTCGGGAACCAGTCGGACAGCAGCGCGACGCAGGCCTGCGCGACCGGTTCGCTGTCGCGGACGTCCCACCCGAGCGGTGCGCGTTCGTTCCACGCCTCCTCGAAGCGCTCGAAGCCCGGAATGCTCTTGGCGGCCATCGTCTTGAGCGGGCCCGCGGCCACCAGGTTGGACCGGATGCCGAGGGCGCCGAGGTCGCGGGCGAGGTAGCGGTTCGCCGACTCCAGCCCCGCCTTCGCGACACCCATCCAGTCGTATCCGGGCCACGCGACGCGCGCGTCGAAGTCGAGACCGACGTACGACGAGCCGGGGGCCATCAGCTTCGTGCACGCACGGGCGAGCGAGACGTAGGACCACGTCGACACCTGCATCGCGGTGCCGACGTCCTCCCACGACGTGTCGAGGACACCGTTGCCGAGAGCCGTCGCGGGTGCGAAGCCGATGGCATGCAGTACGCCGTCGAGGTGGTCGACGTGCTCGCCGACGCGCCCGGGCAGTGCGGCGAGGTCCTCCTCCGAGGACACGTCGAGGGCGATCACGGGCGGCGAGCCCGGCAGTCGCCGAGCGATCCGCTCGGTGATCGACAGCCCGCGGCCGAAGCCGCTGAGCACGACCGTCGCGCCCTGCTCGGATGCGAGCCGTGCGACGGAGAACGCGATCGACGCCTCGGTCAGCACACCGGTGATGAGGACGCTCTTGCCCTCGAGCAGGCCGGTCATCGCTGCGTGCTCCGTCCGATGCGGCAGTCCAGCTCCACGCAGAAGTCGGCGATCCGGTCGCGGGCTTGCTCGGCCGGCGCATCGAGGTCGGTCAGCTCGTAGACGCCCCAGTACCGCAGCAGCGGCTCGACGATCTCCTCGCGGTGCACCTTCATGTCGTAGATGCCGGCGCGCGCGACGACGACGGCCCGCCGCCGGAACTGCGGCGCACTCGCACCCGGCATCGCGAACGTCTCGAGCTCGGTGGCGATCGCGGTCAGCGTTGCGGCCGGATCGGCCTCAAGTGCAGCGGCGACCAGGTCGCGGTAGAAGACCATGTGCAGGTTCTCGTCGGTGGCGATCCTGGCGAGCAGCCGGTCGAGCCCGGGGTCGCCGGACAGCTTGCCGGTGTTGCGATGAGAGACGCGCGTGGCGAGCTCCTGCAGGCTGACGTAGACAAGCGTGCGGAGCATGTCCTTGTCGGGTGCGCGGAAGCCCGTCGACATCGTCGCCATCCGCTCGCGCTCCAGCACGACGGGGTCCACCGACCGCGTGACGATCAGGTAGTCGCGCAGCGCGATGGCGTGCCGCCCCTCCTCGGCCGTCCAGCGATCCACCCAGACGCGCCACGGCTCGTCGTCGCCGAAGGAGCGGTTGAGCTCGCGGTGGTAGGCGGGCAGGTTGTCCTCCGTCAGCAGGTTCAGCTGGACGGCGGCGCGCACTGCGGGTGATAGCCGGCTCTGCGTCTCGTCGTACGGCGCCCCGTCAAAGTCGTTGCCCTCGGACCACGGGACGTACTCGTGCGGGAACCACTCCCTCGCGACCGACAGGTGCCGATCCGTCGCGACGGCGAGCCGAGCCTCCAGCACCTCGGTCAGCACGGACGGTCGGACGTCGAGCACGGTCATGAGGTCTCCGGTGCAGCAGGGCAGAGGTGGGTGGCGAGGGCGTCCTGGACCCGGCGGGTCTCGGTCCAGAACACGCCGCCGGCATCGAGCAGCAGCAGCTCGCCGTGGGGCAGCACGTCGGCGAGCCGGCCCGCGACCGCCGAGGGGTGCAGCGGGTCGTCGACCTGGCTGATGACGAGTGCCGGGGCCGTGACGCCGGACAGCGGGGCCAGGTCGGGCAGCGGGGCGTCGGTGCCGCGTGGGTACGGCGGGGTGACGCCCAACATCTGCCGGGCGCGGCGATCCACGAGGATCCGCACGCCGCCGCGACCGCGGACCTGCGGCGGCACCTCTTCGAGGAGCATCCGGACGACGTGCTCCTCGTCTCCGGCGACGAGCGCCGCACCCAGCCGACGCAACCGTGCGGTCGCGAGGTCGTCGCGTGTCTCGTCGAGCGCGGCCGGCAGCACGAACGCCAGCCGCTCGAAGCGGTCGGGTGTGCGGCTGAGCAGTCGCAGCAGCGCGCCCGCACCGAGGGACAGACCAACGGCCCCGGTGGCTCCGAAGGCGTCGGCCACCTCGGTCAGGTCGTCGGCCAGGTCGTCGTAGGTCCAGCCGCCGGCGATCGGGTCGCTGCTGCCGTGGCAGCGGAAGGTCAGCAGCACCCGCGTCCCCGGGGTGCGGACCGCAAGCGGGCGGGTCTCGACGGACGAGCCGCCGAGGCCGTGTGCGAAGACCGTCACGGGCAGCCCGCTGCCCATGGCCGAGACCTCGACGCCTGCGACGCGGGTGGGCACGGCGACGGTGGTCAATGCCCCATCCCCAGACCGCCGTCGACGGGAAGCACCGCGCCCGTGACGTACGACGCGTCGTCCTGGGCCAGGAACGCGATCACTGCCGCGACCTCGTCCGCCGAGGCAGTGCGGCCCAGCGGGATCGACTCGCGGATCGCGGTCTTGCGGGCGTCGCTGAGGTCAGCGGTCATGTCGGTGTCGACGAAGCCGGGTGCCACGACGTTGCTGGTGATGCCGCGGCTGCCGAGCTCGCGAGCGAGTGACCGCGAGAACCCGACGAGACCCGACTTGCTCGCGGCGTAGCCGGCCTGCCCTGCGCTGCCGGACAGGCCCACCACCGATGACACGAAGACGAGCCGTCCCCAGCGGGCCCGCAGCATCGAACGCGACGCCCTCTTGGCGACGCGGAAGGCCGCCGTCAGGTTGGTGTCGAGGACGTTGGTGAACGCGTCCTCGTCCATCCGCATGAGCAGCGCGTCGTCGGTGATGCCCGCGTTGCTCACGAGGATCTCGACGGGACCGTGCGCCAGCTCGACCTCGGCGAAGCACTGCTCCACCTGCTCGGAGTCGGTGACGTCGCACTTCACCGCGAGCAGGCCCTCGGGTGCGCCGGACCCGCGGTGCGTGACCGCGACGCGGTGCCCGGCCGCCGCGAGTCGCTGCGCCGTGGCGAGGCCGATGCCCCGGTTGCCGCCGGTGACAAGCACGGACCTGCCGGTGCTGGTGACATGGGAGCTCATCAGAGCGGGATGTTCGCGTTGAGGCCGCGGACGTGGCGCACCTTGACGATGGCGCCGGCTACTGCCGCGCGGGTGTCGGCCGGGTTGATGACCGCGTCGACGAAGCCACCATCGACGGCTCGCTGCAACCCACCGGTCTCGTTGGCATGTGCCTCGGCGAGCCGTACGACGGCAGCCGCGCGCTCCTCTCCGTCGAGGGTCGCGAGCTCGCGCCGGTGCAGCACCTCCACCGCGGCGGACGCGCCCATCACGTCGATCTGCGCACCGGGCCAGGCGAACACCGCATCGGCACCGAGACCGCGTGACCCCATCGCGATGTACGCGCCGCCGAACGACTTGTGCACGACGACGGTGACGCGCGGCACCGACGCGGCGGCGTAGGCGTGGAGCAGCTTCGCTCCCCGTCGTACGACGCCGTCCCACTCCTGACCGACACCCGGCAGGTAGCCGGGGACGTCCACGAGGAAGACGAGCGGTACGCCGAAGGCGTCGCACATCCGCACGAACCGCGCGGCCTTCTCGCCGGAGGAAGCATCCAAGCACCCGCCGAGTCGCAGCGGGTTGTTGGCCACGACCCCGACCGTGCGGCCACCGAGCCGACCGAGAACCGTGAGCACGTTCGGCGCCCAGTTGGCCTGCAGCTCCAGACCGGGTCCGTCCAGCACGTCGGTGACGACGGTGCGCATGTCGTAGGCGCGGCGGGCCTCGGCAGGCATCGCGCGCGACGGATCGGGCCGTTGTGGCAGGCGGGTGAGGTCGATGGAGCCCTGCTCATGCAGGAGCACGGCGAGCTGCGCCGCGGTCTCGAGGGCCTCGTCGTCGGTGCTGCTGACGACGTGCACGACGCCGCTGCGTCGTCCGTGCGGCTCGGGGCCACCGAGCCGCAGCATGTCGACGTCCTCGCCCGTGACGCGACGCACGACGTCGGGGCCGGTGACGAAGACGCGGCCGTCCGGACCGAGCACGACCACGTCGGTGAGTGCGGGGCCGTAGGCCGCGCCACCCGCCGCGGGCCCGAGCACCACGGACAGCTGCGGCACGCGGCCGCTTGCCCGGGTCTGCGCGGCGAACACCTTGGCCACCGCGTCGAGGGCACCGACGCCCTCGCGCAGCCGGGCACCGCCGGAGTGCCAGATACCGATCACCGGCACACCGCGTCGGACGGCGAGGTCGGTCGCGTCGGCGATCGCCCGGCACCCGTCGATGCCGAGTGCACCGCCCTGCACGGACGAGTCGGTCGCGAACGCGACGACCGGTGTCCCCGAGACGGTCCCGGTCATCACGACGACGCCGGCGGCCTCGATGTGCGGCTCCGACGTGTCGAGCAGTCGGAAGAGCCGCGAGGTGGCGAGCGAGGCGGTAGAGAGGGGGGTCAGCGTCACAAGAGCTCCTGGGTCAAGGTGGCTCAGCGGGTCACGACGAGCGAGACGTCGTGACCGCCGAACCCGAAGGACGTGGACAGGGCGGCGTCGTGGGCGTGCGCGCGTGGCGTCATGCGCACGACGTCGAGGTCGACCGCGTCGTCGGGGTCGTCGAGGTTGCGGATGGCCGGCACGAGGGACTCGCGCACGGTGAGCACCGCGGTCAGCGCCTCGACGGCGCCGGCGGCGCCCAGCAGGTGACCGGTGCACGACTTCGTCGCCGTGACGGGCGGCCGCGCGTCGCCGAGCGCGATGCGGAACGCCTCGGCCTCGGCCACGTCGCCGAGCGGTGTCGACGTGGCATGCGCGTTGATGGATCCGACGTCGGTCGCGGACAGCCCGGCGTCGCGCAGGGCGAGGGTGATGCTGCGGGCTGCCCCGTTGCCGGACGGGTCCGGGGCCGTGACGTGGTGGGCGTCGGAGGCGATGCCTGCACCGGCCAGGCGACCGTGGACACGCGCGCCACGTGCACGGGCGTGCTCCTCGGTCTCGAGCACGAGGATGCCGGCGCCCTCACCGAGGACGAAGCCGTCACGCGCCTTGTCATAGGGACGGCTCGCCGCCTCCGGCTCGTCATGCCGCGTCGACAGGGCGCGCATCTGCGCGAACCCTGCGATCGGTAGGGGGTGCACGCACGACTCGGCTCCGCCGGCGATGACGACATCGGCCCGACCGGCGCGCAGCAGGTCGAGGGCGAGGGCGAGCGCCTCGGCGCCGGACGCGCAGGCACTCACCGGCGTGTGCACACCGGCGCGGGCCTTGAGCGCCAGGCCGACGGTCGCGGCCGGCCCGTTGGGCATGAGCATCGGGATCAGGTGCGGTGACACGCGGCGTGCCCCGCCTTCGCGCAGCACGTCGTACTGCCCGAGGATCGTCTGCGCACCGCCGATGCCCGAGCCGATGACCACCGCGACCCGCTCGGGGTCGACGTCCGGGGTGCCGGCGTCGGCCCAGGCTTCACGCGCGGCGAGGAGGGCGAGCTGCTGCACGCGGTCGAGCACCCGGGCCTCGACCCGGTCGAGCCGGCCGTCGATGTCGCACGTCGCAGCCAGCCGCACCGGTGAGTCGGCGAAGGCGGGGTCGTCGAGGAGCCGCACGCCGGATCGACCCGAGAGCAGGCCGTCCCACAGCGCGGCGACGTCGGGGCCGAGCGGGGTGACGGCACCGAGTCCCGTCACCGCAACGGGTGAACCCGTCACGCCGCGACGCCGGCGTTGGCGATGAACTGGACGGCGTCGCCGACGGTCTTGAGCTGCTCGAGTGCCTCGTCCGGGATGCGGACGCCGAAGCGCTCCTCGCAGGCCACGACGATCTCGACCATCGTGAGCGAGTCGATCTGCAGCTCGCTGTCGAAGGTCGCATCGAGCGCGACCTTGCCGGCCGTCTCGCTGCCGCAGATCTCGTCAACGATCTCGGTGAGGCCGGCGAGCAGGTCGGGGTAGTTGGCGGTGGTCACGTGGTTCTCCTTGTACGTCATGGACACCGGACGACCTGTCCGGCGGCGGTGAGTCCTGCGCCGAAGCCGAGCAGGAGCACCGAGTCGCCCCGATGCACCTCCCCGGTCTCGCGCAGGCGGTCGAGGGCGAGGGGGATGGACGCGGCGCTGGTGTTGCCGCTGTCGATGACGTCGCGGGCGACCACGACGTGCGGTGGGAGCTTGAGCGCGCGGACCATCGACTCGGTGATGCGCAGGTTGGCCTGGTGGGGCACGACGGCAGCGAGGTCCTCGAGCGTGATGCCGGCGCGCTCGCAGGTGGCACGGGCGAAACCGGGCAGCATCGAGGTGGCCCAGCGGTAGACGGCCTGCCCCTCCATCTCCAAGAGCGGCGGGCTGCCGACCGTGCGCAGCACGTCCGACTGCGACCCGTCGGAGGACCACACGGGCTTGGAGATGCCGTCGACATCGCAGACGCCGACGACACCGGCGCCGGCGCCGTCGCCGAACAGGAACGACGTCGACCGGTCGTCCATGTTGAGGATGTCGGAGAACTTCTCGGAGCCGATGACCAGCACGTTGTCCGCGCTGCCGCAGCGCACGGCGTCGGCGGCCAGGGCGAGCCCGTAGGTGAAGCCCGCGCAGGCTGCGCCGAGGTCGAGCGCGCCGGCGTTGGACAGATCGAGCGCGGTGGCGACGCGGGCGGCGGCTCCGGGCACCGCGTGCGTCAGGGTGCAGGTCGCGACCATGACCAGGCCGACGTCGGTCGGGTCGACCCCTGCTGACGCGAGTGCCTTGCCGCCGGCGCTGACGGCCATGTCGACGACCGACTCGTCCGATGCGGCGACGCCGCGGGTGACGATGCCGCTGCGTTCGCGGATCCACGCGTCGGAGGAGTCGATCGCGGCGGCGATGGCGGTGTTGTCGGCGCGGTGAGCGGGCCGGTGCGAGCCGAGGCCGGTGAGGGCGGCGGCTCTCACGAGACCACGGCGAGCAGCTGGCCCGCGCGGACCGGGTCGCCGGCGGACACGAGCCATTCGGTGACGGTGCCCGGGACGGGCGCGAGGACGGTGGATGCCCCCGACCGCCCAGAGACGACGGCGACGGGTGTGCCGATGCCGACCGCGTCGCCGACGGCGAGGAGCGGGTCCACGATGCCGCTGTCCGGCGAGGGAAGCGCACGCCACCCGACGGGCTGGTGCTCGCCGGCGTGGTGCAGGAGCGCGCGGGCCGCGGGCAGGTCGTCGGGGGTGCGCAGCGCGACGAGCTCGACGCCGGGGAGGGCCCGTTTCGCCACCGCGGTGAGGGTCCCGCCGGGAGCGAGCTCGACGCCGCCGCGCACGCCGAGGGTTGCGAGCGTCCCGAGACACAGGTCGAACCGCACAGCGGACGTGAGCTGGTCGCCGAGGCGGTTCAACGCGTCTCGCCCGTCGGCGAGGACAGCGCCGTCGCGGTTGGCGATGACGGTGGTGCGCGGTGCGCCGGGAGCCAACGCGTCCAGTGCGGCGTCGAAGTCGGCCCGCGCCGGCGCCATCGCCGACGTGTGGAACGCGCCGGCGACGTCGAGCCGGCGAACCCTGGCGCCGGCCGGCGGAGAGGCGGCCAGTGCGTCCAGGGCGGTCACCGGCCCGCCGACGACGAGCTGCCCGGCGACGTTGACCGTCGCCACCTCCAGGCCGTGCTGCGCGGCCGCGGCCCGGACCACGTCGGCGTCGCCACCGAGCACGGCGGCCATACCGGTCGGGGCACGCAGGGCGGCAGCTGCCATCGCCCGACCACGCCGTGCAGCGAGCGCGACGACCTCGTCATCGGTCAGTACGCCGGCGACGGCCAGGGCGGGCAGCTCGCCGATGCTGTGGCCGCAGACCACGTCCGGCACGGCCTCACCGAGCAGAGCCCGGGCGGACAGCAGGGCGGTCGCGGTCAGCAGCGGCTGCGCGACGGCGGTGTCACGGATGGCGTCGTCTGCCCACGTCGTACCTGCTTGTGCCAGGTCGAAGCCGACCAGCCCGGACCAGCGCACGACGCTCTCGGCCGCCCCCGGCAGGGTCAGCCAGGGCAGCAGCATGCCGGCGGACTGCGAGCCTTGACCGGGGGAGAGGAGGGCGACCACGGAGGCGACTCTGCCGTCGCGGTCGCGTCCCGGCAGACTTCGAACCGCACGATGATCGAGAGTGATCGTTGTGGGAAACCTCCAAAAGCAGCGTGCATCGTCAACCGGCCGTCACGAGACGTGCCTCACAGGTTTTCCGCGTACTGACGGGTAATCGGCCGGAACCGGGTGCGGCCTCGCCCACCCGGCGCGTTGTGGGGCATGCTGCATCGGTGGCGGGGACCTCGACATCGCATCGGTTCCGCCGGGCGACCTCGCGGCTGACCACCGACGCCGTCTCGCGGATGGCGACCCTGCCGTGGTTCGGGGGGCTGCCGCCGGAGGAGCGGTCGTTCGTCGGGCTGGTCGTGCAGGCCGGCCTCGATGAGTTCGCGTCGTGGCTGCGCGACACCAGCAAGCCGCCCCACGCCGACCCGGCGATCTTCTCGGCCGCCCCGCGTGCTCTTGCCCGGGCCGTCAGCCTGCAGCAGACCGTGCAGCTGATCCGCGTCGCGGTGGAGGTGCTCGAAGCCGCCATCCCGACCATCGCCACGTCGGACGAGGAGGCCGACGCGCTGGAGCACGCGGTGCTCCGGTACTCACGCGAGGTGGCGTTCGCGGCCGCCGAGGTCTACGCCGCCGCCGCCGAGGAGCGGGGGGCGTGGGACGCCCGGACGGAGGCGAGCGTCGTGGACGCGCTGCTGCGCGGCGACGTGGGGGAGGCCGTGCTGACCCGCGCCGGGTCGTTGGGCTGGGGGCGGCCCGAGTGGGCCACCGTGCTGGCCGGGACCATGCCGGGGCCGGACGACGCGCGCATCCCGGACCTGCGGGCCGCCGCCCGGCGTACCGGCTTGTGCCTGCTCGTCGGTGAGTACGGCGGCCGGCTGATCGTCGTGGTCGGTGGATCGGGCCCGCAGGCCC
Source organism: Frankiaceae bacterium (assembly GCA_016650445.1). Lineage (GTDB taxonomy): Bacteria > Actinomycetota > Actinomycetes > Mycobacteriales > SCTD01 > RYN-124. Next base: position 82,147 of record JAENVS010000005.1, on the reverse strand, counting down.
TGGCGCTGGAGCAGGCCGGCAGCGCGTTTCCCCCTGGTCCGGTCGTGGTCGGGCCCACCGTCAGCGAGCTGGCTGAGGTGGTCTCCTCCATCGCGGAGGCCCTGGCCGGGCTGGCTGCCGTTCCCGCCTGGCCGGACGCTCCGCGGCCGGTTCCCTCGTCCGAGCTCCTGGCCGAGCGGGCGGTCCTGGGCGACGACGCGGCCCGGCGCCGGCTCCGATCCGAGGTCTACGAGCCGCTCCGCGCCGCCGGTGGCGACCTCCTGCTGACCGCCGCCACCTACCTGGAGGCGGGCTCGGCGGTCGAGTCGGCCGCTCGCCGGCTGTTCCTGCACCCGAACACGGTCCGCTACCGGCTGCGGAAGATCGCCGCCGTCACGCAGCGGGACCTGACAGCCCCCCGGGACGCCCAGGTGGTCCGCCTCGCCCTCGTGGTGGGCCGGGCCTGATCCGGACTGTGACCCCGCCGTTACCTGCTGCCCGGTTTGTTGGTAACCTTCCCGTGACTCCCAGCCCACCACTCCGGAACCCGGTGCTGTGCCCGCTCACGCCGCTTCACGACGTCCTGCGCTGCCTGCGCTGCTCCTGACCGTCGCCGCCGCCGCCCTCGGCGGGCTGGCGCTGTTGCCTGACCAGGTCGTGCCCACGCGCGCCGTCCTGGCGAGCAGCCCGATGGCCGACGCCGACCTGGCCTACGAGCGGGCGGCCATCCTGGGCCGCCCGCCGATCCGGCGGACGACCGTCGCGCCGGTCGTGGCGCCCAAGAAGAAGGCCGTGGCCGTGGCCGCGGTCCGCCCGGTCCAGCCGCGGGCAGCCCGCAAGCGCGTCCTCGCCCCGGCCGTCCCGGTCGCCGGTTACGTCTGCCCCGTCCGCGGCCACACCAGCTTCAGTGACACCTGGGGCGATGCCCGGTCCGGCCACCGTCACCAGGGCACCGACGTCATGGCGGCGTACGGCGCCCCCGTGGTCGCCGTGATCTCCGGCACGGTGAAGACGGCGTACAGCTCGTCCGGCGGGATCTCGCTCTACCTGCGCGGCACGGACGGCAACGAGTACTTCTACGCCCACAACTCGCGCAACGTCGTGTCGACCGGCGAGCATGTCGTCACCGGCGAGGTGATCGCCTACGTCGGCACCAGCGGCAACGCACCCAACGGCGCACCGCATGTGCACTTCGAGCGCCACCCGGGCGGGGGAGCGGCGGTCAACCCGTACTCGTGGCTCCGCAGGATCTGCTGACGGGTCATCCGCCCGAGGGGCGTGGCCATCACGCACTAGCCCGGTCGGGCGACAACCACCCGAATTGACCTGTCGTCCGGACCCCACGTGCTTCAGTGTGCACATCAGACCTTGTGCGCAGGGTCCGTGTGAACCGACCGTGGGCTTCGAGGAGACATCATGGCGGACGTGCCCGACCTGCGGGTCGTGACCGACCTCAGCGTGCACACGACGACGGCCAATCGCGTCATCACGCTCCCGGTGACGCCGTCCGAGGACGCGCTGCTGCGACGGCTCGCGCAGTTCGAGCGGCTGGGCGCAACCCTGGCGCCGCCGATGGTGCTGCTCAAGGATGAGATCCGCGCGCGCGACCGGCGCGAGACCATCCGCGAGCCGGGCGAGCAGTGGGTGTCGGCCTAACCCGTCACGGATCCAGCGGGCCGTCCCACGGCCGTGCAGGTTCGCCGGCGATCTGCCGACGGAACTCGCCGAGGTACCAGGTCGCGAACTCCACCATCACCTCGCTGCGGGCGAGGGTCAGCAGCTGCTCGGACCGGCAGAACCCGTCCGCCTCCGTCATCAGCGCGTCGAGGGTGTCGGCCGACTCGACGACGTGGGCCGGGACCGAGTAGGTCAGGTCGACGGTGTCCTCGCCGCGCGCATGGGCTGCGTCGACGAGCTCGTCCGGCCGCTCCTTCGCGCTGCCGTACCGAACCCCCAGGACGTGGGTCAGCTCCACCAGTCGCGCCGGCACCTCGGGGCGCCGGAACGGCCCGCCGAGCGCGAGCAGTGCGAACTCCCGCATCAGGTCGTCGTGCCGCTCGCGGGAGGCGATCAGCACCCGCACCGGGAGGTTGAGCAGTCTGACCTCGTGCAGGTCGTGGTCACCCGGCATGTCGTCGTAGCGGCCGAGCGGTGACACCGGTACGGAGCCTCCGCCGGCAGCCCCGGTCACAGCTCGGCATCCGTCCAGGTGGTACGGGCGTACGCCGCCCACGGGTCTACGTCGGTCCCGACGACGAACGACAGCGTCTTTCCGTGCTCCTGCTGCTGCACGCGCCAGTGTTGCGCGAGCCCGTCGAGCAGCTCGAGCCCGCGACCGGTCGTGGCGTCCTGCGGGTGCTGGCGGCGACGCGGGACGAGGGTCGAGCCGTCCCGCACCGAGATGGTGACGCTCTGGGTTCCGCTGCGCTCGACGGTCAGCACGACCGGGGTGCGCGCGTGCAGGATGCTGTTGGTCAGCACCTCACTGGTCAGCAGCATCGCGGTGTAGGCGAGCGAGCCCATGTCCCACTCGGACAGGGCTTCGCGGACCAGCCTCCGCCCGATCCCGACGGAGTCGACGGTGGCGGGCAGGGTCAGCTCATAGGTCATCTGTGCGACCGCACGTAGGCACGATGACACCCGCCACACACCGAAGCAAGACGGTCACGCTGTGTCTCTGCAGCGGAGGGTGCGGCGTGTCCGACATGTCCGGGCGAGAGGGACAGAAACCTGTCGGCGGCGTCAGCTGGAGAGCTGGTCGACAGCGGTGACGGTGACGACCGCTTCGCCCTTCTCGTCGGATGCGGCGAGGTCGACCTGCGCCGCGATTCCCCAGTCGTGGTCGCCGTTCGGGTCGTCGAAGACCTGTCGCACCAGCCACCGCTCGGGGAGCTCCTCGACGAGCAGGAGATGCGGACCGCGGGCATCCGGGCCGGTGCCCAGCACGTCGTACTCGTCGAAGTACTGCTCGATCGCGGCGGCCCAGTCGATATCGGGGTCGAGCTCGCTGAGCAGGTCGTAACGGCGGATCGCGGCGAGCTCGACCCGCCGGAACATCGCGTTGCGCACGAGCACCCGGAACGCCCGCCGGTTGGCCGTGACGGGCGGCGGCGCGGTGTCGACCGGCGTGATCGGCACTGGCTCCGTGGGGTTGCGCAATCGCTCCCACTCGTCGAGCAGGCTGGAGTCGACCTGGCGGACGAGCTCGCCGAGCCACTCGGTCAGGTCGATGAGCTCGTCCGTGCGCAGCGCGTCCGGCACGGTGCGGTCGAGGGCTTTGTAGGCGTCGGCGAGGTAGCGCAGGACCAGTCCCTCCGAACGCGCGAGGCCGTAGTACCCGACGTACTCGACGAACGTCATGGCCCGCTCGTACATGTCGCGGGCCACGGACTTCGGCGAGAGCTCGTAGTCGCCGACCCAGGGCTGGCTCTTGCGGTAGGTCTCGAACGCGTGCCCCAGCAGCTCGGCGAGTGGCTTCGGGTGGTCGACGTCCTCCAGGAGCTCCATCCGCTCCTCGTACTCGATGCCGTCGGCCTTCATCTGCGCCACGGCTTCGCCCTTGGCCTTGTTGCGCTGCGCGGCGAGCACCTGGCGCGGCTCGTCGAGGGTGGCTTCGAGCACGGAGAGGACATCGAGCGCGTACGACGGCGACTCGCGATCGAGCAGCTGCAGCGCGGCGACGGCGAAGGGGGACAGCGGCTGGTTGAGGGCGAAGTCCGGCTGCAGCTCTACCGTCAGCGCCAGCTCGTCGGCGTCACCGCGCTCGACCACCTCTGCGGCCAGCAGCGCCTCGATGATCTCGTCGCCCTGCAGCAGCATCCGCTCCTGCACTTCGGGAGACTCGTGGGTGCGACCGATGAGAGCACGGAGCTCGTCATTTCCCTTGCGGTGCAAGACGTTCAGCACCATCGAGTGGCTGAGCGCGAACGACGAGGTCAGCGTCTCCGGCTCGCCGGTCACGAGCCGGTCGAACGTCGGCTGCCCCCATGACACGAAGCCCTCGGGCGGTGCCTTGCGCACGACCTTGCGGCGCTTCTTCGGGTCGTCGCCGGCTTTTGCAAGCGACTTCTCGTTCTCGACGACGTGCTCCGGTGCCTGCACGACGACGGTGCCGGCGGTGTCGAACCCGGCCCGGCCGGCCCGGCCGGCGATCTGGTGGAACTCGCGCACCTTGAGGTGCCGCGTCTTGTCGCCGTCGTACTTGCTCAACGCTGTGAACAGCACCGTGCGGATCGGCACGTTGATGCCCACGCCGAGGGTGTCGGTGCCGCAGATCACCTTCAGCAGACCGGCCTGCGCGAGCAGCTCGACCAGGCGGCGGTACTTCGGCAGCATGCCGGCGTGGTGCACGCCGATGCCGTGGCGGACCAGCCGCGACAGCGTCGGTCCGAAGCCGGCGGTGAACCGGAACCCGCCGATGAGGTCGGCGATCGCGTCCTTCTCCTCGCGGGTGCAGACGTTGACGCTCATCAGCGCCTGCGCGCGCTCGACCGCAGACGCCTGCGTGAAGTGGACGATGTAGATCGGTGCCTGCTTCGCCCCGAGCAGGTCCTCGATCGTCTCGTGCAGCGGTGTCATCGCGTAGGAGTAGAAGAGCGGCACCGGTCGCTCCACACCGCTGACGACGGCGGTGGGCCGCCCGGTGCGCTGCGTCAGCTCGGTCTCGAAGCGACTGACGTCCCCGAGGGTCGCCGACATGAGCAGGAACTGGGAGTGCGGCAGCTCCAGCAGCGGCACCTGCCAGGCCCAGCCCCGGTCCGGCTCGGCGTAGAAGTGGAACTCGTCCATCACGACGACACCGGCGTCGGCGGCGACGCCTTGCCGAAGCGCGATGTTGGCGAGGATCTCGGCGGTGCAGCAGATGATCGGCGCTGTGGGGTTGACGCTGGCGTCGCCGGTCATCATCCCGACCTTGTCGGCGCCGAACGTCTCGGCGAGGGCGAAGAACTTCTCCGACACGAGGGCTTTGATCGGGGCGGTGTAGAAGGTTCGGCGCTTCGTCGCGAGCGCCGCGAAGTGCGCGCCGACGGCGACCAGGCTCTTCCCCGAACCGGTGGGCGTGCTGAGGATGACGTTGGAGCCGGAGAACACCTCGATGAGCGCGTCCTGCTGCGCGGGGTACAGCGACAGGCCCTGTGACTCGGCCCAGCTGCTGAAGGCGTCGAAGAGGGAGTCCGCGTCGGGGTCCGGCGGCAGCAGGTCGGCGAGGGTCATGGCTGCGACCATCGTGCCCGACGGCTGCGGGACCTCGCCACCCTCGAGGTCTGACGTCCAGCGCCGGTAGGTTCGCCAGCGTGCTGACGCTGCGACCTTCGTGTGAGCGGTGCGACGCCGACCTGCCGGGTTCAACCCGGCACTGGAGACCTAACTGGCGACCGGCTCCTTCAACGCCTGCGCCGCGGCTTCCTTGCTGACCCGCACCAGCGACGTCATGACGAGTGCGGCAGTGACCAGGAACGCGGCGCCGACCATGAAGCCGAGCGACCAGCCGTCGACCAGGGCGTTGACGAAGTTGGGGTCCTGCTGCCCCCCTGGCGCGAGGTTGGACGTCCGGGTCGTGCTGACCGCGGTCAGGATCGCCAGACCCAGCGCACCGCCGACCTGCTGACCCGCGTTGAGCAGCGCCGACGCGATGCCGGCGTCCTCGTGGGGGACACCGGCGACGGCCGAGCTCGTGAGCGAGACGAACGCGGCGCCCATGCCGAGCGCGACGAGTGCCAGCGATGGGAAGACGACCGTGAGGTACGACGAGTCGGGCTCGAGTCGCAGCCCGAGCGTGAACATGCCGAGTGCGGCGACGAGCGGCCCGGTCGTCAGCAGCGGGCGCGGACCGATCTTGCCGAGCAGCTGCGCCGAGATCCCTGCGCTCATGCCGATGAGCACCGGCATCGGCAGGAACGCCAGGCCGGCCTTGATCGGGCTCCAGCCGTTGACGACCTGCATCCACAGGATCATGAAGAAGAACATCGCGAAGATGCCTGCGCCGACGAAGACCGCACCGATGTCGGCACCGGTCAGCGACCGGCTCTTGAACAGCCGGAAGGGCACCAGCGGAGATTTCACCTGCTGCTGCACCACGACGAACGCCGCGAGCAGAACGGCAGCCAGTGCGAGCGTGCCGATGGTCTTGCCCGACGACCAGCCGTACTCGTTGCCCTTCACCAGCGCGAACACCAGCGCCATCAGACCGGCGGTGACGAGCACGGCGCCGGGGACGTCGAAGCCCTGTGCTGTCTCGTCCTTGCTCTCGGGGACGAACCGCTCGGCCCCGAGGAACGCCAGGACGGCGACCGGCACGTTGACGAACAGCACCCACCGCCAGCTGCCGTACTCGGTCAGCACGCCACCGAGGATCAGCCCCAGCGCCGCGCCGCCGGCGGTGATCGTCGACCAGATCCCGAGCGCCTTGTTGCGCTCCCTGCCCTCGGCGAAGATGACGGTGAGCAGCGACAGCGCGGCCGGCGACATCAGCGCGCCGCCGATGCCCTGCAGTGCGCGAGCGGAGATCAGCAGGCCGAGGTCGCCGGCGATCCCGCCGAGGAAGGACGCCACCGCGAACAGCGCCGCGCCCGTGACGAAGACGCGGCGGCGGCCGATCCGGTCGGCGAGCTTGCCGCCGAGCAGCAGGAACCCGCCGAAGGTCAGCGTGTAGGCCGTCACGATCCACTGCAGGTCGGCGTCGCTGACGACCTTCAGGTCCCGGGCGATGTCGGGGATCGCGACGTTCACGATCGTCGCGTCGAGCACGACCATGAGCTGGCTGATCGCGACAACGACGAGGGCCAGCGTCTTGTGGGTGACGCGGCCGTCTTCGTGGGTCAGGTGCGAGCCGCTCTCGGCGCTGGGCATGGTCAGGGCTCCCTCGAGACGTATTGGCTCAACGACAATAGTTGACCGCTCTACCAGCGCCGGGCGCGCTCGGGCCCGGCTAGCGCCCGTTCGCGCTGAAGTGCATGTAGTCCTTCGAACTGGTCCACGTCCCGCCCCACGTCCAGCCGATCGACGTGAACGCGCGCGTCGCGCCGCTGCCCGCGAAGAACATCCCCGGCCGACGCCAGGAGCGGTCCTTGTACGCCGACGCCAGCTCGGGCACGACCAGGTCCCGTTTCACCAGCGGGTTGTTGAAGGGGTTCACGTCGATGGCGAGGCCGTAGGCGTGCTGCGAGAACCGCGTCTGGCCGCGGGCCGCGCGGCAGACGTACGCGGCCGTGTTGTTGCCGTCGCCGGTCGGCTTCGCCCGCAGGTCGGCCGTCGTCGGCAGGCGCATCTCCTCGATCGGGAAGCTGATCGCGAACAGCGCGCGGAAGGCACTGACCATCTTCGTGGCAGCCGAGGCCGCGACCACGAGCTCGCCGCGATGCGCCTTCCCGTCGAAGCCGCGGAAGACGACCGTCACGTAGCGCAGGGAGGACAGCCGGACCGGGCACGCGGTGGACCACGTCTCGCCCATCCGGGTGCGGATCGCCGGGGTCACCGAGCCGATCGTCGCCGCGAATCGCCCGTCTCTGGGCGGCGGCAACCGGTCGACGGTCGGCAGCCGGCGGTTGCGCAGCACCGTCGGTGTCGGCTGCACCTGCCCGAACCCGTCCGGCCGCAACGGCAGCGGCGATGCTCCGACCGTCCACGCCGGCGTGACCGGGCTCGGTGCCGCCGACGCGACCCCGCTCAGGCCCGGCGCGGGTGCCGGTGTCGCCGTGGGTGCCGTTGACGATGTGCCGCCGGTGCTCGGGCCCGCGACTGGCGAACCCGTGCTCGCAGCGCAGCCGCTGAGCAGCGCGGCGGCGAGCAGCAGCGCGGCGGACGTCATGCCTCCAGGCTCGCACGCGTGATGCGTCGCGTGCCGAGGGCCGTCGGCAGGGCGTAGGGTTCGGGCTGACCCGCGGGAGCCCACGCCAGGGCTGAGAGGGCGGCTGGACCGGCCGTCGACCGTTCGCACCTGATCCGGTTCGCACCGGCGTAGGGAGGAGTGGTTATGACGACCACTGACATGCCAGCAATAGGCACCAGCACCGCCGGCACCGCGTTCCCGGGCAGCCGCAAGACCTACCTGCAGGGCAGCCGTCCCGACCTGCAGGTGCCGATGCGCGAGGTCGTGCTGAGCACCGGCGACAGCGTCGTCCTCTACGACACCAGTGGCCCGTACACCGACCTGACGCTGCGCACCGACGTGCGCCTCGGCCTGCCCGCGCTCCGCCAGGGCTGGATCGCAGAGCGAGTCGACACCGAGGAGTACGCCGGCCGCCCGATGCAGCCCGTCGACAACGGCCTGAAGTCGCACGATCACAGAAACCTCGACAGCGTCTTCGAGCAGGCCGGCCGCCGGCCGCGGCGCGCAACGGCGGGAAGCAACGTCTCCCAGCTGCACTACGCGCGGCAGGGCGTGATCACCCCGGAGATGGAGTTCGTCGCGATCCGCGAGGGCGTCGCACCGGAGTACGTGCGCGACGAGGTCGCGCGCGGTCGCGCCGTCATCCCCGCCAACGTCAACCACCCGGAGAGCGAGCCGATGGCCATCGGCCGCGGCTTTCTGGTGAAGATCAACGCCAACATCGGCAACAGCGCCGTCGCCTCCTCCATCGAAGAGGAGGTCGAGAAGATGACGTGGGCGACCCGCTGGGGCGCTGACACCGTCATGGACCTGTCCACCGGCCGCAACATCCACACGACCCGCGAGTGGATCATTCGCAACAGCGCGGTTCCCATCGGCACGGTGCCGATCTACCAGGCGCTCGAGAAAGTCAACGGCAAGAGCGAGGACCTCACCTGGGAGATCTACCGCGACACGTTGATCGAGCAGTTCGAGCAGGGCGTCGACTACATCACCGTGCACGCCGGCGTACTGCTCCGCTACGTGCCGATGGCCGCGACGCGCAAGACCGGCATCGTCAGCCGCGGCGGCTCGATCATGGCGGCGTGGTGCCTCGCACACCACGAGGAGAACTTCCTTTACACGCACTTCCGCGAGATGTGCGAGCTGATGGCGCAGTACGACGTGTGCTTCTCGCTCGGTGACGGACTGCGGCCGGGGTGTATCGCGGATGCGAACGACGAGGCGCAGTTCGCCGAGCTGCGCACCCTCGGCGAGCTGACGCAGATCGCGTGGGAGTACGACGTGCAGGTCATGGTGGAGGGCCCCGGCCACGTCCCCATGAACAAGATCAAGGAGAACATGGACCTGCAGCTCGAGGTCTGCAAGGAGGCGCCGTTCTACACACTCGGTCCGCTGACCACCGACATCGCGCCGGGCTACGACCACATCACCAGTGCGATCGGCGCGGCGATGATCGGCTGGTACGGCACGGCGATGCTCTGCTACGTCACGCCCAAGGAGCACCTCGGCCTGCCCGACCGCGACGACGTGAAGGACGGCGTCATCACCTACAAGATCGCGGCGCACGCCGCTGACCTCGCGAAGGGCCACCCGGGTGCGCAGGCGTGGGACGACGCGCTGTCCGACGCGCGGTTCGAGTTCCGGTGGGAGGACCAGTTCAACCTCTCGCTCGACCCGACCACTGCGCGCGACTTCCACGACGAGACGCTGCCGGCCGGTGCTGCGAAGACGGCGCACTTCTGCTCGATGTGCGGACCGCACTTCTGCTCGATGAGGATCAGCCAGGACGTGCGCAAGTACGCCGCCGAGCACGGCGTCGACGAGGTGTCGGCGCTGGAGCTCGGGATGAAGGAGAAGTCGGCCGAGTTCATCGAGGAAGGCGCCCGCGTCTACCTGCCCATCGCCGACTGAGGGCCGGTCGCCGCAGCAGCCTCGGCGTGACACACAGATACCCCCCTCTGGCCGTTTGCGTTACCCCGCTCAGCGGGCAGGAATGAGTCGATAGCGACTAAACCTGTCAGCAGACGAGAGGTGCACCGAGTGCTCCTGCGTCGCGAGGTGGCCCGTGGGGTGGAGATCCTGGCCGTGTGGGGTCCGGTCGCCGACAGCGATGCCCCCGTGCTGCTCACTGCCATCACCGACGCGGTCGCGCTCTCGCCGCGGGGCGTCCTGCTGGACCTGACCGACGCCACCGACCTCTCACCTCTCGCGCTGCAGGCAATCCGTGAGGGTCACGACCTGGCCCCCGGCTGGCCGCGCCCGGCGCTGCTGGTCTGCTGCACCTCCGACGAGGTCACGGCCGGGCTCGACGCCGCGCTGCCCGTGCACGCGCGGCGCGAGGACGGCTTCGCCCACGCCGATGACCGGCGATCGCCACAACGGCACAAGATCGAGCTCGACAGCGGGGCCCGGTCGCCGGCGCGGGCCAGGGCGGCCGCCGCCGAAGTGGTGGCCGACCTGCACCTCGAGCCCATGGGTGACGACCTCGCTCTGGTGGTCAGTGAGCTCGTCACGAATGCCGTCCGGCACGCGAAGCCCCCGGTCTGCCTGGAGATCCAGGCCGACGACGAGCGGGTGACGGTGGCCGTCGCCGACGGGTCACCCGGCCGTCCGGTCGCGCGGGAGCCGACCGAGGACGCCGAGGGCGGTCGCGGCCTGGCGCTCGTCCACCTGCTCGCCGCCGAGACCGGCGTGCGACCGAACCCGCCGGGCAAGACGGTCTGGGCCGCTCTCACCCGACGCTGAGTACGGCAGGAGTACACCGGAGTGATCACCGTGCGCGTGCCACGCGTGCGGGACCAGCCTGTGATGCGCACGCGGATCACACGCATGCGCCCAGCGTGATCGGCGTGCGCGCGGCGAGCGTGTTCAACGAGCCTGAGTCGCGCACGGCGATCTTGGAACCGGTGACAGGGCCGGCCACCGCACGCAGCTACCGCCTTTCGCGCCTGGTACCTACGCACCAACCCTCCAAGCCTGCTGCCGCGCTCACCCGACGCTGACTTACGGTCAGGCGGTGCGTCCGCCTCGCTTCCGCGCCGCCGGCGCCATCTCCTGGGACGACCTGCGCGCCGAGCTGCACGTGCCGACGTCGTTCCCCGCCGAGGTGCTCGCCGAGGCCGAGGCAGCAGCGGCCGCTCCCCGCCTCCCGGCCCTGGACCTGACGGCGCTTTCGTTCCTCACGATCGACCCCGCCGGCAGCCTCGACCTCGACCAGGCGATGTGCCTGGAGCGCGACGGCACCGGCTTCACCGTGCGCTACGCCATCGCCGACGTCGGAGCCTTCGTGGTCCACGGTTCGCTGCTCGACGCGGAGACGCATGCCCGCGGCGAGACGTCGTACTTCCCTGATCTGCGGGTGCCCTTGCACCCGCCCGTTCTCGCGGAGGGCGCGGGCAGCCTGCTGCCCGACCAGATCCGTCCGGCGGTCGTGTGGACGCTGAGCCTCGACGCCGCGGGAGAGCTCGTGACGACCGAGGTACGCCGAGCCACGGTGCGGTCGCAGCGACGGCTGGAGTACGTCGGCGTCCAGCAGTCGATCGACGACGGGACGGCGGACGAGCAGCTGCTCCTGCTGCGCGAGATCGGCACCCGGCGCCAGGAGCTCGCCCGGGCCCGGGGCGCGGTCGACCTCCCGACACCGGAGCAGGAGGTGACCGATGGCCCCGACGGCCGGCCGTGCCTGCAGTTCCGGGCACCGGTCGCGGCCGAGGCCTGGAACGCGCAGATCAGCCTGCTCACCGGGATCGCCGCCGCGCACCTGATGCTCGACGGCGGGGTCGGGCTGCTGCGCACCCTGCCGCCCGCCGACGACCAGTCGGTGGCGTCCCTGCGGCGCAGCGCGCTCGCCCTGGGGGTGCCGTGGCCGAAGGGCAGGTCGTACGGCGAGGTCATCTCGGCCCTGGACTCGACCGTGCCGGCGGCTGCCGCCCTGCTCACCCTCGCCACGCGACTGCTGCGCGGCGCGGCGTACACCGCCTTCGACGGCGCTCCGCCGAAGCAGCCACTGCACAGCGCAGTCGCGGCGGCGTACGCGCACTGCACGGCGCCGCTGCGGCGGCTCGCCGACCGCTACGTCAACGAGGTCTGCCTCGCGCTCTGCGCCGGCGAAGCGGTCCCCGACTGGGCGCGGGCGGCCCTGCCGGACCTGCCGGCCGAGATGGCCGCGGCCGACAAGCGCGCCCATGAGATAGACCGCGCGATCGTCGACCTCACCGAGGCGGTCGTCCTCGCCCCGCGGATGGGCGAGGTGTTCCAGGCGGTGGTCGTCGACAGCGGTCCCAACGGGGGCGCTGTGCAGCTCACCGATCCGGCGGTGCGGGCCCGCTGCGACGGCGCCGACCTCCCGCTGGGGGAGCGGATCTCCGTCGTACTCGAGGTCGCCGATCCGAAGACCCGCCAGGTCAGCTTCCGCCGGGCATAGGCGCACGGTTGTCGTAGCGGCGGAACTCCGGGAGCGCGACCGCCAGCGCGAGCGTCCCCGCGACGCACAGGACGCCACCGATCCCGACCGACATCCGTGCACTCGTCAGCGCAGCCACCGCGCCGGCCTCGACGTTGCCGAGCGTCGGGCCGCTCGAGTAGCTGATCAGTTCGATACCGGCCAGCCGGCCGCGCAGGTGGTCGGGGATCGTCGTGTTCCAGATCGTCATCCGGAAGATGCCGCTGATCATGTCGGCCGCGCCGGCGAGCCCGAGGAACAGCAGCGCCAGCGGCAGCGAGCTCACGAGACCGAACAACCCGATCGCGACGCCCCACGCGGCGGCTGCCCAGAGCACGGCCAGCCCCTGCCGGTGGATGCGCCCGGTCCACCCGCTGGACAGCGTCGCGAGGAAGGCCCCGACGGCCGGCGCGGCGTACAGGAGACCGAGGACCTCGGCGCCGCCGTACGACGCCGCGATCGCCGGGAACAGCGCATTCGGCATCCCGAAGAACATCGCGTTGATGTCCACGAGGTACGTGCCCATCAGGTGCGGCTGGCTGCGGGCGAACCGAACGCCGTCCGCGATACCGCGCAGGCTCGGTCGTTCCGCATCCGGCGGCGGGGGAACCGCCTTCATCCTGGCGAGGATGGCCAGCGAGACAGCGAAGGTGCCGATGTCGACGGCGTACGTCGACGCGAGCCCGATCGTGGAGATGAGCAGTCCACCGAGCGCGGGCCCGGCGATCATCCCGGCCGTGCCTCGCATGGCGTTGAGTGCGCCCGCGGCCAGGACGTCTTCCTTCGGCACGAGGCGGGGCAGCAGCGCGTCCAGGCTCGGCCGTTGCAGCGAGTCGAACAGCGTGGCGAGGCCGGCGGCGACGAACAGCACCGCGACCGATGGCTCGGGGACGAGTGCATTGGCGAGCAGCAACCCTGACGTCAGCAGCAGCGCCAGCTCCGTGGCCTGCACCATCCGGCGCCGGTCCACGCTGTCGGCAAGCGCACCGCCGAGGAACGCCATCGACAACATGCAGGCGAACTCGACGAGCCCGAGCATGCCGACGACGAAGGAGCTGCCGGTCAACCGATACACCTGGTACGGGATCGCGACGTACGTGATCATGCTGCCGAGGAACGTGATGGCCTGACCGGCGAACAGCAGCCGGAAGTCGCGGTGCCGCCGCAGCGGGCTGATGTCGATCGTGAGAGAGCGAAGCCCCCGACGGCCGGTCGGCTCGGCGAGCGCGACCGGGTCGGGGCCCGCTCGTGGTTCGTCGACGTCGGTCACGACCGGAAACCGTGACGTACGTCGGCAGCGCCGTCCAGCACGTTTGCCGCGAAGAGCGGCAACGGCTCAGGTCAGGGGCCGACCGGGGGCGGGCCGAGAGGGCCTTCGGTCGCCGACGGCGACGGCGACGGCGACGAGGAGGTCTGGCTCGGCGACGGGCTCGGCGACGCCTTCGGGCTGGCCTTCGGCGAGGGGGACGGGCTCGCCTTGGGCGTCGGGCTGCTCTTGGGCGCACCGCTCGCGGGCCGGCTGTCGTCGCGGGTAGCCACCGGTGCGGGCGGAACGACCGGCCGGACCCTTCGGCCCGGCAGCGTCGCGCGCAGGCGGCGGACCAGGAGGTCTGCCTGTGCCAGGACGGCGCGCAGGGCAGGGGAGTCGGCCTCGCCGGCGATGACCGCTCGCTCGCTCTGCAGCAGCTCGATCGCCCGCTGGGCGGCCTCGGGGTTGCTGCCGGCACTCGCGACGAGCGGGGCGAGGTCGGCGTGGAACCGCTCTGCCGCGGCGCTGATGCGGCCGGCCGACGCACCGGTCGCGGCGAGATGCGTGAGCTGGGCGTAGGACAGCGCGGCGTTGGAGGTGTTCGGCGACGTCGTCGCTGGACCGCCCGGACCCGGCACCGCGCCGGTGAGGAACCCGACGAGAGCGGCGGCGGCCGCGACGAGCGGGGCGGCCGGCATCATCCGCACCCGGCGGCGGGGCGCCGGGATGACGGCGGCCGGCTCGTCGGCGAGCGGCGCGTCGGACCCAGCGGAGCTGGTCTCGAGGGCAGACAGGTGAGCGAGTGCGCGGCCCTCGAAGGCCCGGACCTCGCCCGCCTCGCCGAGCAGGAGCCAGCCGGCCAGGTCGTCGGCACCGGCTTGCGCAGCGGTCGCGGCCAGCGTCAGGTCGCGGCGCATCGTGCTGCGCAGGTCGTCGACCTCGCGCAGGAGGGCGCTGAGCTCGGCGATCCGCGGCTCGGGCAGGTCGTAGATGACCTCGAGCAGGGGCGGGGAGTCCGCGACGAACAGGTCGACGTCGGTGGGGGTCGGCAGACCGCGCAGCCCAGCGCGCCGGAGCGGCTGGCCCTGGCCCGCCTGCTCGTCCACCGTCGTCCCTCTCGTTGATCGTCCTGGATGGGCAGTTCGCCGTGGCCGACGATTCTCCTGCCCGCCCGAGATGTCCAATTTCTGGACCGTGTCCTCTGCATGTTTCGCCGCGGCCTGCCCCGACTCCTGCCCCGATCCCGACCCGCTGAAAGACTCGGCGGATGACAGCCCCCGCCGCCGCCGTCCCGGTCGTCTCCACGCTCGTCGTCTCGGTGCTCGGCGGCACCGGTGAGCAGGGCCGCGGGCTGGCCCGGCGGCTCGCTCTGGCCGGCCACCAGGTGGTGCTGGGGTCACGCGACGCAACACGGGCCGCCGCGGCGGCCGAGGGGCTGCCGGCGTCCGTGACCGGCGCCGACAACGCGTCGGCGGCAGCGGCAGCCGACGTCGTCATCGTCGCCGTTCCCTGGGAAGGCCATCGCGAGCTGCTCGCGTCGCTGGCGGAGGTCCTTGCCGGCAAGATCGTCGTCGACTGCGTCAACCCGCTCGGCTTCGACAAGGCCGGCGCCTTCGCGCTGGCTGTCGAGGAGGGCAGCGCCGCCGAGCAGGCGGCGGCCGTGCTTCCGGCCAGCCGGGTGGTCGCTGCGTTCCACCACGTCAGCGCCGTGCTGCTGCTCGACGAGGAGGTCGACAGCGTCGACACCGACGTCCTCGTGCTCGGGGACGACCGCGAGGCGACCGACGTCGTGCAGGCCCTGGCGGGGCGGATCCGTGGCATGCGCGGGATCTACGCCGGCCGGTTGCGCAACGCCCACCAGGTCGAAGCGCTCACCGCCAACCTCATCTCGGTCAACCGCCGCTACAAGGCGCACGCCGGCCTCCGGGTCACCGACGTCTGACGGATGAGAGTCGTCTCTCTCGTCCCGTCGCTCACCGAGGCGGTCGCGGTCAGCGCGCCGGGCGTCCTCGTCGGTGCGACCGACTGGTGCACCCACCCGGCCGACCTCGACGTCACACGCGTGCGTGGAACCAAGAACCCGGACGTCGCGGCGGTCGCGGCACTGAAGCCCGATCTCGTGCTCGCCAACGAGGAGGAGAACCGCGAGGTCGACCTGCAGCAGCTGCGCGCGGTGGGGATAGAAGTAGACGTCACCTACGTGCGGACGGTCGCGCAAGGCCTGTCAGAGCTGCGGCGCATCTTGGGTCGGGTGGGTGTCGCGCCGGCCTGGCTGGACGAGGCGGAGGACGCGTGGGCTTCGTCGTACGACGGGCCGCGCCGTACCGCTCTCATCCCGATCTGGCGGCGGCCGTGGATGGCGGTCGGCTCCGACACCTTCGCGGGCGACGTGCTCGCACGGCTCGGCGTGGACAACGTGCTGGCGTCGTCGCCGGAGCGCTATCCGCGGTTCGACCCGGGGACGGTCGCCTGCGAGCTCGTCGTGCTACCCGACGAGCCCTACGTCTTCACCGCCGACGACGGACCGGAGGCGTTCGCCGCCCCGGCGGCACTGGTCAGTGGCCGCCACCTCACGTGGTACGGCCCGTCCCTCGCCGAGGCGAGAGACGTACTGACGATGGAGCTGGGGCATGGTCACCGCTGACGACGCGCGTCGTATCGCGTCGGCACTGCCGCGCACGACCGAGCACCTGGTCCGCGACCGGGTGAAGTTCCGCATCGGGTCGATCGTCTACATCGGTCTCTCCCGCGACGAGGAGATCATGGGCTTCGCGTTCCCGAAGGAGGAGCGCGACGCCTTGGTGGCGTCGGACCCGGACCGCTTCCTGATGCCGATCGAGTCGGACCTGCGCTTCAACTGGGTGCTGGTTCGCCTCGCGACCCTGAACCTCGACGAGCTCGAGGAGCACGTCGTCGAGGCCTGGCGGATGTGCGTGCCGAAGAAGGTCGCCCGCGAGCACCTCGGCAGCTGATCAGCCCCAGCGCTGGCTGCGGATCTTCTGACCGGCCGCGCAGTCGGCGACGAGCTCGGCCATCCTCTTGTCGCGCGTCTCAGGACGCTTCGCACTGGTCACCCAGTGCATGACGACCTTGCGGTACGACGGCGCAGCCCTGGTCCAGTACTCCCACGCCGCCGGGTCGGCCTGCAGGAAGGTGTCGTCGAAGTCGATCTCGCCCTGCTCGTAGGAGTACGTGGAACTCAGCTGTAGCCATGTTCGGCCGCGGGGTAGCGTCCCTCGCGCACGTCCTCGGAGTACGACGTCACGGCCTCGGTCAGCACGCTGCGCAGGTCGGCGTACTTCTTGAGGAACTTCGGTCCGGGTCCGGGAGTGAGGCCGGCCATGTCGGTCCACACGAGCACCTGCGCGTCGGTGCCAGGACCGGCGCCGATGCCGACGGTCGGGATGGTCAGCTCCTGGGTGACGCGCTCGGCGAGCTCCGAGGGAACGACCTCGAGCACGAGTGCGAACGCGCCGGCACGCTCGAGTGCGAGGGCGTCCTTGAGCAGCAGGTCACCGGCGTCGCCGCGGCCCTGCACCCGGTAGCCGCCGAGGGTGTTGACCGACTGCGGCGTGAGCCCGATGTGGCCCATCACCGGGATGCCCGACTCGACGAGCAGCTCGACCTGCGGCAGCACGCGACGGCCGCCCTCGAGCTTCACCGCCTGCGCGCCCTCGCGCATGAACCGCACGGCTGTCTCGAGGGCTTGCTGCGGCGAGCCCTGGTACGAGCCGAAGGGGAGGTCGGCGATGACGAGTGCGCGCTTGGTGCCGCGCACGACCCCGCGCACCAGCGGGATCATGTCGTCGACGGTGACGGGAACCGTCGTGTCGTAGCCCAGCACGTTGTTGCCCGCGGAGTCCCCCACGAGCAGCGCCGGGATGCCGGCCTCGTCGAAGAGGGCGGCGGTGAGCATGTCGTACGACGTGAGCATCGCCCACCGCTCGCCGCGGTCCTTGGCGCCTTGCAGGTCGCGCACGGTGATGCGGCGGTTGACGACGCCGCCGTACAGGGTGGCTTCGGTCATGGCACTGCTCCCGACTCGGGTCACCGCACGGCGTACCCGGACGGGTCAATGGTGGCACGCAACTGTCGCCGCGTCGCTGTGCAACAGGTCACGCTCTACGGGAAGCGGCTGAACCGCAGCACCCGGTCGTCGGACGGCGCGGGGGACCCCCGGCCGTCGCGGTTGGACGTGGTGATCCACACCGACCCGTCGCGGGGGTTCTGCATGACTGTGCGAAGCCGACCGAACGACCCCTGGAACATGGACGTGGCGGAGGAGATGGTGGTGCCGCTGAAGCGCAGCCGCCAGATGCGCCCGCCTCGCAGCGCCGCGACGTAGAGGCTGTCGCCGCGGATGCCGATGCCCGACGGCGAGGCCTCGCTCGGCGACCACGTCCACGCCGGGTTGCGGAAGCGGGAGTCGTTGCCCTTGCCCTCCACCGTCGGCCAGCCGTAGTTGCCGCCCGCGACGATGAGGTTGACCTCGTCGTAGGTGTTCTGGCCGAACTCCGTCGCCCAGAGGTTGCGGTTCCGGTCGAAGACCAGACCCTGCACGTTGCGGTGGCCCAGCGACCAGACGCGGGAGCTGTTGGGGTTGCCGGGTGCAGCGGCGCCCGACGTCGTGACGCGCAGGACCTTGCCACCGAGGCTCGAGGCGTTCTGCGCGTTGGCCGTGTTGCCGGCGTCGCCCGTGCCGGCGTACAGGAAGCCGTCGGGGCCGAAGACGATGCGGCCGCCGTTGTGGTTGCCCGCGGCGGGGATGCCGGTGACGATCGGCGTCGGCCGCGCCGCGGATCCCCTGCGGATGAAGGCGATCCGGTTGTCGGTGCCGGTCGTGTAGTAGAGGTAGACCCGCCCGTCGCGGGAGTACGTCGGCCCCACCGCGATGCCGAGTAGCCCGCCTTCGCCGTTGGCCCTGGCCTCGTTGACGGTGTAGATCCGGCGGGCGGCGTGCCCGGGGGCGACGGCCCAGATGCTGCGGGTGACGCGCTCGGTGAACAGTGCGCTGCCGTCGGGTAGGAACGCGAGTCCCCACGGGACCACCTTGTTCGCGGCGACGACCTGCGGGGCGCTGGCGGCGTACGGCGCGACCTTCGTCGTCGTCGACGGTGCCGCGCAGCTCAGCAGGGCCAGGAGCGACAGTGGGACGAGCACCCGCTTCATGGCTGGACTCTACGTCGGCTCGCGCCAACGAGAGGAGATCGGCAGTCGCCAGTCGCGCCCGAACGCGCGTGACGTGATCTTCGGGCCCGGGGGGTACTGCCGGCGCTTGTACTCCGCCTTGTCGACCAGCCGAAGGACGCGGTCGGCGAGGTCGGGGTCGTGGCCACGCGCGATCAGCTGGGCTCGACCCTGGTCGCGCTCGACGTAGTCCTCCAGCAGCGCGTCGAGGACGTCGTACGGCGGGAGGCTGTCGCTGTCGAGCTGGCCGGGAGCGAGCTCGGCGGACGGGGGCTTGTCGATGCTGTGTTGCGGGATGACGTCGCTGACGGTGTTGCGCCACCGCGCGAGCCGCCAGACCATCGTCTTGAAGACGTCCTTCAGCGGTGCGTAGGCGCCCGTCGTGTCGGCGCCGTACAGGGTCGAGTAACCGGTCGCCAGCTCGCTCTTGTTGCCCGCCGTGAGTACCAGGTGCCCGTGCTCGTTGGCGAGTGCCATCACGGTCACACCACGGATCCGCGCCTGCAGGTTCTCCGCCGCCAGACCGGTGAGCTCCAGCGGCTTCCAGCCGTCCACGGCGTCGGAGATCGGGAAGACCGACCAGTTGATGCCCTGCCGCCGCGCCAGCTCCTCGGCATCGCGCACCGAGTGGTCGCTGCTCCAGACGCTCGGCATGCCGACGGCGTAGACGTTGTCCGGTCCGAGCGCATCTGCGGCGATCGTCGCCGTCACCGCCGAGTCGATGCCGCCGGACAGCGCGACGACCACGGAGCGGAAACCGGTCTTGCGCACGTAGTCGCGCGTGCCGGTGACGAGGCCGGCCCACACCTCGGCCTCGTCCGCCAGTCGCTCAGCGACCACCGGGACGAGAGGCGCGTACGACGGGAGGGGTTCGTCGCTCACCATCACCCGCTCGATCGTCATCGACGTGCCGTCGGCGGCATCAACCGGTCCGGCGCTGGTGCTGGCAGCCGTCGCGAGGTCGAGGTCGGTAACGAGCAGCTGCTCTTCCCACACGCGGGCGCGGGCGGCGATCTCGCCGTAGGCGTCGGCGACGAGCGAGTCTCCGTCGAAGATCAGCTCGTCCTGGCCGCCGACCATGTTGACGTAGGCGAGGGCGGCGCCGGCTTGGCGCGCCCGGCGGCAGACGAGCTCACCGCGCACGTCGTCCTTGCCGCGTTCGTAGGGAGAGCCGTTGACGCAGACGATGAGGCCGACGCCTGCCGCGCGCGCCACCGCGATGGGTCCGCCCTCCTGCCACAGGTCCTCGCAGATGACGAGGGCGACGTCGACCCCGTGCAGGCGCACGACCGGGAACTGGTCGCCGCGGACGAAGTAGCGGAACTCGTCGAAGACGCCGTAGTTCGGCAGGTGGTGCTTGGCGTAGCGCGCGACCACCCGGCCGCCGTGCAGCAGCGCCACCGCGTTCTGCGGCTGGCCCGCGGGTCGGCCCAGGGCCGGCACCGCATCCTCGGACCGGTCGCAGTAGCCCACGACGACAGCCGTGTCACCGGCACCCTCGTCGGCGAGTCGGACTGCCAGGTCGTCGAGCGCGCGAAGGCTCGCTGTCACGAACGAGGAGCGCAGGACGAGGTCCTCCGGCGGGTAGCCGGTGAGCATCATCTCCGGGAACGCGACGAGGTGGCAGCCCTGCTCGACGGCCGTTGCGGTCCAGGTGCTGACGACGTCGGCATTGCCCGGCAGGTCCCCGACGGTCGAGTCGACCTGCGCGAGTCCGATCCGAAGCTGCGCCACACCCTGACGATACGACCGGCTACGCGTGACCCCGGGCGATCCGTCGACGGCGGTACATCTCGGCGTCGGCGCGTGCAACGGCTTGGAACGGGCCTTCGGTAGGCCGCAGTTCCGCGAGCCCGAAGCTGACGGTCGCCTGCGGCATCGCGTCCGACACGAGCTGCTTCACGTGACCGAACCGCTTCTCCGCCTCCGGCAGTCCTGACCCCGGCAACGCGCACACGAACTCGTCCCCGCCGTACCGCACGACGATGTCGTAGGTGCGCAGGCCACGACGCAGCGCGGTGCCGACCACCCGCAGCAGGACGTCGCCGGACTCGTGGCCCTCGGCGTCGTTGAGGAGCTTGAGGTGGTCGACGTCGAGGAAGGCGAAGACGAGCGACTCACCGGTGCGGTGCGCGCGGTCGGTGGCCTGGCTCAGCTGCTCGCAGCCCGCGTCCCGCAGCAGGGCGCCGGTGAGGTTGTCGCGGTAAGAGAGCTGCAGCTCGCCGGCCGCCGTGAAGCGGTCGACCGCCGCCTCCTGGCGGTCGAGTGCAGCCGCGGCCCGGTCCTCTGCGGCAAGCACGCGCTCACCGGCACCTTGCTGGGCGTCGGCATCGGCGGAGGCCTCGTCACGCGCTTCGGCGGCGACGTCACGGGCTAAGGCAGCAGCCCGCATCACAACGGCGCCCTGGCGATCCAAGGCCGCAGCCGCGCGATCCTCTGCCGCGAGCACGCGGTCACTGGCGACGCGCTTCTCGTCACCGACTCCCGTCCATGTCGCCAAGCGCACCTCGACAGCGATCTCCATCGCCGACTCGGTCGCGTCCCGTAGTGCTGCCGCGTGCCGGTCGAGGGCCGCCGCGACGCGCTCCCCAGCCTTCCCCCGCGCCTTCGACGCGTCGGCTGACAGCAGATCCCGTGCCTCAGCGGCGGTGTCGCGAGCGAGCGCGGCCGTGCGCATCGTGGCCTCCTCATGGCGGTCGAGCACCGCCGCGGCGCGGTCTCCGGCTGCCAGCACGCGGTCGGCGACCACCTGCTGGGAGTCGACGACGCCGGCGACATCACGGGCCTCGGCGGCGGCGTCGCGCGCGACCGCGGCAGCGTCACGCTGCTTGGCCATGTCGTCGAACTCCACCGGCGCAACGTCGCCGGACCGTCGGGCTGCCTCGGCCGAATCACGCCTGAGGTCGATCACGACAGCAAGGGGTTGGCCAGGGTCGTTGCTCACGGCTGGGGGGTCGAGAGGTGGCGACGTCACGCGCGTCCCTCTCCGGGCGTCACGCGGACCTCGGCGAGGTGCGTGCGCTGCCACCACCGTACGGCGGTGCCGCCCGTAGGGGAACGGTCACTCTCGGTAATCAAACCCGGGCGAAGTATCACAATCCGTGTGCAGGTGACGACAGAAAGGTGTGGAAGGGCTCACGTTGCGGCGTCCTGACGGGACCGCCGCACCGATCGCGACACCTGCGTTGCGGTCGGGGGGCATCGGGGGGGCCGATGAGCACACGTACACGCAATCCTTGGCAGCGCGCCGCCATCACGACGACGGCGACGGCACTGTGGCTCACCGCGGGTGGCCTGCTTGCTGCTGCGGCGCAAGCCGACACGTCGTCGGCGAATCTGAAGACCAGCCAGCAGGGCAGCGCAGCAAGTGCCTTCCAGAGCGGGGCCGAGTGCTCCGGCTACAGCGGGACCGACACCCTGTGGCACTTCGTCGTCCCGGCCCTGGATGCCAGTCCGAACTCCACCGACGCTGACATCATGTCGATCAACGCGACCTTCAACGCCGGCAGCGTGACGAGCGCCCAGGTCGTGCAGAACGGCAAGGGCATCAACGTCGTCACGAACGGCGCGACGACGGTCACCGATGCGGTGGCGGCGTTGAGCGGGCTGATCCCGGACGCCGACGCCGTCCTCGTGCTCTCGCACGCCTGCGTCGGAACCGGCGGCAGCACGGGCGGTAACAGCACCGGCGGCAGCACCGGTGCGTCGACCGGTGCGTCGACGGGTGCGTCGACGGGTGCTTCCACGGGTGCTTCCACGGGTGCTTCCACGGGTGCGTCGACCGGTGCGTCGACCGGTGCGTCCACGGGTGCGTCGACGGGTGCTTCCACGGGTGCGTCGACCGGTGCGTCGACCGGTGCAACCAGCGGTGCGACCGGTGGTGGCACCGCCGGCGGCGGCGCGGGTGGTGGCGGCGCCCTGCCGGTGACGACCGCCGGAGTGCCGGCACCCGAGACGGTGCCGACCGAGGTCACGACGACCGTGGTGCCGGAGACGGCCGGTGGCGGCACAACGATGACCGTCGCGGGTACGGCGTCTGGTGCCGCATCCGGTGCGGCGACGTCCACCGCTGCTGCACCGGCTGCCGCTGGTGCGGCCGCTCCTGCGGCACCCGCGCCGACGCTGCCGTTCACCGGTGCGCCGACCGGTCTGCTCGCGCTGACCGCGGCCGCCGCGATAGGCATGGGTGTGCTGATGCTGCAGGCCGGCCGGATGCGGTTCGACGTGCTCTTCTACCAGGGCCGTCACGTGCGGCCGCGCGCGTCGCGCCTGCCGCGCATGCTGGCCTGATACCGCAGTCAGGGGCACGGCCTAGGATCGCGGTGCACGCCGGGGCTCTGGGCCGCGCCCCCTGACCTGCGGAGATGAGCTCGATCGACAAGCAGCAGGAGTTCGTCCTTCGCACGTTGGAAGAGCGCGACATCCGCTTCGTGCGGCTGTGGTTCACCGACGTGCTCGGGACCTTGAAGTCGGTGGCCATCGCGCCGGCCGAGCTCGAAGGCGCGTTCGCCGAGGGCATCGGCTTCGACGGCTCGGCTATCGAGGGCTTCGCCCGCGTGCACGAGTCCGACATGCTCGCCAAGCCCGACCCGGCGACGTTCCAGGTGCTGCCCTGGCGCGGCGAGTCACCGGGCACGGCGCGGATGTTCTGCGACATCACGATGCCCGACGGGACCCCCTCCTGGGCCGACCCTCGACACGTGCTGCGGCGTGCACTCGACAAGGCGGCGGCTGCCGGCTTCACCTTCTACACGCACCCGGAGATCGAGTTCTTCCTGCTCAAGGAGCTGCCCAAGAAGGGCGTCGCCCCCGAGCCGGTCGACGCGGGTGGCTACTTCGACCTGACACCGCACGACGTGAGCCACGACTTCCGGCGTACGACGATCACGATGCTGGAGCGACTCGGCATCTCGGTCGAGTTCAGCCACCACGAGGTCGCCCCGGGTCAGCAGGAGATCGACCTTCGGTACGCCGATGCGCTGACGACCGCGGACAACATCCTCACGACCCGGCACGTCATCAAGGAGGTCGCGCTCACGCAGGGCGTCTACGCGACCTTCATGCCCAAGCCGTTCGGCGATCAGCCCGGCAGCGGGATGCACACGCACCTGTCGTTGTTCGAGGGCGACCGCAACGCCTTCCACGACCCGTCCGACCCCCTCTACCTGTCGAGTGTCGGCAAGCACTTCATCGCCGGACTGCTCAAGCACGCCGCCGAGATCACCGCGGTGACCAACCAGTGGGTCAACTCTTACAAGCGGCTCGTCGCCGGGGGAGAGGCGCCGCCGTACGTCTGCTGGGGGTCCAACAACCGCAGCGCGCTCGTACGGGTGCCGATGTACAAGCCGACCAAGGGCAACAGCACGCGCGTCGAGGTGCGCAGCCCGGACAGTGCGACGAATCCCTACCTCTGCTTCGCGGTCCTGCTCGCGGCGGGGCTGAAGGGCATCGAGGAGGAGTACCCCCTGCCGCCCGGCGCCGAGGACGACGTGTGGCAGCTGTCCGACGGTGAGCGGCGCGCGATGGGGATGACCCCGCTGCCGACGAGCCTGTCCGACGCGTGCCGGGTCATGGAGACCAGCGAGCTCGTCGCCGAGACGCTGGGTGAGCACGTCTTCGACTTCTTCCTGCGCAACAAGCGCGCGGAGTGGCAGGCGTACCGGTCCGAGGTCACGCCGTTCGAGCTCGGCCGCTACCTGCCGGTGCTGTAGATGGCCCGTGCCCTGGTCATCACGCACACGGCAGCGGAGTCGCCAGGGACGCTCTCGCAGTGGCTGCCCGCGGCCGGCGTCGAGCTCGACGTCGTCGAGCCCTGGAACGGTGACCGGCTGCCCGGGCAGCTCACCGCCGATGCGCTCGTCGTGATGGGTGGACCGCAGCAGGCGTACGACGACGCCTCGGCACCGTGGCTCCGGCAGACGAAGCAGCTGCTGCGCAACGCCGCCCGGGAGGGCCTCCCAGTCCTCGGCATCTGCCTCGGCGCGCAGCTGCTCGCCGAGGCGATGGGTGGGCGGGTGCGAGCAGGCGACCAGGGCCCCGAGTTCGGTGCGCGACTGGTCTCGAAGCGCGACGCGGCATTCGATGACCCGCTGTTCAGTGAGATCCCGCTCTCGCCCGTCGTCGTGCAGTGGCACTGGGACGCGATCGTCGACCTGCCGCCGCGTGCCGTGCTGCTGGCAGGCAGCCCTCGCTACGCCAACCAGGCGTTCCGGGTCGGCGCCAAGGCCTACGGCCTGCAGTTCCACATCGAGACCCCGCCGGAGATGGTCCGCGGCTGGGCAGCCGCTGATGCCGACGGCGTGCGCGCCTCGGGGCTCGACCCCGAGCAGGTGGCCGACCGTGCGGTGGACGTGCTGCCGGAGATCGAGGAGGTCTGGCACCCGTTCGTCGAGCGGTTCGCGGCGCTCGTCCGCGGCGAGACGCGCACCTACCTGCCGGTCGTCTCCTGACACGATGACCGGGTGACGGCGCCCCGGTTCGACGAGCACCCGAGAGGGGTGACGAGCCGGACGAGGCTGGTGCGCCTCGGGTTCGCCGACAGCGATGCCGCCGAGCGCGCGCTCAGCGTGATCGGCTTGTGGGCCGACGGCGCGCCCGCCGATGAGGAGGCCGCGGTCGTCGTCCTGGCACTGTCGGAGACGGTGGA
Organism: Frankiaceae bacterium; assembly: GCA_016650445.1. Taxonomy (GTDB): domain Bacteria; phylum Actinomycetota; class Actinomycetes; order Mycobacteriales; family SCTD01; genus RYN-124. The sequence continues at coordinate 56,814 of JAENVS010000005.1, read as the reverse complement.
GCCGGATCTCGCGGTGTCCGGGCTCGAGCGGCTCGTTGCCGCGCTGCCGCGACCGGCCGCGCTGCTCCGGTCACTGCGTGACTCCGACGGCCTTCGTCGGCGGCTGCTCGGCGTTCTCGGCGCCAGCACCGCGCTCGGCGATCACCTCGCTGCTCATCCGCAGGACTGGACCGTGCTGGCCGACGACGACATCACGAGGGCGCGGCCCAGCCGGTTCGGTCTGCAGTGGCAGCTGCTCGACGCCGTCGGTGCCGGTGCCGGTGCCACGCCACCCACCGGCACCGACGGCTCACCTGCCAGGGGCACCGGGCCGGACGTGGTCGCGGCGCTGCGGGCGGCGTACCGCCGTTGCCTGCTTGCCCTCGCTGCCCGCGACCTGTCCGGTGAGGTCGCCGTCGAGGACGTCGCCGCCGAGCTGGCGGACCTTGCCGCGGCAACCCTCACTGCGGGTCTCTCGGTCGCCCTCGCTGGGCTTCCCGACGACGCACCGCCCTGTCGGCTCGCCGTCATCGGCATGGGCAAGGCCGGGGGACGCGAGCTCAACTACGTCAGCGACGTCGACGTCGTCTTCGTCGCGGAACCGCTCGGCGACGTCGCCGACGACGATGCGCTGCGGACGGCGACGACCCTCGCCGCCGGGATGATGCGGGTCTGTGCGGAGGTCGCCTGGCCGGTCGACGCGGCCCTGCGTCCCGAGGGCAAGGCCGGGCCGCTGGTGCGCACCCTCGCCAGCCACGAGGCCTACTACCGCCGGTGGGCCGGTACATGGGAGTTCCAGGCCCTGCTCAAGTCGCGGCCGATCGCCGGTGACCTCGAGCTCGGAGCGGCGTACGTCGACGTCCTGTCGCCGCTGGTGTGGGCGGTGGGGGATCGGCCGAACTTTGTCGAGGACGTCCAGGCGATGCGCCGCCGGGTCGAGTCGACGCTGCGGGCCGATCTCGGCGAGGCCGCAGCCGACCGCGAGGTGAAGCTCGGGCCGGGTGGGCTGCGCGACGTCGAGTTCGCGGTGCAGCTGCTGCAGCTCGTGCACGGTCGCGCCGATGGCACCGTCCGAAGCGGTACGACGCTGGTGGCGCTCGATCAGCTCGCGGCCGGCGGCTACGTCGGCCGGGAGGACGCCCGGCACCTGTCCGAGGCGTACCGGTGGCTACGAGCGGTGGAGCACCGCCTGCAGCTGCACCGCCTGCGGCGTACCCATCTGCTGCCGGCCGCCGACGACGAGGTCGGGCTGCGGCGGGTGGCCCGGGCGATGGGCTACCGCGGCGACGCCGTCGCGATGCTGTCTCGCGAGCGCGCCGGCTACAGCCGCGAGGTACGCCGGCTGCACGAGAAGCTCTTCTACCGACCGCTGCTCTCGGCCGTCGCCCGGCTGCCGGCCGCCGAGGCGCGGCTGACGCCCGAGGCGGCCGGAGCCCGGCTCCAGGCGCTGGGCTTCGCGCAGCCCGCGGTGGCGCTGCGCCACCTCGAGGCGCTGACTGAGGGCGTCTCGCGACGCGCGGCGATCCAGCAGACGCTGCTCCCCGCGATGCTCGGCTGGTTCGCCGACGCCGCCGACCCCGATGCGGGGCTGCTGTCGTTCCGGCAGGTCTCCGACGCCCTGGGCTCTACGCCGTGGTACCTGCGGCTCCTGCGCGATGAGGGCACCGCGGCGGAGCGGCTGGCCCGGTTGCTCGCGTCGTCCCGCTACGTCGCCGACCTGCTCGGCCGCGCGCCCGACGCGGTGCGGATGCTCGGCTCCGACGAGGAGCTCGTCCCCCGCGATGCAGCGGTGCTGCACAGCGCGTTCACGTCGGTGGCCCGTCGCCGCGACGACTGGGAGGCCTCCGTCGCGGCCGTCCGTGGACTGCGCCGGCAGGAGCTGCTGCGGGTCGCGTGCGCCGACCTGCTCGGGCTGCTCGACGCGAAAGGCGTGGGCATTGCCCTGTCGGACATCGCGGCCGCGACGGTCGCAGCCGCGCTCGAGGTCGCCAGCAGGAAGATCGAGACGGAGCGACGCGGCCCGTTGCCGATGCGGCTCGCGGTCATCGCCCTGGGCCGGCTCGGCGGGCACGAGCAGGGCTACGGCTCCGATGCCGACGTGATGTTCGTGCACGAGCCGGTCGCAGGCGCGACGGATGCGGAGGCGGCGGCCGTGGCGCACGACGTCGCCAACGAGCTCCGGCGACTGCTCGCGCTGCCGGCGCCGGACCCGCCCCTCGCGGTCGACGCCGACCTGCGTCCCGAAGGACGACAGGGTCCGCTGACGAGGAGCGTTGCGTCGTACGCCGCCTACTACCGGCGCTGGTCGGCGCTGTGGGAGGCGCAGGCACTCCTGCGCGCGTCACACCTGGCGGGCGACACCGAGCTGTCCGACCGCCTGCTCGCCGACGTCGAAGCGGTGCGCTGGCCCGCGGGCGGGCTGACCGACGAGCAGGTCGTGGAGATCCGCCGCATCAAGGCCCGCGTCGAGAACGAGCGGATGCCCAAGAACGTCGACACCGGGTTGGCGATCAAGCTCGGCAAGGGTGGCATCGCCGACGTCGAGTGGACCGTCCAGCTGCTGCAGCTCCGCCATGCACACGCTGTCGAGGCACTGCGCACGACGTCGACCCTCGATGCGCTGACCGCCGCCGTGGATGCCGGGCTCGTCGACGACGATGACGGGACGGTCCTCGCGACCGCGTGGAGCCTGGCGGTCCGGGTGCGCAATGCCCTGATGCTGGTGCGCGGGCGGCCCGCGGCGGCACTGCCGTCCAGCGGTCGGGAGCTGGCCGGGGTGGCCCGCGCGCTCGGATACCCTGCCGGGGCGTCTGGCACGTTCCTCGACGACTACCGGCGCGCGACCCGCAGAGCCCGCGCCGTCGTGGAGAGGGTGTTCTATCAATGAGCGTCAGGACCATCACCGTCGCCGACACCCGCTTCCTGCTGCGCGAGGAAGGCAGCGGCAGCGGGACTCCGGTGCTGCTGCTGCATGGCGTCCCCGAGACGTCGTCGGTCTGGCGCGATGTCGCGCCGAGGCTGGCGGTCGGCCGGCGGGTGCTCGCGCCCGACCTGCCCGGACTCGGCGGATCGTCGTACGCCGGTCCGTTCGACGTCGCGTCGCTCGTCGCCCAGCTCGCGGCGCTGATCGAGTCGGAGGCCACGGGCGCGGTCGACGTCGTCGGCCATGACTGGGGCGGCTCGCTCGCCCTCGGCCTTGCGGGCCAGCGCCCAGATCTCGTGCGGCGGCTGTGTGTCGCCAACGCGCCGTTCCGTCAGGTGCCGCTGCACCGCGCGCTGCACATCCCGCTGTTCGCCACCCCCGCCCTGCCGGAGCTGATCTTCCGGCTCGGCGGACACCGCGTGGTCGATCTCATGCTCAGCCTCGCGTGGAAGGCGACGGAGCCGCTCGACAACGAGCGCCGCGCCGAGTACGAGGCTGCCTACACGGACCCGGAGAAGGTCTCCGCGATGCTCGGTTACTACCGCGCCGCCGCGCGACCGCGGGTGAAGGCGCTGGTGACCCGCACGCCGATGGCCGGGGCCCCGCGCGTGAAGGTCGAGAAGAGCATGGTCCTGTGGGGGGCTCTCGACCCGGTCCTGCCGATCGGCACGGGTGAGTCGGTCGTGCGCGACCTCGGCGCCGACTGCGTGATGGTGACCGTGCCCGGTGCCGGCCATTTCGTGATCGAGGAGGCGACCACGGTCGTGACCGAGGTGCTGCTCGACTTCCTCCGCGACGATGTGACGACGACAGCCGCGAAGAAGGCACCGGCGAAGAAGGCACCGGCGAAGAAGGCACCGGCGAAGAAGGCACCGGCGAAGAAGGCACCGGCGAAGAAGGCACCGGCGAAGAAGGCACCGGCGAAGAAGGCACCGGCGTCGCCCGGTACGTCCTGACCCGCACGGAGTGGCGGGCCGGCGCCCTCGCGGCCGTGCTCGGGCTCCTGCACCTGTTGCTGCTGCCGCACAGCGGGACCGATTACGCGGCGCAAGAGGCCCGCGCGAGCTTCGCGCGGGACTACCCGCTGACGCCCGTCGACCTGTCCTGGTACGCCGGGATCCACCCCTTCGGTTACAGCATCTTCTCGCCGTACGTGATGGCCGTTGTCGGTGTCGGGCTCACGGGTCTGATCTCCGCCGTCGCAGCCGCGCTGCTGCTCGCGCGGCTGCTGCGCAACACGCCACACCCCACCGCGGGTGCGTACTCGGGCGCGGTCTTCTGCGTCGCGGATGTCGTGAGCGGGCGGACGACCTTCGCGATCGGCGCGGTGTTCGCGCTCGCGGCCCTGGTGGTGCTGCCGCGCCGTGTGCCCGCGGTCGCGCTCGCCGTGCTGACCGCCTTCGCCAGTCCGGTTGCCGCTGCGTTCCTCGGGTTGGCGGCGGCGTCGCTGGTGCTGCGGCGCAAGCCTGGCGGTTGGCCGATCGGCGTGGCCTCGGCGCTGCCGGTCGGCATCCTCGGCTGGCTGTTCCCGACCGGCGGCATCCAGCCCTACGAGTACGCCTCCGCGCCGTACGCCGTCATCGCAGGCTTGCTCCTCGCGCTGCTCACCCACTCGTGGTCGATCCGCTTCGGCGCGCTGATGTACGCACTCGCGTCCTCTCTGCTGCTGCTCTCACCGGACCCCTTCGGCAGCAACATCCTGCGACTCGGGCTGCTGCTGGCAGCACCGCTGGTGCTCGCCACGGCAACGGAGCACTGGAAGGTCGTCGTACCGCTCGCGGTGTTGCTCTCGTACTGGCAGCTGCAGCCGCCGTACGCCGATCTGAGGGCCAAGCACGCGCCGTCCTTCACCGCGGTGACGCGCCAGCTGGTGGCTCTCGACGCCAAGCGCGTCGAGGTCGTGCCGCTGCGAGATCATGGCGAAGCGAGCCGCATCGCGCCGATCGTGCCGCTCGCGCGAGGCTGGTCGCGGCAGGTCGACACCGGACGCAACCTTTTCCCGTTCTACCGGGGCGCGCTGTCGACCGAGGAGTACCGCCAGTGGCTGATCGACAACGCCGTTGACTACGTCGCGCTCGCGCCCAACGCCAAGGCGGACCGCGGCGGACGAGGCGAGCGGGCGCTGCTGCTGGTGGGCAGCGTGAGAGGGCTCGAGCGGGTGTGGTCCGACGACGACTGGGTGGTGTGGAGGTTCATCGATGCCAAGCCGATCGCCTCGAAGCCGGTGGAGGTGCTCAGGACCGGCCGGACGACGATCTCGCTCCGCTCGCCGCAACGCGCGTACGTCGACCTCGTCGTGCGATGGTCGCGGTGGCTGTCGGTCGACGGGCCGGCCTGCTTGGAGAAGCACGGGTCCTGGACGCGCATCCGCTTCACCGGCGCGGGAGAGGCGACCGTCAGCAGCAAGCTCGCCTTCCGGCCGCAGGGCCACTGCTAGGCCGATCGGCGCAGTGAAGTTGGGCCGATCGGTCCCTCCAGATCCGGGTTCGCGGCCTCATCCTGGGCAGATGGCGGATATGACGATCGACCTTACGGACCAGCCCCGGTTGACGCCGTCCGAGGACGGTGTCCTTCGCCGGCTGTTCTTCTTCGAGGCCAACGGCGCCACGCTCGCCCCGCCGCTGCGCGTGCTGAAGGCTGAGCTGCGCGCCCGCGACCAGCGCAGCGAGGTCCGCGAGCCCGAGGCGGCGGTCACCCGGGTCCCCAGCTACGCCTGACCCGACCCCCTCCGGGCGACCCGCGCCGTGGTTGCATGTGCGGGACGGAAGCGGGACGAAACGGCGGGCGGAGGCCCCATGCGGGTGCTCGTGTGCGACGACGACAAGGACGTCGGGCAGTTCCTGCGCACGTTGTTCGACCTGCAGGGCTGGGAGACCGACCTGGTGACCGACGGCGAGGCGTGTCTCGCCGCCGTCGAGACCGGCCCGGAGCCGGAGGCGCTGATCCTCGACCAGCTGATGCCCGGGCTGACCGGCATCGAGACAGCCGATCGGCTGCGCGCGCAAGGCTTCGAGCGGCCGATCATCCTGTGCTCGGGACATCTCGGTGCGGAGCTCGGCAAGGACATCAAGCGCCTCGACCTCATCCCGTGCAGCAAGATCGACATCGACGCCCTGGTGCGCATCGTCCGGGTGGCCGTAGCCGGTTCGCGCAGCTCGCAGGTGGACCTGCGCGACAAGACGCTGAAGCCGAAGAAGCCAACCAAGGCATCCTCGAGTCGTCCTAAGAGGTAACCAGCCCCGGTGCTGCCGCGCGCCGTACCGGGGCTGTGTTCTGCCCGAAACTCGCGTGCCGGTACCGGCCGGATCGCCCCGGTGGTCACCGAGGAACGTGCCAGTCGTCGGGGAGCACCGGCATGGGCCATCGCTCCGTCGGCACGTTGGCGGCGAAGCTGCCGTCGAACGGCCACCCCCAGTGACGGCCGTCCGGGTGCCACGAGCACCAGGTCGCGTACCAGTCGCCGGGTCGCACGACGACCAGGGTCGAGCCCTCCCACACGTGGTCCTGGTGCTCCCAGTTCCCGCGAAGGAGGTCCGCGACGATGCGGTCCTTGCGGCTCTGCGGATACGTCGGATCGACTGGCGCTCCGTCCGGCACCTTGCGGACGCAACCCGCGGGCATCCACAGCCACAGGCAATCCGGCGTGTCCGCCACGACGGTCATGGGTCGCACGGCTGAAGGCGGTCGGCATCGGCATCCTGGCCGAGCTCACCGCCGGCGTGCTCATGGTCGCGACGTGGCTGGTCGGCGTACTGCTCACCTGATGGCGCCCCTGCCGCCCACGAAGATGTTTGCGGATCTGCCCCGGCTATCACCGGGGCAGATCCGCGAAGATCGTGAGAGCGGGCGACGTCAGCCGGCGAGGATGCCGTCGATCTGACCCAGCGCCTCGTGACCCCTGCAGATCCCCGAAGATCTTCGTCCGACGACTCAGATGTCGTAGTAGAGCGCGAACTCGTAAGGGTGCGGGCGCAGGCGGAGCGCGTCGATCTCGGTCTCGCGCTTGTAGGCGATCCAGGTCTCGATGAGGTCGGGCGTGAAGACGCCGCCCTCGAGCAGGTACTCGTGGTCGTTCTCCAGCGCGAGCAGCACCTCGTCGAGCGAGCCTGGGACCTGCGCGACGTCGGCGAGCTCGTCCGGCGGCAGCTCGTACAGGTCCTTGTCGACCGGCGTCGCGGGCTCGATCTTGTTGCGGATGCCGTCGAGGCCGGCCATCAGCATCGCGGAGAACGCGAGGTAGGGGTTGCCCGACGGGTCGGGGCAGCGGAACTCGAGGCGCTTGGCCTTCGGGTTGTTGCCGGTGATCGGGATGCGGATGCAGGCCGAGCGGTTGCGCTGCGAGTAGACGAGGTTGACCGGCGCCTCGAACCCGGGCACGAGACGGTGGTAGCTGTTGACCGTCGGGTTGGTGAAGGCGAGCAGTGACGGCGCGTGGTGCAGCAGCCCGCCGATGTAGTAGCGCGCGGTGTCCGAGAGCCCGGCGTAGCCGACCTCGTCGTAGAACAGCGGCGCGCCGTCCTTCCACAGCGACTGGTGGCAGTGCATGCCCGAGCCGTTGTCGCCGGCGATCGGCTTCGGCATGAACGTCACGGTCTTGCCCGCGGCGTGCGCGGTGTTCTTGATGATGTACTTGAACAGCATCAGGTTGTCGGCGCTCTCGAGCAGCTCGCCGAACTTGTAGTTGATCTCCGCCTGGCCGGCCGATCCGACCTCGTGGTGGCCGCGCTCGACGATCATGCCGGCGGCTTCGAGGTTGACGGCCATCTCGTCGCGCAGGTCGGCGTAGTGGTCGGTCGGCGTGACGGGGAAGTAGCCGCCCTTGTAGCGGGGCTTGTAGCCGAGGTTGCCGCCGACCTCGTCCTTGCCGGTGTTCCAGGCCGCGGCCTTGGCGTCGATGTAGTAGTACGACGACTCCGGGGTCGAGTCGTAACGGATCGAGTCGAAGATGTAGAACTCCGCCTCGGCGCCGAAGAACGCCGTGTCGGCGATGCCCGAACCCTTGAGGTAGGCCTCGGCCTTCTTCGCCACGTTGCGCGGGTCGCGGGAGTAGGCCTCACCGGTCAGCGGGTCGTGGATGAAGAAGTTGATGATCAGGGTCTTGCGGGTGCGGAACGGGTCGAGGCGCGCCGTCGTCGGGTCGGGCAGCAGGAGCATGTCGGACTCGTGGATCTGCTGGAAGCCGCGGATCGACGACCCGTCGAAGCCCAGCCCGCTGTCGAAGACGTCCTGGTTGAAGGACCCGACCGGGACGGTGAAGTGCTGCATCACACCGGGGAGGTCGCAGAACCGGACGTCGACCATCTCGACGTCCTCCTTCTCGATGTAGCTCAGGACCTCTTTGGCGCTGGAGAACACGGGTGTCCCTCTTTCGTCGGGCAGGCGGGCAGTGCTGTGCCGCCACGCTAGTCAGGGGCTGTGACCCGGTGGTGTCCCGGGTGTTTCGCGGGGGTAACGAGGGGCCATCAGTGGGCGCCGACACTAGCCTCTCGATCATGGCGCGGTGGACGGGGACCTGGCTGTCCGGACCGGCCGCCGCGGGCGCCTCGCTGCGCGCCGAGGGGGAGTGGCGCGGGCGGCGGCTAGGCCTGCCGGAGCAGGGTCCTGGGGCGGTGGCGAGCTTCGGCCGGCGGATGCTGGCTTTCCTGCTCGACGCGGTGGTGTCAGGCCTGGTCGCGAGCCTGTGGACGGCACCCGAGCCGCCCGGGCTGCGCAGCTTCATTCCGCTGGCCGTGCTCTACGTCGTCGCCATCCGGCTGACCGGTCAGACGCTGGGGATGTGGGTGCTGAAGGTGCGCCTGGTGCAGCTGTGGTTGCCTGGGCAGCTCAGCCTGGCTCGGGCGGCGCTGCGGTTCCTGCTGCTCGCGCTGCTCGTGCCGGCGCTCATCGGCGACCGCGACGGCCGCGGCCTGCACGACAAGGCCGTCGGCACCGCCGTCGTACGCGTCTAGCGCATCTTGCCGCGGGGGACGCGGGTCGGCATCGGGCCCTTGGGGATGGGCAGCGCGGGCGACATGGCCTTGAGCTTGCGGTCGAGCTCGTTGACCTTCGCGGGCTTGATGTTGCGCGGCAGCTTCATGATGTGCCGCTGCAGCTCCTTCAGGGCGATCTGGCCCTCCCCGTCGCCGACCATCACGTCGTACACCGGGGTGTCGCCGAGGAAGCGCGCCAGCTTCTTCTTCTCGGTGCCGATGAGGCTGCGGGTGCGGCCGGGGTTGCCCTCGCCGACCAGGATGACGCCCGGCAGCCCGATGACGCGATGCACGAGGTCCTGCTCCCGGGTGAAGCCGACAGCCGGCGTGATGCGCCAGTTGCCGCGGACGGTCTGCAGCACCGCGGCCGCGGCGCCAGGCTGACCCTCGACCTGGGAGTACTGCATCTTCTGGATCCGGCGCCCGAACACCGCAACCGTGGCGAGCATCCCGGCCAGCAGGCCGAGAACGCCGAGGTAGATCGGGTGCCCGAAGGCGATCCCGATCGCCACCAGCAGGACCAGCGGGCCGAAGAAGGCCGCGAGCAGCAGCGGGATCAGCCGCTTGTCGCTCTCGCGCGTCATCGTGAACGCCATGCGGATCTGCTTCAGGCGCTCGCCCCGGGTGGGCTTCGGGCGGGCCGGCTGCCCCTTCTTGGCGGGGGCGGTCTTGGGCTTGCGGCGCAGCGAGGGCATGAGCAGCAAGGATAGGCGGGTCGGTCAGCCGCCCGCCGACTGCCGGGGAGCCGGCTTGGCGGCGCGCTTCGCGGCTCGCTTGGTGGCCTTGCGCTCCTTGTCGGCGCGGTCGCGCTCGGCAGCCTGCTCCAGCGTCGGCGCCGTGCCGCCCATCGAGGACGGGATCCACCAGCTGTCGTCGCCGTCGTACGGCTCGCCCTTGTACGTCGCCCGTGCCTCGGCGAGCAGCGCGTTCATCCGGGTCTTGAGCTCGGCGGTCACGTCGACGGCGTTGCCGGCGGGGTCCGGGGTGAACGTCTCGCCGACGACGATGCGGACGTGGGCGCCACGGCGCAGGTCCTTCTTGCGGTGCTTGGTGAAGATCCGCTGGCTGCCCCAGATGACGACGGGCAGGATCGGCACGCCGGCCTCCATCGCCATCCGGGCCGCGCCGGTCTTGAACTCCTTGAGGTCGAACGACTGCGAGATCGTCGCCTCGGGGAAGACGCCGACCATCTCGCCTCCGGCGAGCGCCTTCACCGCTGCCTGGTAGGACTCGGCGCCCGACGCCCGGTCGACCGCGATGTGGTGCATCCCGCGCATGAGCGGACCGGACACCTTGTGGTCGAAGACCTCCTTCTTCGCCATGAAGCGCACCAGCCGCTTGCGGGGCAGCACGGCGAGGCCGGCGAAGGTGAAGTCCAGGTAGCCGGTGTGGTTGATCGCGACGACGGCGCCGCCGGTGGCGGGCACGTGCTCGGTGCCGGTGATGTCGAAGCGGATGCCCAACCCACTGAAGACCAGCTTCGCGGTCCGGATGACAGGTGGGTAGACGAGCTCGCGTTGGCGCTTGGGCATGTGCAGACGCTAACCCGGGGGCCTCGGGTCAGGCGGATCGGTCAGGCAGAGGCGGCGTGTGAGGCGGCCGCGTCGGTCAGCGCGGCGGCCGCCTCGCGCCGGGCGCGGGCCCGGCCGGCGTCGACGGCCATGGACGCCCAGGCGTTGCGGCGGGCGAGGTTCTGACCGCCGTGGGGGAGCGCGAGGAGGAAGGCGGACTGGGTGGTCGCGGTGGCGCGGTGGACGAGGTGGGTGACGGACATTGGGGACCTCCGAGACGGAGCAGAGGGGCTTGCTCGCACGCCGAGACTGGCCGTGCCGTGTGTCGAACGCGTGACATGCCCGCAAACACGACGGGACGTCTCTGTGTCAGCAGGTACCACCCGGCGCATGTCGAACTGCACACTCCATGTGGGGACGTACGACGACGGCGGGCGCGGTCGCGGCTGCGCTGGTGCTGGCCGGGGCACCGCTGGCTACAGCGCAGGTCCCGCCGCCGACGGCTGGCGGGACGGTGGCCGTGCAACTCGTGCTGCCGTGGCGTGACCGGGCCGGGGTGACGGCGCTGGTGCAGGCAGTCTCGGACCCGACGAGCCCGCGCTACCGGGAGTACGTCTCCGCCGACGAGTTCCGGGCGCGCTTCGCGCCCTCATCTGCCGACATCGCCGCGGTCTCGGACTGGCTGCGCCGCGTCGGTCTCGAGGTCGGGCAGGTCCCCGCCAACCGGATGTACGTCCCGGCCCGCGGCCCAGCAGCGGTCGTCGCCAAGGCCTTTGGCGCCCACGGTCGGTTGCCTGCGGACATCGCGGGCCGCGTGATCGGCGTACGCGGTCTGGCTGACGAGCCCGTCGCCGTTCCCGACCCGTTGCCCGTGCCGGTGCCCGACCAGCCGGCGACGCCCGCCGACTCCACACCGCCGACTGCCCTCGTCTACGCCAAGCCCTGTTCGTCGTACGACGGGGAGGTCGTCCAGCGCTCGGTGCCCAAGGTGCTCGGCCGGCACCAGCCCGCGGTCTCGTGCGGTACGACGGTCGCGCAGCAGCGGGCGGCGTACGGCGCGAACCGGCGCGGCATCGACGGGACCGGCGAGACCGTGGTCGTCGTCGGTTCGCACGCCGTCCAGACGCTGCCGGGCGACGTCGCGGAGTGGTCGAAGCGCCGCGGTCTACCTGCCCTGCGGCCGGGTCAGCTGCAGCAGATCTCCTACCCGTCGGCGTACCAGACCCCGACGGCCGAGCCGTACCTCCGCCCGCAGGTCTGGGCGCTCCAGTCGCACATGCTCATCGAGAACCTGCACGCGATGGCGCCGGGTGCCGATCTCGTCTACCTCGGTACGACGTCGAGCCTCGACCTCGCCAATGGCACCGCGCTGGCTGTCGACGGTGGGCTCGGCGACATCGTCATGAACGGCTGGTACTCCGCCCGCGAGAACACCAACCAGGCCTCCATCGCGCAGATCAACCAGACCGCGCAGCAGGCAGCAGCAACGGGCATCTCACTGCTGTTCGCATCGGGGTCGATCGGCGACAACAGCTCGCAGGGCTCGAAGCCGAGCCCGGAGTACCCCGCGAACGATCCGCTGGTCACGGCCGTGGGTGCGACGTCGCTCCTCGTCGGTCGGGGCGGCGCGATGCGCGAGGTCGGCTGGGCCAAGACGTCCATGACGCTGAAGGACGGCGAGTGGGACGACGACAAGCGCAACACCTTCCGCGGCAGCGGCGGGGGAACGAGTGCCGTGCACGCGCAGCCGGACTACCAGAAGCCTGTGGTGCCTGTGCGATTGGCCAAACGCGCCGACGGGACGCTCGGTCGCGCGGTGCCTGACGTCGCCGTCAACGGCGATGCTGAGACAGGCATCGTCATCGGTATGACGCAGCGGTTCCCCGACGGGACGGATCGCTACGCCGAGCGCCGGCACGCCTCGGACGAGTCGGCGACCGCGGTGTTCGCCGCGATGGTGGCGCTCGCCAACCAGGCAGCCGGCAAGAACCTCGGCTTCCTCAACCCGCTGCTGTACGGGCTGCACGGGAAGGGCGCGTTCCGCGACGTCACGCGGCTTGGATCGCTGGGGGCGGGCGTGCGGACGGAGTACGTCGACGGTGCGACGCCGGCCAAGGGCGTGAAGCAGGTACTGAAGGTCTTCGAGCAGTACGAGAGCAACGTGCCCGCCCGCGGCTACGACACCTCGACCGGCCTCGGTTCCCCGTCAACCCGCTGGCTCACTCTCCTGTCCGGTCGGTAGCCGAACGACGGGCGATGCCGGCGTACGAGGTGCCGCTACTGAGCGGCGGCCGAACGGCGGGTCGCAAGGAGGGCGCGCTGCAGCGCGAGCTCGGCCTCACGCCGATTGCGGGCCCACGCGGCCTCCGCGGACGTCGCCACCCACGCGTTGCGCCGGGCGATCCGCTGCCCGCCGTGGGGGAGGGCCAGCAGGGCGGCGGACTGCACCGCGCGGGTGACGGGGTGGACGGCACGCATGAGGACCTCGAGGCGGACGGACGGCGGGCAAGACCCGGAAGACGTCGACGCCGCAACCACCGCGGTGCACGCCCGAATGGAGTAGTTCGCCCGAATCGTCAGACCGCGGCGGCGCGGCGGGTGAGAGCTTGTTCGTAGAGCCGGCCGGCGCGGTAGGACGAGCGCACCAGCGGGCCGCTCATCACACCCGCGAAGCCGATCTCGAGCGCCTCCTCCTGCAGCTCGACGAACTCCTCCGGCGTGACCCACCGCTCGACGGGGTGATGCCGCGGCGACGGCCGGAGGTACTGGGTGATGGTGACCAGCTCGCACCCGGCGTCGTGCAGGTCCTGCAGCGCGTCGGACACCTCGGCCCGCTCCTCGCCCATCCCGAGGATGAGGTTCGACTTCGTGACGAGCCCGTCGGCGCGGGCCGCCCGGATCACGTCGAGGGAGCGCTCGTAGCGGAAGCCGGGACGGATCCGACGAAAGATCCGCGGCACGGTCTCGATGTTGTGCGCCAGGACCTCAGGCGCAGACCCGAAGACCTCGGCCAGCTGCGCGGGGTCCGCGTCGAAGTCGGGGATGAGCAGCTCGACGCCGATGCCCGGCATGGCCGCGTGGATCTGCCGCACCGTCTCGGCGTACAACCACGCGCCGCCGTCGGGCAGGTCGTCGCGGGCGACACCGGTCACGGTGGCGTAGCGCAGGCCCATCTTCGCCACGGACTCGGCGACCCGGCGGGGCTCGTCGACGTCGTACGCCGCCGGCTTGCCGGTGTCGATGTTGCAGAAGTCGCAGCGCCTCGTGCACTGGTCACCGCCGATGAGGAAGGTCGCCTCGCGGTCCTCCCAGCACTCGTAGATGTTGGGGCAGCCGGCTTCCTCGCAGACCGTGTGCAGGCCCTCGGACTTCACCAGCGACTTGAGTGCGGTGTACTCCGGTCCCATCAGCGCGCGTGTCTTGATCCACGGCGGCTTCTTCTCGATGGGCGTCTGCGCGTTGCGCACCTCGAGGCGCAGCATCTTGCGCCCGTCGGGCGTCACAGCGGTCACACCACAGGCTAACGCCGGAACGGCCCGATACCGTCCCGCACATGGATGTGCGGATCTTCACCGAGCCCCAGGAAGGGGCCACGTACGACGACCTGCTCGCCGTCGCGCAGCGGACCGAGGAGCTGGGGTTCGACGCGTTCTTCCGGTCGGACCACTACGTCGCCTTCTCGGGGGACGGGCTGCCCGGTCCGACGGACGCGTGGACCACGTTGGCCGGGCTGGCGCGGGAGACCTCGCGGATCCGGCTCGGGACCCTCGTCACGCCGGTGACGTTCCGGCTGCCCGGACCCCTGGCGATCACGATCGCGCAGGTCGACCAGATGAGCGGCGGGCGCGTCGAGGTCGGTCTCGGCACCGGCTGGCACGACGGCGAGCACACGGCGTACGGCATGCCGTTCCCGCCGATGAAGACTCGCTTCGCGATGCTCGAGGAGCAGCTGCAGATCGTGCAGGGCCTGTGGTCGGACGGACCGTTCTCCTTCGCGGGTGAGCACTACACGCTGGTCGACGCGCCCGCGCTGCCGAAACCGGTGCAGCGGCCCGGTCCGCCGGTCATCGTCGGCGGTTACGGTGCGACGCGCACACCGCGGCTGGCGGCGACGTACGCCGACGAGTTCAACGTCCCGATGGGACGGCTCGACGTGACGGCCGCGCAGTTCGATCGGGTCCGCGAGGCGTGCACGGCTACCGGTCGCTCGGTCCTGCTGTCGGCCGCGCAGACGATCTGCGTCGGGAAAGACGAGGCAGCGGTACGACGGCGCGCTGATGCGATCGGCCAGACCGCCGAGCAGCTCCGCGCGACGGGTCTCGGCGGTACGCCGGCCGAGGTCGTCGACAAGATCGGGGCGTTCGCCGCTGCAGGCGCGAGCCGCATCTACCTCCAGATGCTCGACCTGCACGACCTCGACCACCTAGACCTCGTCGCTGCCGAGGTGGTGCCGCAGCTCAGCGGTTCATGAAGGCGTCGATCGTGACGGCGAGCGCGCCCGCGACCCGCCAGTCGAGCGTGCCGTCGGAGATGCTGATCCGGTAGACGTCACGCAGCTTCATCTGCCGCTCGATCGTCATGGCCAGGCCGTCGTTCGACGTGAAGTCGAAGTGGATCGGGAAGAACCACGGGATGTCGCTGAGGACCTCGACAACGCGACGCAGGATCGCCTTGACCGCGCCGCGCTCCTTGCCCACCAGCCGCCGACCTCCGACGTCAACCGTGTACGTCGACCGCGTGAACGACGACATCACGTCCTTGGCGATGGTCGCGAGCACCGTGCCGTCGGCGGCTGCGACGTCGTACGTGCCGGCGATGTCGAAGACGTTGCGTGCCGCGATCGTGAACACGACCTGGCTGCGGTCCTGGCCCGACCAGAACGTCACCTTCTCCTTGAGCGAGAAGCGCTTCTGCTCGGCGTAGCCGAGGATCGACTCGCTCCCGGACGCGTCGACGCCGACGAGGTCGTAGCGGTTCTGCAGCGGTGTGAACCGCTGGCGCAGCTCGAGGGCGTACGCCGGCGCGGGGCTGGTCATGCCGTCGAGGCTACCTAGGACGCGGCTGCCTCGACCGCCGCCGATGTTGAGAGGTTAGGTAGGCGTGCCTCGAGCAGCGGCAGCACCTCGGCGACGGAGACGTCACGGCCGAGCTCCTGCGACAGCGAGGTGACGGTGGCGTCGGTGATCCCGCAGGCGACGATCCGGTCGTAGGCCGCCAGGTCGGGGTCGCAGTTCAGCGCGAAGCCGTGCATCGTCACGCCGCGGGCGACGCGGATGCCGATGGCGGCCACCTTGCGCGCGCCGTCGGGGGTCCAGACCCCGCTGCGCCCCTCGACGCGGGCCGTCTCGACGCCGAGGGCAGCGCACCCGTCGATGAGCAGCTGCTCGAGCCGGCGTACGTAGTCGACGACGTCGACGGGATCGGCGAGGCGCACGATCGGGTAGCCGGTGATCTGCCCCGGCCCGTGCCAGGTGATCTTGCCGCCGCGATCGACCTCGATGACGGGCGTGCCGTCGGTCGGTCGCTCCCACGGCTCGGTGCGCTTGCCCGCGGTGTAGACGGGCTCGTGCTCGAGCAGCAGCGTGATGTCCTCGGCGCCCGCGACCACCTGCGCGTGCAACGCCTGCTGCAGGCGCAGGCCGGCGTCGTACGCCACGACTCCGAGCCGTCGGATCATCACTACATCAGGGTACGGCGAGCAGCCGCGTCTCGACCTTCGTCTCGCCGTCGGTGTCCACGCGCCAGGCCGACGCATCGGCGCGATCGGTCACGGCTTCGTGCAGATCGGTGCCGACGTAGTGCAGCCCGACGCCGTCGTCAGCGGCGTAGCCCGGCGGCAGCGTGCCGTCCGCGACGAGGCGCTGGTACAGCGGCCGGCGGCGCGCCTCGGAGTCGTAGTGCGGGCAGTTGGAGCCCGGGATCAGACCGAGGCCGTCGTTCCACGGCCGCAGCTCCGGCCCGAACGAGTCGGTCGTCCCGCCGATGTGCCAGCACAGCGATCCCGCGCTCACCCCGAACAGGACGACACCCGCCTCCCATGCCTCGCGGAAGACGACGTCGAGGCCGTGCAGGCGCCACAGCACCATCAACCCGGCGACCGATCCGCCGCCGACGTAGATCGCGTCCTGGTCGAGCAGGTGACGGCGCAGGTCGCCGACGTTGGGCATGGGCATCACCGCGACGTGGCTGATCCGCTCGGGCCGGTCGGCCCATGCGGCGTACCAGTTGGCGATCCGGGGTGCGTCGTCGCCTGTTGCCGTGTACAGCGCGCACACCTTCGCGGGGTCCTTGCCCGTCAGGGACAGCGCGTGCTCGATGAGCGGGCCCGGCGTCGCGCCGTACCGCTCGGTCGGTTGGAAGCCGCCACCGCCGATCGCGAGGATGTTCATCGCCCGAACCCTAGGGGTGTGGACAGCCGGCAACGTCATCCTCGTCGTGCGGTTACCGTCCGCGGGTGACCGAGGTGTGGGCTTTTCCCGGGTACGACGTGCAGGCGCTCATCGGCTTCGGCGCCACCGGTGAGGTCTGGCGGGCGCGTGAGCTGTCCACCGGTGATCTGGTGGCGCTCAAGCGGCTCCGCGACGGCTGCGACCTGACGGCGATCGCGGCGTTGCGCCGGGAGGCGTCGGTGCTGCGGTCGCTCGACACGCCGTACGTCGTCCGACTGCGCGCGCTGCTCGGTGAGGGGGCGGACACGGTGCTCGTGCTCGACCTCGCCGCGGGCGGCTCACTGGCCGCACTGCTGGCCCGCCGCGGGAGCCTGGATCCCGGCGAGGTCGTGACGATCGCCGCGCCGCTCGCGCAGGCGCTCGCCGCGGCGCACGCCTGCGGACTCGTCCACGGCGACGTCACCCCGTCCAACGTGCTGTTCGGCGCGCAGGGCATGCCGCTGCTCGCCGACCTCGGGCTGGCGCGGTTCGCGGGCGTCCCGGTCGGGGGGGTCGACGGCACTGCTGAGTACGTCGACCCGGCTGTCGCGGCGGGTGGCGACCCGGATGCTGCCTCGGACGTGTGGGCGCTGGCCGCGGTGTGCCATCACATGCTGAGTGGGTCCGCGCCGCACGACGGCGAGTCGGCCGACGAGGTCCTCGCTGCCGCGCGGTCCGGTGCGCGGGCGCCGCTCGGTCTGCTTGCGGCATCGGCGCCGCGGCCGCTGGTGGCCGCGATCGAGGAGGCGCTGCAGGCCGACCCGACGCGGAGGCCGGACGCTGCGGCCTTTGCCCGCGCGATCCGGCGGTCGCATGCGGCGGCGCCGGTCCGGCTCACCGGGGGCCTGGCGGCTGCCGGTCCGCGTGCTGACGTGCGCCCCACGCACGAGGTGCGGCCGGCGACGACTCCTGCTGCTGCCGAGGACGTGGGCGGGGACGGCCGGCGCCGACTCGTCGTCGCGGGGGTGGCAGCGGTGGTGCTGGTGCTCGCGGGTGGCATCGGGTGGGCGTCCGGGCGCTCGGCGGCGGTGCCGCTGGCGTCGGTCGCGGCTGCGTCGCCGGGCGCGGCCGGGCAGCCCGGGACGCCCCCCGCGACGCCGCCCGCCGGGCAGGCCGCCGCGCAGCCGCCCGCGCCCCCCGCCGCGCCCCGCGTCCCGGAACCGGACTGGCGGACCGTCCTCGACGGGCTCGACCGGGCGCGGTCGATCGCGTTCGCCGGCGCGGATGCCAGCGGGCTGCTGGGTGTCTACGGGCCAGGTTCGCCGCTGCTGGCCGCCGACCGCGCCGCCATCGCGGCACTGGCGGCGTCAGGTCGGCAGGCGCGCGGGGTCCGGCACGCGATCCGCGCCGTGACCGTCTCGGCGTACGACGGGCAGACGGCCACGCTGCGCGCCGTGGACGTGCTGGCGGCCTACACCGTCGTCGACGGGTCAGGGCGGGTCGTGCAACGGACCGCACCGCGATCCGCAGCGACGTTCGTGGTGACGGTCGTGCGCACTCCCGGGGGCTGGCGGCTGCAGCAGGTCAGGCCCGCCTAGAGGACCGATGCGAGAGCTGCGTCGAGCTCGGGGTCGGCGAACGCGAACCCACTGCGCTGCAGCACCGCTGGCTGCAGGCGCTGGCCGATCAGGACGCCCTCTGCCGCGAACGGACCGAGCGCTGCCTTCAGCGCGATGCCCGGCACCGGCACCGGGAAGGTCGGCCGGTGCACGGCTTTGTTGATGGCCCTCGTCATGTCGCGGTTGGTGACCGGGGCGGCGGTGACGAGGTTGACGGCGCCGGAGACGTCCGCGGTGAGCAGGTGCGCGATGGCGCGGACCTCGTCGCGAAGGCTGATCCAGCTCGTCCACTGCCGGCCGCTGCCCAGCGGTGCACCGAGCCCGAGCTTGGCAACCCTGGCCTGCTTGCTCAGGCCAAGCGCATCCTTCGCCAGCACGTAGCCGGTGCGCAGGTGCGCCACCCGGCAGCTCGCCCGCGCCGGCTCGGTCGCGTCCTCCCACTGCCGGCACACGTCGGCCAGGAAGCCCTCCCCGGGCGGCCCCGTCTCGTCCGTGACCCGGTCGCCCGTGTCGCCGTACCAGCCCACCGCACTCGACGACAGCAGGACCGAAGGCCGACCGCTCGAGGCGATTGCCGCCGCGACTGTGGTGGTGCCGTCGACCCGGCTGCGCAGGATCGTCTGCTTGTACGACGTCGTCCAGCGCTTGTCGGCAACGCCCGCCCCCGCGAGGTGCACGACGGCATCGACGTCATCGAGCAGCGCCGGGTCGAGCGCGCGGCCGGCGGGATCCCATGGCAGCTCGTCGGGTGCCGTCGTCCGGTGCCGGACGAAGCGGACGACGTCGTGCCCCTCACCGCGCAGGTGTCGTACGAGCGCCGACCCGATGAGCCCGGACGCCCCGGTGACCGCGACTCTCATGAGCTATCCCCCGCGGGGACTACAGGCCGAGCTCGGCGGCGAAGTCGCCTTCCTCGAGGCGCTCCTTGACCGTCACGAGGAACCGCGCCGCATCGGCGCCGTCGACGATGCGGTGGTCGTAGGTCAGGGCGAGGTAGACCATCGAGCGGATCGCGACGACCTCGCCGAGCTCGGGGTCTTCGACGACGACTGCGCGCTTGACGACGCTGCCCGTGCCGAGGATGCCGACCTGCGGCTGGTTGATGATCGGGGTGTCGAACAGTGCGCCGCGCGAGCCGGTGTTGGTCAGCGTGAAGGTCCCGCCGCCGAGCTCGTCGGGCGTCACCTTGTTGGTGCGGGTTCGCTCGGCGAGGTCGGCGATCTTGCGCGCCATCCCCGCCAGGTTGAGGTCGCCGGCGCCGTGGATCACGGGGACGAGCAGCCCGCGCTCGGTGTCGACGGCCATGCCGAGGTGCTCGCCCTCGTGGTAGGTCACCGTGCCGGCGACCTGGTCGATGCTCGAGTTGACGACGGGGTGCGCCTTGAGCGCCTCGACCGTGGCGAGGGCGAAGAACGGCAGGAACGACAGCTTCACGCCCTCGCGCGCCTCGAACGACGCCTTCGCCTGCTGGCGCAGCTTGGCGATCCGGGTGACGTCGGCCTCGACGACGGTGGTCAGCTGCGCGGAGGTCTGCAGCGACTCGGTCATCCGCGACGCGATGACCTTGCGCAGCCGCGACAGGTCCTCAGTGCGCCCACGCAGCGGGCTCGGCGCGGCCGACCTGGCCGGCGCTGCCGGGGCCTGCGCGGCAACCGCAGCAGGTACGGCGGGTGCTGCCGCGGCAGCGGGTGCAGCCGGTGCGGGTGCAGCAGCCGGTGCGGCGGCGGCGGGCGCGGGGACGGGGGCGGCAGCGGGCGCCGCCGGGGCGGAGGCAGCGGGGGCGGGCGCAGCGGCCGCGTCGCCGGACTGCTGCGCGGCGTCCAGGACGTCCTGCTTGCGGATGCGGCCGCCGACACCGGTGCCCTGCAGGCGGGCGAGGTCGACGCCGTGCTCGGCGGCGAGCTTGCGGACGAGCGGGGTGACGTAGGCGCCCTCGCCGCCGGAGCCGGCGACGGTCGCCGCTGCCGGCGGCGGCGCATCGGTCGAGACGGGTGCGGGAGCGGGAGCGGCTGCCTGCGTGGCGGGTGCGGGAGCGGCTGCCTGCGCGGCCGGGGCGGGCTCCGGCTCCGGCGTCGGCTCCGGCTCCGGCGTCGGCTCCGGCTCCGGCTCGGGCTCAGGAGCCGCAGCGGGAGCAGCCTCCGCGGGCGCCGCAGCCGCCTCGCCACCGGCTCCGTCGTCGATCGTCGCCAGCTCGACGCCGACCTCGACGGTCTCGTCCTCCTGCACCTTGATCGACGAGACGATCCCGGCCGCGGGTGACGGGATCTCTGTGTCGACCTTGTCCGTCGAGACCTCGAGCAGCGGCTCGTCGGCCTCGACCCGCTCGCCCTCCTTCTTCAGCCAGCGGGTGACGGTGCCCTCGGTGACGCTCTCGCCGAGGCGCGGCATGGTGACGGAGACGGCCATGAGGTGGGGGAGCTCCTAGCTGTGGCTGTGCAGCGGCTTGCCGGCGAGCGCGAGGTGGGCCTCGCCGACGGCCTCGGACATGGTCGGGTGCGGGTGGATCAGCTGCGCGACCTCGCTGGGCAGCGCTTCCCAGTTGGTGATGAGCTGCGCCTCGGCGATGAGCTCACCGACCCGGTCGCCCACCATGTGGACACCGAGCACCGCGCCGTCCTTGGCCGCGATGACCTTCACGGCGCCGGCGGTCCCGAGGATGCGCGCCTTCCCGTTGCCGGCGAGGTCGTACGTCGCCTCGATGACGTCGTACCCCCGTTCTTTGGCCTGCTTCGAGGTGATGCCGACGGAGGCGACCTCCGGGTGGGAGTAGGTCACGCGCGGTACGCCGTCGTAGTCGACGGGCGTCACGGGCAGCCCGGCCAGCCGCTCCGCGACGAGGATGCCCTCCGCGAAGCCCACGTGCGCGAGCTGCAGGGTCGGGATGAGGTCGCCGACGGCGCTGATCGTGGGCACCGACGTCTGGCAGTAGGCATCGACCTTGACGAAGCCGCGCTCCATCTCCAGCCCGACCTGCTCGTAGCCGAGGTCCTTCGACACCGGGCCGCGCCCGATGGCGACGAGCAGCAGGTCGGCGTCGATCGTCTTGCCGCCCTCGAGATGCACCCGCACGCCTGCGTCGGTGTGCTCGACGCGCTCGAAGCGGGCGTTGAGCTCCTGCTTGATGCCGCGCTTGCGGAACGCCCGCTCCAGCAGCTTGGAGGATGACTCCTCCTCCAGCGGCACCAGATGAGGCAGCGCCTCGACGATGGTCACGTCGGAGCCGAACGACGACCAGACCGACGCGAACTCGCAGCCGATCGCGCCGGCGCCGAGGATCACCACGGAGCCCGGGATGCCGTCGAAGCCGAGCGCGTCGTCGCTCGTGACCACGCGTTGGTGGTCGATGTCGAGCCCCGGGATCGACCGCGGCACAGAGCCGGTGGCGAGCAGCACGTGCCGCGCCTCGATCACCCGGCCGTCCACCTCGACGGCCGTCGGGGAGACGAGCCGACCGGTGCCCTGGACGGTCTCGATGTTGCGGCTCTTCACCAGACCGGTCAGGCCCTTGTACAACCCCTCGACGACCTTGCCCTTGTAGGCGTTGACCGCGGCCATGTCGACCGACTCGAAGGTCCCCTTGACCCCGAACTGGCCCGCCTCCTTGATGACGTCGACGGTCTCTGCCGAGTGCAGGAGCGCCTTGGTCGGGATGCAGCCGCGGTGCAGGCAGGTGCCCCCGACCTTGTCGCGCTCGATCATCACGACGGTCATGCCGAGCTCCGACGCCCGCAGCGCGGCGGCGTAGCCCCCGCTCCCGCCCCCGAGGACGACGAGGTCGACGGGGCCACTGGCGGCTTCGGTGCCGGCTGGCTGGGTCACTGCTGCTCCTCGCAGGTGCGTCGTTCGCGCGTGAATCGGCGCGCTCGGGCATCCTTTCACCCGACACGTACAGGTCGCGACCGCCCCTGCCGCATTCCCGCGGCGGTGCGCTCGCCTGGGGAGGGGACGGCTGTGGGGCTGCGAGACCGCATGCGGCGCGACAAGCCGGGTACGCCGAGGCGGGCCCAGTCCGCGGACGTCCAGCACCTGGAGGAGTTCGCCGGCAGCCGGCGTGGCGTCGAGGGGTTCGTCGAGCCCGAGACGCTCAACACCGCCACGACGCTCGTGCTCGTCGCGGGCGACGGGGAGTGGACCCGGCGGCGGGTGGAGTCGCCGAAGGCCGCCTTCACGCTGGGCCAGCGCCTGGGCATCCCGGTCTACGACGTCGCCGCGACCGGCTACCCCGCCCGCATGCGCGAGTGGACCGCCAAGCGACGCGAGCAGGGCAAGGGCAGCTCGACGATCGGCTGAGGCAGCGGCTGGGTCAGGAGCCGCTGGGTCTGATCAGCCCTCAGTCGTCCTGGTCGGACTTCCCGCGGTTGCCCTTCGACTTCTCGGGCTTCGGAGCCCTGGGAGCCTCAGCCTCGTCGGCGTCCTCGTCCGCGTCCTCGTCGGCCTCGGCTGCCTCAGTCGCGTCGGCTTCGTCCCCGCCCTTGGGGCAGCTGTGCGCGGCCGCGGAGACGGCCTTGCCGTGCTCCCGGCCCTCGAGGCTCTTGTCGTGGGCGACGGCGGAGACGCAGGCGCCATGGACGCCCTGCCCGCCCTCGCTGTCGGCGTCGGCCTCGGCCTTCGGCGACTTCGACGGCTTGGGCGACTTCGGCGTGATCGTCGCCGTGGCGGTGTCGCTGCGGTTCTCGGCCCCGGTCACCGACAGGTTCTCGCCGCCCTTGACCGGCCCGGAGTCCGACACCTGCGTGATCGCCACCGCAGATCCGCCAGCGACGAGGGCGGCGCCGGCGACCGCCGCGAGGGCGAGCTTGGCGTTCTGCACGGTGACGGACAGGAGCTTGTCGAGCATGGTGGAACCTCCACGGGACGGGGTCGTCTCGCTGTTCATCGGCATCCGCGAGCCGTCGTTACAGTCCTCGCCCGACCGGATTACTGCGCGTCCTCCAGGAACTGGACAAAGGTGCGCACACCGGCGCCCGTGCCGCCGTGGGGTGTGTAGCCGTAGTCGTCTGCCGAGTTGTACGCCGGGCCGGCGATGTCCAGGTGCGCCCACCGGATGCCCTCGGGGACGAACTCCTTCAGGAAGATCCCGGCGGTGAGCATGCCGCCCTCACGCGGGCCGCTGTTGACCAGGTCGGCGATCTCCGAGTCGAGCCCCTTGCGCAGCTCGGGCGGGAGCGGCATCGCCCACGACGGCTCGCCGGCTCGGGTCGCGGCATCGACGACCGACGTCCGCAGGTCGTCGTCGTTGGCCATCACGCCGGTCGTGCGCGCCCCGAGTGCGACCAGCTGGGCGCCGGTGAGGGTCGCGATGTCGAGGATGACGTCGGGCTTGTCCTCCGCCGCCCGGGCGATGGCGTCGGCCAGGATCAGCCGCCCCTCGGCGTCGGTGTTGGTGACCTCGACCCGGAGCCCGCTGCGCATCGACAGCACGTCGGAGGGCCGGATGGCCGCGCCGCTGGGCATGTTCTCGGCCATCGGGATCCAGGCCTCGACGTCGACCTTCAGGCCGAGCTCGGCGACCGCCCGCATGGTGGCGATGACGGCGGCCGCGCCGCCCATGTCCATCTTCATCTCCTCCATGGCCGTCGCGGGCTTCAGCGACAGGCCACCGGAGTCGAAGGTGATGCCTTTGCCGACGAGCGCGACCTTCGTCTTCGCGCCGCGGCCGCCCTTGTAGGTGAGGTGCACCAGTCGCGGTGGTGCGTCCGAGCCTTGCCCGACCCCGAGGATCCCGCCGTACCCGCCCTTGCGCAGTGCCTTCTCGTCGAGCACCTCGACGGACAGGCCGGCCTTGCTGCCTTCGGTGCGCGCGATCTCGGCGAGCTCCGCGGGGTGCAGGTGGGACGGCGGCGTGTTGACGAGATCGCGGGTGAGCATGACCGCGCGTGCGACCACGTCAGCCCGCGTCAGCGCGGCCTTCGTGGCCTTGTCCTTGGGGTCGCTGACGACGATGACGACGTTCTCTACGGGCGGCTTGTGGTCGGCGGCCGAGGTCGACCGGTACGCCGTGAACGTGTAGCCGCCGAGGACGGCGCCCTCGCCGATCGCGCGGACGGCGTCAGGGGAGGAGGTCGGCAGCGCGACGGCGACCTTGCGGTTGCCGCGCAGCGCGCGCAGGGCCGCACCGGTCGCGCGCCGGAGCGTCTCGCCGTCGTAGACCGCTCCCTTGGCGAGCTCCTTGCCGAGCCCGACGACGACCACGACCCCCGGGCCGGTCCCGCCGAGGTTCGCCACGAGCGTCACCTCCTCGGCCTTCCCGGTCGCGCCGAGCCCCGTGATCGCGCCGGCGAAGCCCTTGCCGAGCGCCTTGACGACCGCGTCGGCGGGTGGCACGAGCACCAGGCCCTTCGCGCCGATGGCCACGCCGACGACGAGTGCGTCGGCCTTCACGGAGGTGGGTGTCCCACCGGTCAGCGAGAGAGAGGTCACGGGAAACGACCTTAATGGAGCCGTTAGGTTCGAACCCGTGACCGACCTGCAGAAGAGCCCGCTCCACGACCGGCACGTTGCGCTTGGCGCCAAGATGGCCGACTTCGGCGGCTGGGACATGCCCATCCAGTACGCCGGGGTGCTGCAGGAGCACACGGCCGTGCGCGAGGCCGTCGGTGTCTTCGACGTCAGTCACCTCGGCAAGGGTGTCGTGCGCGGTGCCAGCTCTGGCTACACAGCGGTCGACTTCGTCAACGACCGGCTCACCAACGACCTGCGGCGCATCGGCCCGGGGCAGGCGCAGTACACGCTGTGCTGCGACGACGCGACCGGCGGCGTCGTCGACGACCTGATCCAGTACGTCCGCAGCGAGGACGAGGTCTTCCTCATCCCCAACGCCGCCAACTCGTCGCAGGTCGTGTCCCGCCTCGCCGCCGACGCCCCCGCCGGCATCGAGGTGGAGGACCTGCACACGTCACTCGCGGTGCTCGCCGTACAGGGTCCGCAGTCGGCGAAGGTCGTCGAGCAGCTCGGGCTGCCCACATCACACGACTACATGAGCTTCACCAACGCGTCGTGGCAGGACAAGCCAGTCATCGTCTGCCGGACCGGCTACACCGGCGAGCTCGGCTTCGAGCTGCTGCCGCGGTGGGACGACGCAGGCGAGCTGTGGGACGCCGTGCTGGCGCTGGGCGTGACGCCGTGTGGCCTCGGCGCCCGCGACACGCTGCGCACCGAGATGGGCTACCCGCTGCACGGCCAGGACCTGTCGCTCGACATCACGCCCGTGCAGGCACGGGCCGGGTGGGCGGTCGGCTGGAAGAAGGAGCGCTTCTGGGGCCGCGACGCGCTCGTCGCCGAGAAGGAGCGCGGCCCGCGCCGGCTGCTGTGGGGGCTCGAGGCGCTGGATCGCGGCATCCCGCGCGCGCACATGACGGTGCTGCGCGACGGCGCGGCGATCGGCGAGGTGACGAGCGGGACGTTCTCACCGACCCGCAAGGTCGGCATCGGTCTCGCCTTGCTCGACCCGTCGGTCTCGGAAGGCGACGAGCTGGTTGTCGACGTACGAGGTCGTACGACGCAGGTCCGGGTCGTGAAGCCGCCGTTCGTCCCGTCGCACGTGCGCTGAGACAGTCACGTACGTCGTCGTCTCTGGCCCGGCGGGCAGTGGCAAGACGACGCTGAGCCGCGAGCTCGCCCGACCTGCTGTTCACGCCCGTCCCCGAGGACAAGACCGCGAAGAACCGCCTGCACATCGACCTGCGCCCGGAGGACCAGGACGAAGAGGTACGCCGAATCGAGGCGCTCGGGGCCACTCGTGTGTCGGTGGGGCAGGGCCCGGAGGTGACCTGGGTCGTCCTGGCCGACCCCGAGGGCAACGAGTTCTGCGTCCTGCGCGCCCACAGCCCCGAGGAGCTCAGTCAGCAGTGAGGGCGATGGCGCTGACGAGGAGGTCGGCGGCGAGTGCGGCGCTGCCCGGGGCGGTCAGGCCGAGGTCGAGGAGCGGGTCGAGCTCGAGCTCGGCGTAGGCCTTGCGCACTGCCGTCGCGGGCGACTGCGACCCAGCGTGCCACCAGGCCCGCGCGCCGGGCGCGATCCGGTCGGCGGCGAGCGCCGCCGCGGCCAGGAGCGGTGACGTGCCGAGCACCACCGGCGTACGACGGACGGCCGACTGCGCGAGCAGGCCGGTGGCGTGACCCAGCACGGGGTCGTCGACGAGGCGCTCCGGGTCGCCCAACGCGGCTCGGGCGGCCGGCAGCGCGTCACGCACGGCGACCACGCGGGCGGACCAGTCCGGGCCGGCGGACGTGCCGATCGCCACCACGGGTTCGAGGTCGAGCAGCACGCACAACGTGACGAGCGCCGCTGTCGACGCCGCAGGTCCCTCGAGGGTGAGCAGGTCAGCACCTGCATCCGCGAGGGCGTCCGCGGCAGCGACGCCGGCAGGCAGCCCGCCGACCCCGATGTCCACGGCGCGTCGTAGAGCCGGGGGATGCGGCGGCCACGCTCCCTGCGCACCCGCGAGCCAGCCCAGCGCGGCACCCAGCCGGCCGAGCTCGCGCGGCGGTGCGGGTAGCCGGGCGGGCGGATCGACCGGCTTCACGGCGCACCCGTTGGCCGCGGCCCGATCTGCATGCGCCTAGCGTGCCGCATGACGGATCGACGAGGGGACGACGCATGGCCTGGACGTGGCGCTACGAGGCACCCGACGGCAGCACGACCGCGCCCGAGGGCGTCGCCGCCCCCGAGGTCTTCCCCAGCCAGTCCGACGCCGAGAGCTTCATCGGCGAGAGCTGGCGCGAGCTGCTCGAGGCCGGCATCGCCCAGGTCACCCTCTTCGAGGGCGACCGCAAGGTCTACGGACCGATGAGCCTCGAGTCGGCCTGACGCCTCTCGGCCGCGTCAGAAGACGGGTGCGCACCCGCCGCGCACCCGCCGCGCACCCGCCGCGTGCGCGTTCTGACGCATTCGGGCGCTAGCAGTTCTGCGAGGCCGCGAGCGCCTCGAAGTTCTCCCACATCGAGTCGGACTGCGTCTCCGCCCGATGGTGCAGGGCGAGCGCCTTGCACATGTCCCACGCGCCGGACACCCAGAGCCAGTCGAGGATGAGCCCGCGATCGAGCAGACCCTGTTTCACGAGCGTGCCCACCGTCTCGTGCCACTTCATCACGTTGATGATCGCGATCGAGTCCTCCGACCCGATGGGGTAGGTCGACTCGAACTGCTCGTAGGTCAGGCCGCCGTCCTGGTGGTGCTTGTAGAGCAGCGCCTGGCCGCGGTCGACGTTCATGCCGGTGCTCAGCTGGGCGAGCTGCACCATGAGCTGGGCGTCGGACTCCGTGGGCGACGTCGTGATCGTCAGTTCTGGCGCCTGTGTCGGGATGGTCATGGTGCCTCCGGGTTCGCTCGGGAAGACGGACGTTCCTCCCACCGCCGCCGGCGCACCATCACCCGTCCGCACTATCACCGGCACTAGGGACGGGCGGCGGGGCTCACCGTCCGCGCGGGATCGTCGATGACGACGCCGGTCAGCACGTCGTCGATCTTCCTCAGCAGGTCGGCGTCGAGCTTCTTGCCGGCGGCGGCTGCGTTGTCACGGACCTGCTCCGGTCGCGTGGCGCCGACGATGGCGGAGGAGACGTTGGGGTTGGTCAGCACCCACGCGATCGCGAGCTGCGCCATGGTCAGCCCGGCCTCGTCGGCCAGCGGCTTGAGCTGCTGCACCTTCGCCAGGACGTCGTCGCGCAGGAACCCCTGGATGAAGTTCGACCCGGTGGGGTCGGTCGCGCGCGAGCCCTCCGGCGGCGCCTGACCCGGCAGGTACTTGCCGGTCAGCACGCCCTGCGCGATCGGGCTCCAGACGATCTGGCCGATGCCCTCCTTCTCGCACAGCGGCACGACCTCCGCCTCGATGACGCGCCAGAGCATGGAGTACTGCGGCTGGCTCGACACGATCCGGTCGAAGCCCATCGTGTCGGCGATCTCCAACGCCTGCGAGATCTGCGTCGCCGTCCACTCCGAGACGCCGATGTAGCCCACCTTGCCGGCGCGCACGAGGTCGTCGAACGCGCGCAGGGTCTCCTCGAGTGGTGTCTCGACGTCGAACCGGTGCGCCTGGTACAGGTCGATGTGGTCGGTCTGCAGGCGTGTCAACGAAGCGTTGCAGCTCTCGAGGATGTGCTTGCGCGACAGCCCGCGGTCGTTCATGCCGGGACCCGTCGGCCAGTAGACCTTGGTGAACAGCTCGTACGACTCCCGCCGTACCCCCTTGAGGGCCTCGCCGAGGACGCTCTCCGCCTTCGTCTGCGCGTAGACGTCGGCGGTGTCGAAGGTCGTGATCCCGACCTCGAGCGCCTCGCGCACGCACGCCGTGGCCTGGTCGGCCTCGACCTGGGAGCCGTGCGTCAGCCAGTTGCCGTACGAGATCTCGCTGACCATCAGGCCGCTGCGGCCCAGGTGACGGAACTCCATGCGTGACGGTCCCTAGTACGGGCGAGCCTGGCTCGCGAAGCGGGGCGACAGCTTGTCGGCAGCCGCCTTCGGGAAGGAGATGCGGTCGGGGTCTCCGTCGCTGATGTAGCGCGTCGTCCCGATCCGGTTGAGCCAGTATGTCGCGGCGAAGTACTCGCTCTTGTCGTGCCCCGACAGCAGGCGCGGTACGGCGAGGGGCTTGAACCGCAGGCTGTACGGCGACGGCGCCGGGCCGGCGCCGACGAGCATGACCCCGGCGAAGCTGTACGACGTCGTACCGAACCTGCCCTTGGCTGCCAGCCCCTTGTTGACCGGGTGGATGCCCAGCGGGAGGGCGAACGTCGTCACGTCGATGCCCGGCACGGACCGACGGATGAAGGTGAGGTCCTTGGCGATCTCGGCCTGGACCTGGGTGTCGTTCAGCCGCTTGAGGTTGGCGTGGGTGAGCGTGTGGTCGCCGATCTCCATGCCGAGGTCGTGCAGCTTCTTCAGGTACGAGTCGCGGCCGGCGAACGGCTCCTCGTTGACGTAGAACGTCGCGACGGGATGCTCCTCGCCGTTCGCTTTCCCGACCGCGAGCAGGATGCCCAGCCCTGATGTCGGGTCGACCGACCCGTCCGGCAGCTCGCCGTACTGGCTGACCGTCGCGTCGTCGAAGGTCAGCACCATCGGGCTCTTGCCGGCCGGGACGTCGATCGTGCCGGACACGAAAGCCGCGGCCGTGATGGTCCGATAACCCTGGCGGTACAGGCGGGTGAGCTCGGCCTTCAGCTGCGCGGGGGTCTGGTCGTACACGCCCTTGGGCTGCGCGACGAACTGGTGGTACATGAGCACCGGCACGACCCCGAGCTCGTTTGCCTTGACGGCAGCGGGGTCGTTGCTGGGCGATGCGCTCGGGGAGGGTTCAGCCGACGCCGCCGACGGCCGCGGTGACGCCGCCCGGCCACTGCTCCCGCCGGCGCAGGCCGCCGCGCCGAGAGCCGTGGAAAGGAGAACGGCAGCCAGCGCCGTCGTCCGTCGGTACCGTGCGCGCACGTTCACTCCTGACTCGTGGACCCCATGGGTCACCGAGTCTCGCTCACCGACCCCCGGACCGATCCGAAAGGCCCTCACCCGTGTCCCGCCTGCGTCGTCCCGCCGTACTCGTCCCGCTCGCGGTCGTCGTCCTCGTTGCCGTCGCCGTGCCGACAGCGGTGGCCAAGAACGGCGGCAGCCTCGGGCTCAGCGGTGTTGCGGACAACGCGCTGCTCGGGGCGGACGCTCTCGAGACCGCGGCCGTGTCGCTGACGATGAAGGACGTCGACGCGACGTCGGTCAAGGCGACCATCGACGGCAAGAGGGCGACGGTCACGCGCCAGGGCGAGACCCAGGTCGTGAGCCTCGCCGGGGTCGCCGACGGCAAGCACGTCCTGAAGGTGTCGGCGCACAAGAGCCTGCTCGGTTCGGCGACGGTCACCCGGCGCTTCACCGTCGACAGCACGCCGCCGGCGCTCACCGTCACGGCGCCGACCAAGCCGGTGAAGATCAAGGACGCCGTCGACGTCACCGGCACGGTCGACAAGGGCGCCACGGTGACGGCTGACGGTGGCGAGGTGACGCTCACCGGGACGACGTTCACCGTGCACTACGCGGTGCCGCCGGTCGACGCGAAGATCGTCGCGACCGACGCCGCGGGCAACACTGCGGAGAAGGTCGTCACGGTCCCCACGGCGTACCCTACGCACATCCGTGCCGTGCACGTCACCGGTGCGGCCTGGGCCTACAGCCCGCTGCGCAACCCCGTGCTCGCCCTCATCAAGGCGAAGAAGATCAACGCGGTCGAGCTCGACATCAAGGACGAGGACGGGGTCATCAACTACTCGTCGCAGATCCCGCTGGCCAAGGCGGCGAAGGCGACGTTCCCGTACTACGACCTCGAGAAGGTCACCGCGCAGCTGCACGGGATGGGTGTCCGCGTCATCGGCCGGATCGTCGCGTTCAACGACACCAAGCTCGCGTCGTACGCGCAGGCACACCACAAGAACGCGTGGTTCATCCAGAACCCCAACGGCACGAAGTACCTCTACGGCTACAACAAGGCGGGCTTCACCAACTTCGCCAACCCCGACGTCCGCAAGTACAACCTCGATATCGCGGTGGAGGCCATCAAGGGTGGCTTCGACGACGTCGTCTACGACTACGTCCGCCGGCCCGACGGCAAGATCGAGTCGATGCGCTTCCCGGGCCTGAAGGGCGACCCCCGCGACTCGATCGCGTCGTTCCTCGAGGAGGCGCACGCGCTGGTCCGCCCGCTGGGCGGGTCGCTCGGTGCCGCGGCGTTCGCGCAGGCGGCGACGCGGTCGAAGTCGACGTCGCAGGACATCGCGAAGATGGCCAAGCACCTCGACGTCGTCATCCCGATGGAGTACCCGTCGCACTGGAACCCGGGGGAGTACGGCGTCCCCGACACCTACATCGGTGCGAAGCAGATCGTGCAGCGGTCACTCGTGGACTGGCTGAAGGTCGTCAAGGGCACCAACTGCGTCGTCGTCCCGTGGCTGCAGGACGAGAACTACAAGGGCCGGTACGACGCCGCCAAGGTGCGCGAGCAGATCGCCGGCACGCGGGCCAACGGCATCCAGGGCTGGCTCATGTGGTCAGCGGTCGCGAGGTACACCGCGGCCGCCTACTCCAGCGACGCCAAGCCCGCCATCTAGGCGCTACTGGTAGGAGATGAGCTCGGGGCGGGGGCGGATCGCCATCGCCTCGCGCGGGGTGAACATGTCGGTGTCCTCGTCGATGAACAGCTTCAGGCCGTTGTGGAGCGGCCCCGACGTCAGGCTGAGTGCGGCGTACACGTCCCGCTTGACGGACTGCGGCCCGAAGCCGTCGAGGTGCACGACGATCGCGAGGCCCGGCCGCGGCACGACCTTGTGACGGTCCGGGATCATGAACTCGCGGAACTGGTGCAGCACCAGCAGCTTCTCCGGCAGTCCGTTCGCCGCGCTCAGTTGCGCGAGGTACGACGACACCTGGTTGATCGCGGCCGCGCTTGTCGCACCGATCTGCTTGAGCGGCACCTGGGTCGGCGTGAGCTTCCACTCCGCGTCGAGGGCGAGGCCGACGTCGGGCTGGCGCAGGAACTTCTCGTAGTGGCGGGCCTGCGTCAGGAAGTCGGCGCGACCAGGCTGCAGGTCGAGCACGAGCAGCGCCTTCACCCGCCGGGCCGCGGCCAGGTAGCGGGCGACATCGGCGTCGGGAATGTAGGTGCTGTACATCCCGTCGTCACCCGCGGCCCGCTGCGCGATGGTCGCGATCAGCTCGAACGCCGGCAGCACCGGCCGGCCCGACGCCTTGGCGAACGGGGCGGCGGCGGCCACGAGCCGTGCAGCAGCCTGCGCCGGCGTCCCTTCGCCGAGGATGCCGAGTGCCGCCGTACCTGCGGTGCCGTAGTGCATGACCACGAGGTGCTTCGGGAAGATGCGGCGGCCACCGCGGGGGAGCTGCTGCAGCGGGACGGCCACCTCCGTCGGACCGGCCGAGGGGCTTGCGCTCGTCGCGGTCGCCGTGAGCAGCAGGCGCTCGAGTGCCGGGGCTACCGCCACCGACGTGGTCGTGAGCTCGGCGCTGACCGTGTCGGCTGTTGCTCCGACCGACGTGCTGCAGGCCGTCATCATCACGCCGGCGAGGAGCACACCGGCGGTTGAGCGCAGGGTCACACGGTGTCCCCGGGGCTCACTTGCGGAGGTGGCAGTCGGAAGCGGCGGAACTGCGCGGTGCGCACCATGGCGTAGCCGACGTGACCGCGCGTCCGGGTCTCGGACGGGAAGTCGGCCTTCACCCGCCGGCTCACGATGGCGCCCGTGATGATCATGTCGAACACGGCGGCGAGCACCGCGGCGAGCCACAGCGCCGTCGCGAACGCCCGCACCTCAAGGCTCGGCGTGAGATTGGCGAGCACCGGGAGCACGGTCGCCGGCAGGAGCAGTACGCCGACGTGCCGCCGCGAGTCGACCAGGTCGCGAACCAGCCGGCGTACCGAGCCTTGGTCGCGGGCCATCATGCGGCTGCTGTCACCGGTGCGGGTGCCGTCCTTCACCGACTGGCGCTTCTGCTTGCCCTGGGCGCGGACCCGCTTGGCGGCTTCCTTGCGGGTCGCGGGGGGAGGGGCCACCGGTCCGCCGTGGCGCCGCTGCGCGTCCTTGCGCTTCGGGGTGGGACGCCCCTTGCCGGTCGTCGGACTCTCGCTCACGGGTGGGAACAGTACGGGTTGCGAAGGGTCTTAGGGCAGAGCCAGCATCTGGTCGAGGGCCTGCCTGGCGTAGCGGGCCGTCTCGGGCTCGACGGTGATGCGGTTAGGCACGTTCCCCGCGACCAGCTGCTCCAGTGACCAGACCAGGTGGGGCAGGTCGATCCGGTTCATGGTCGCGCAGAAGCAGACCGTCTTCTCGAGGAACACGACGGTCTTGTCGGGGTGCAGCTTTGCCAGCCGCTTGACCAGGTTGAGCTCGGTGCCGATCGCCCAGGAGCTGCCGGCCGGGGCGGCGTCGAGGGTGCGGATGATGAAGTCGGTCGAGCCGACGAGGTCGGCCGCCATGGCGACCTCGTACGTGCACTCGGGGTGGACCAGCACGTTGACCCCGGGGATCCGCGCCCGCACATCGGCAACCGACTCAGCGGTGAAGCGGCCGTGGACCGAGCAGTGCCCTTTCCAGAGGATGACAGTCGCGGCCTGCAGCTGCTCGGGGGTCAGCCCGCCTTTCGGGCGGTGGGGGTTGTAGACGACGCAGTCATCGAGGGTCAGACCGAGCTCGCGCACGGCCGTGTTGCGTCCGAGGTGCTGGTCGGGCAGGAACAGGACCTTCTCGCCCTTGCCGAACGCCCACTCCATGGCCCGCTTGGCGTTGCTGCTCGTGCAGATCGTGCCGCCGTGGCGGCCGGTGAAGCCCTTGATGGCGGCGGAGGAGTTCATGTAGCTGACCGGCACGGTGGCGTCGGCCACGCCGGCGTCGGACAGCACCGCCCAGCACTCCTCGACCTGGTCGAAGGTCGCCATGTCGGCCATCGAGCAGCCGGCACCGAGGTCGGGCAGGATCACGGCCTGCTCGGGCCCGGTGAGGATGTCGGCCGACTCCGCCATGAAGTGCACGCCGCAGAACACGATGAACTCCGCGTCGGGACGCGCCGCCGCCTGCTGCGCCAGCTTGAACGAGTCGCCGGTGACGTCGGCGAACTCGATGACCTCGTCGCGCTGGTAGTGGTGTCCCAGGACGAACAGGCGGTCACCGAGGGCGGCCTTCGCGGCGCGGGCGCGGGCGACGAGCGTCGGGTCGGACGCCGGCGGCAGGTCACCGGGGCAGTCGACGCCGCGCTCGGAGTCGGGGTCGCGCTGCCGGCCGAGCAGCAGCAGGGCCAGCGGCGTCGGCTCGACACCGGCCGGCAGGTCGAGGTCGACGGTGGTCACAGCGGGCTCCTCGGTGAGGCGGGGGCATAGATAGCGTCTCACAGACGACAACCCCCGGATCGCGGCCATGCTTCCCTGTCCGCGTGCGGATCCTGGTGGCGCCCGACGAGTTCGGCGGCACGCTGACGGCCGTCGAGGCGGCCGCGGCGATCGCCGCGGGCTGGCATGCAGCCGCGCCCCGGGACGTCCTCGACCTGGCGCCCCTCTCGGATGGCGGGCCCGGGTTCGTCGCCGTGCTCGCCGCGGCGCTGCCGAAGGCCCGTCGGCTGCTGGTGACCGTGCAGGACCCGCTCGGGCGCCCGGTGCCCGCCGAGGTGCTGCTGGCGGCCTCGACGGCCTACGTCGAGTCGGCGCAGGCCTGTGGCCTGCACCACCTCTCCCCGTCGGAGCGCGACCCCACCGTCACGACGTCGTACGGCGTAGGCGAGCTGCTCGTTGCCGCCGTCGAGGCCGGCGCGACCCGGGTCGTGGTCGGACTGGGCGGCTCCGGCACGAACGATGGCGGGGCCGGGATGATCACTGCCCTCGGCGGGCTCGACGCCTGGCCGCTGCTGCCGGGGATCGAGCTGGTCGCGGCCACCGACGTCGACGCGCCGCTGCTCGGCCTGCATGGCGCGTCGGCGGTGTTCGGTCCGCAGAAGGGGGCGACGCGGGGGCAGGTGATGTCGCTCGACGCCGCCTTGGAGCGCTGGGCCGACGAGCTCGAGGACCGCGCCGGTCTGGCTGTGCGGGATCTGCCCGGGGCGGGCGCCGCGGGTGGCCTGGGGGCGGCGCTGTTCGCCCTCGGCGCCGAGCGCGCGTCGGGGTTCGCGCTCGTACAGAAGATGATCAAGCTCGGGCCACGGGCCGCCCGGGCCGACCTGGTCGTGACCGGGGAGGGCACGCTCGACGCGTCGTCGTTGACGGGCAAGGCGGTGTCCGGCGTGGCCGCAGCGGCAGCCGAGGGAGGTCTGCCCTGCATCGTGCTCGCCGGGGAGGTCCGGCTCGGCCGGCGCGAGGCCGCATCTGCCGGTATCGACGCGACGTACGCCGTGGCCGACGCCGTCGGTATCGAGGCCTCACTGGCGCAGCCGGCGGATGAGCTGGCCGCGCTCGCCGAGCGCGTCGCGAGGGAGTGGTCACGGTCCTGAGCCAGCCTTGCCGCCCTACTCACCTGTTCCAAGATCGGCGTGCGCGACTCAGGCTCATCGAACACGCTCGCGGCGCGCACGCCGATCACCCGGGGGGCGTCGCAGTGATCACCGTGCGCATCGCACGCTCACCCCGCACACGTGCGGCACGCACGCCGATCACCGCGGCGGCTGCTCAAGGACGGGCCGGGCGGTGCGCCCGAAACCGCTGGAGCGAAGATCGCGGCCAGGGTGCGTGTGACAATGGGAAGTGCCCGGGCCGAGCCTGCGTTGCACCATAGGAAGACCTCGAGACCTCTGGAGAGCCCCTGATGACCGCCGAGACCTCGGACGCCACGACCACGGCCGCTGACACCAGCACTGCCACCGGCGTCGTGCTCAGCGCACCTGCCGCCGACAAAGTCCAGGCGCTGCTCGCCCAGGAGGGCCGCGACGACCTGGCGCTCCGCGTGGCGGTCCAGCCGGGCGGCTGCTCCGGCCTGCGCTACCAGCTGTTCTTCGACGAGCGCTCCCTCGACGGCGACGCCGTCCAGGAGTACGCCGACGGCACGGTGCGCGTGGTCGTCGACCGCATGAGCGTGCCCTACCTCGCGGGCGCGACCATCGACTTCGTGGACACGATCGAGAAGCAGGGTTTCACGATCGACAACCCCAACGCCGGCGGCTCGTGCGCCTGCGGGGACTCGTTCCACTAGTCGCTACGCGAGCTCCCGGCGCCGCCGGATCGCAACCACGGTTGCGAGCACGAAGAGCCCGGCCAGCGGGAGCAGCCCGGTCACGCTGACCTCGGGCACGATCGGGTTGGCCTCCAGCCGCTTGGCGTTCGGCGTCAGCCCGACGGCGTAGAAGCCGAGGTTGCCGTCGGAGTACCAGATCTCGTTTGCCCGCGGCGAGAACGCCGGTGCCGCCATCGCCCAGGCGCCCTGGTGCAGCGGGTTGCTGTCGTCCGGCAGCACCTTGCCGTTGAAGTAGGCGATCTCCTGCGGGGCGCGCGGGTCCGTGATGTCGAAGACACGCAGCCCGGACACGATGTAGGAGCACGCGACGACGGTCGGGTCGACCCGCGTGGGCAGCGTGCAGTAGTGGCCCTTGTAGCCCTGGAACTGCACGCTGGCACCGGGGTCGCCGCTGTAGTCCGACTGCGCCTGCTGCTGGTGAACGGCCAGCCTCATGTTGGAAATGACGACGGGCTGCTTGTCGCCGCCCGCCGGATAGACAACCGGCGCCTCCGGGGCGTCCATGTCGAGGATGCGTCCGGCACCGACGCCGGAGCCGCTGCCGTACTCGTCGACCTCCATGACGTACGGGTGGCCGTTCTGCGTGAACGGCTCGGCGTACTGCGGCGTGCCGACGTTGGGCCACGTCGTACGGCTGACGATCGGTACGACGGGCTGCAGCGTGCGGTTCTGGATCTGCGTGACGTCGAGGATCGTCAGGCGCCCCGGACCGGAGCCCTTCTCGGTCATGTACAGCCGCGTGCCGTCGTCGCTGACACTCATGCCGTGCGGCTGGTAGTCCTGCGTCACCCAGAGCAGGCCGGGGACCATGGGGTTGGTCAGATCTACGGCGGCGAGGGTGTGCCCGTAGAGCGAGCCCACGTAGTAGGTGTTGCCGTCGGGGGAGAAGCCGCTCTCGTGGCCGAGCACGCCCAGTGGCGTGCTCGACTTGAGCACCGGGTGCCGGCAGTCGGCCGTCACGTCGTACACGTCCACGACGCCGGGCTGGAACGTCGGGTAGCTGAACGCCGCAGCCAGCAGGCCACGCTTCTTGTTGAGCCGCAGTGTCTCGTGCGGAGACTGCATCGCCGGTGTGCGCAACGTGTCGACATGCACCGGGTTGGCGGGGTCGGTCATGTCCATGACGTAGGTGCCGGTGCCCTCGACCGCGTCGTAGTAGCCGCTCGACGGGAACAGCAGGGTGGTGTCGTAGAACGCGCAGATGTGGCCGGCCGCGTCGGTGTAGCTCTCGACCCGGAAGCCCCCGGTCTTGCCGAAGTGCCCGAGCTCGCGCGCGTTGCAGGTGTAGCCCTGGGCAGCGCGGCCGCTCTCCACGTCCTCGGCGGAGACCCGGCCCTGTTCGCCCACCTTCTCGGGCAAGGACCCCTCGTCGCAGGGCACGCCCGGTGTTGGGCCGGCGAAGTCGTCGGCGGATGCGGGCGCGGCGAGAACAAGCGCCGTCAGCGCCGCCAGCGCTGCGAGAGCGAGCGGCCGACCGTTACGCATGCTGCCTCCGACGTCGTACTGCGGCGACCCCGAGCAGCATCAGCACGGCGGTCAGGGGAAGAAGCGCGGCTGCCGGAATCTCCGGGACGACCGGTGTGGGGAGATCTCCCACCAGCAGCGGCCCGCTGCTCTGCCGCATCACCATGCTGCGGGCACCGGACGAGCCGCTGCCCGGGTTGGCGATGCAGGCGGCGGAGGTGCAGCCGTCGGCGTAGGCCACGAGGACGCGGCCCTCGCGGTCGATCGTGATGTCGTTGAAGTCCAGCAGGTTGCGCTGACCGCAGACGGCGCTGAGCACCGTCTTGTTGGACGTTCCCTGCAACGAGATGCAGCCGCGCTGGACCGGGTCGTCAGGCGTCGTGTCGACCGTCGACCAGGACGCCCCGCCGTCCAACGTCGTCGCGACGTACAGGTGCCAGGCGCCGACGAAGCCGTTGTGCTGGTCGTCACCGATCCCCGGCGTACCCAGGAACGCGAACGCCGCCCGACCGGCGACTCCCGCGACGACCTCGGGGAACTGCACGTTGTTGATCCCGAGCGCGGTCGAGACGTCATACGGCGTGGACCACGTGCGGCCCTTGTCTGTCGACACCGCGATGCGGGCGCTGCTCGTCGTGCCGTAGACCGTCTCGCTCGGGTTCACCCCGTCCTGCCAGCCGAGGTAGACGGCGCCGGCCTGGTCGGTGTCGACCGACGGGTCGCTCTCGTCCTGGTTGCGTGCGCCGGGAACCTTGCGCACCGTCCAGGTGATGCCGTTGTCCTCGCTGACAGACACCGCCGGGCTGCCGCCGAAGAACTCGGAGTTGGTGAGGTTCTGCACGGTCGGCGTGCCGCCGCAGCCCTTGTTCGGCAGGTAGACGGTGCCGTCGAGCGCGACCTTGAGGTGACCGTGGATGGCCGAGCAGGCGCCGCCGTACGGGTCGCCGACGGCGTTGGCCGGGGTGTTGTACGCCGGCGTACCCGGGCCGAAGGTGAGGCCGCCGTCATCACTGCGGGCGCACGTCCCGCTGAAGCCGTTCTGCGCGCAGTAGTACACGGCGTTCGGGTACACGGGGTTCTGGCCGGCCAGGGCACCGGCGTACGGCCCCCCGCCGATGGTCTGGTGGTCGACCATCGTGTCGGGACCGCAGCCCTGCGACGGCGTCCACGTGGCACCCGCGTCGTCGCTGAACGACGTGAGGCTGCAGGCGAGGTAGAGCTGCGAGACGAACGTGCGGTTCGTGACCCGGTCGGTGAACGTGATCGGATCGAGCGTGGTCACGGACGTCTTGGGCTTGACGTCAACGATGGTCATCTGTGCCGGCTCGGCGTCGTCCCAGGTGAGCCGCTTGCTGCTGGTCCCCGAGCCGTAGACCGCCGCGTTGCGGGCCGTGTCGAATCCCAGCGTCGGCTCGCCGCCCGAGATCCCCACGTTGTACGCCGTGTAGGTGGCCGCCGCCTGGCCCGTGGCGGACGCCGCAGCAGGTGCTGCCAGCGCGGTGAGTGTCGCAAGCAGGACCAGGGCGCGTCGCCTCACGCGAGCCGGTCGCGACGTCGCAGGGCGTACCCGGCGCCGAGCACGAGCAGCCCGAGCATCGGGAGCAGCGTGACGAGCGCCGCCTCCGGCACGTCCGGAGCAGCCTCGGCGCCGGTCTTGAAGTTGAAGGTCCTCGTTCCCTCGATCTGCAGCGGAACCTCGTCGGCGAAGGCCAGGGCGTTGTCCTGTGGCTTGGCGTAGGAGACCGGGGAGACCGTCACGAAAGCCATGACCTCTTCGTAGAGGCTGCTCGCGTCGCCGACCTTCGACACGGCGGAGAGCGGGACAGTGATGTTGTACGTCGTCTGGCCGGGCACTGTCGTGTTGATGCTGCCGTTGACCCGTGACGTGTCGAGCTGCGGTGGCGCGTTGTAGACCAGGTAGTTGGGCTTGCACCCGGAGACGCTGCACAGGTCGACGCTCTTAGTCTGGCCTGCGAAGAACAGCGCGCCGGCCGCGGGCGCCCCGGCCGGCATCTCTACCGCTGCGTGGTAAAGCGTGTTGCCACGTTGCCAGCGCACGACCAGCTCCGCAAAGGGAACGCCGCCCGCCTTCGCCGCGTCGGACAGCAGCCCGCCAGCGGTTGTGGCGGTAATGACGATGTTGCCGCCCGCGATGCTCAGCCGCAGGTCCTTGATGTCGGCGCTCGGCACGTTCGTGCCACCCAGCGGCTTGAAGAGCGCATCCCCGCCCGGGTCGCTCGTCCCGTTGACGGGCTGCGTCGTCTCGGTGGGGGACAGCGTCTCCCCGGTCCACGAGTTGATGCCCGTGTTCTGCGTGACCACGGTGACCAGCGCGGCGCCCTGGTGGTCGGCGGCCGTGTCCTGCACGCCCTGCACGAGGGCGTTCGACGTGTCGTCGTAGACGATCCGGGCGCGGCCGTCTGAACCGAGGGTGACCATGAAGAAGTCGGCCATGTTGCGGTTGCCCTGCCCGGTGATGCACCCGGTGCCCTGCAGGCAGATGTCGTTGTAGTGCATCGGATGAGGGCTCGCCACGACCTGGTGGCTGACTGGCGCAGAGCTGTTGGCAGACGTGACCTGGTTGAAGAACAGGTTCCAAGCCTGACCAGCACGCGCGCTCGGCCCCGCCGTACCGAGGTCGTCCAGCGTGGCCTCGGTGCCGTACCACGCCACGTTCAGGATGCCGGGCCCGCCCGCCTTTGCCCACGGGAAGACGTTGACGTTGGCCGGCGGGGCGCTGATCTGGACGGGAGTCGACCAGTCCTTCCACTCGTTGTCGTCGCCGGGCGGGGCCCACGTGTACCAGGCCTGCCACTGCGTCGGTGCCGAGCCTTCCTTGATGTAGACCATGTAGAGGTTGCGCGCCGTGTCCTGGGTGAGAATCGGGAACAGGGTCCCGCGCGTCGTGCCGAGCGGCATGTTGTTGTAGTGGAACGTCAGGTCGCCGGACGCGTTCGGGACGCCGACCGCGAGCCGCGTGCGTCCGCCGCTCCCGGAGACCGGCACGAGGAAGTCGCCGGTGTGCTGGTCGACCACTGGGTAGGCGCTCAAGCTGCCCGCTGCAGCGCCGGCAAGGTGCGAGTAATCGAGGCCGTCGGTGCTCGAGGCGACCTTGTGGCTGCCACCGTTCCACGACATGTACACGAGCGGTTTCGAGCCGGTGTATGCCGACACCGTTTGGTCACCCGGGATGGGGTCGAACACGCCCATCCACTGGCGGTCATCGGTCGCGGCTTCGGTCGGGCAGGCGCGCGGGTTCGCGGGCGCGGTCGTCGCCCCGTCGTCCGCTGTGTTGGTGCTGGAGAAGCACAGCAGCGCGGCGAGGTCGGTGAAATACGCCTTTCCGGCGCGGTCGAAGACGATGTCGGTGTCGCCACCGCCCAGCGCGATCGCGCTCTTGGTCGGCACGGCGGCCGTCGGATAGGTGCTGACGGGGAGGTTCTGGACGATGCGGTAGGAGTCGCCGTTGTCGACGGAGATGTTCCAGATCGAGCGCTGAGTGCCGGTGCCCTGGGGCCCGGAGGCGTGGATCGCGCCGGTCTTCGGGTTCACCGCGATGTCGGGCTCGCCGTAGACGTGGATCGGGTCGACGACGCGCGGTACGCCGAAGGTGGGCGTCGCCGGGTCGGGCAGAGCCGCGGTTCGGGCTGACGCCGGCGGCGCGACCAGGGCGAGCGCGGCGACGCCGAGGGCCAGGCCGGCAGCAAGCAGGCGGGGACGGCGGACAGGGCGGCGCTTCGGCACGGTCACTCCAGGGACGCCGGGCTGGGGTCGGCGGGCCGCACGTTAGCCCGAGCGGGTCGGTGCCGTCGCCCTACCTTGGGCCGTTTGGTGCCTTTTTGCTGTGACCAGTTTCGGACAAAGGGGAGGCTCGGGCGTAATAGTCGCGGTCAGGTTGCTCTGCCTGCCTCGCCCCGGTTGCTCCTGCGGCTTTGGCGGTGCCGGCAGGAGACCGTGGCCGACGCGTCGAAACCTGCTCACCACGCCAGACCCAGCGCCCACCAGGAGACCATTCCCGTGACCACGCTCAGCCTGCCGCGCGTGCCGCGCTGGTCGCTGCCGCCGGAGGTCAAGGACTGGGCGACGCGCAACAGCTTCGGTCTGCGCCTGGCGGCATGCCTCGTGGCGATCGCCGGCGCCTACCACTACTCGCTGCTGACCCTGGTTCGGGCGCTCGGCCTGGAGACGCCGCTGGCCTACCTCGGCCTGGTCCCGATCATGGCGCTGGGCCTGGCGCTGCTCCGGGCCCGGCCCCAGGCGCACGAGCCAACCATCCACGACCGGCAGGTCGACATCATCGTCGCGCTCCCGCTGCTCGCGGCCGCCGTGCTCATCGTGACCGCTCTGCCGGCTCGGCTGTCCAGCCTGTTCTGGGTGTGGCGGGTCGACCTGCTGAGCATGCCGTTCTTCGTCGCGGCCGTCGTCACGCTCGTCTTCGGCGTACGTGCCCTCTGGCGGCTTCGACTGGCGATCGGCTTCCTGCTACTGGCGTGGCCGCTGCCCTACACCGCGTTCCTGAGCCGGTGGCTCGACGGCTTCACCGGGCTGACGATCGACGCCCTCTCCAAGGCGCTGCAGTACTGGCACGTCGGCGCACCGGCACCCGGCTCCGACGGGTCGCTGTTCGCGCTGCAGCACGAGGGCCAGCAGTTCGTGCTCTCGGTGGCGTCGTCCTGCTCCGGCGTCAACGGCGTCGTCGGGTTCCTGCTCGTCGGTGTTGCGTTCACCTCGCTCGTACGCGGCCGCCGGTCTCTCAAGCTGCTGTGGCTGATCAGCGGCATCACCCTGATCTGGGCGCTCAACGTCGTACGCCTGCTGCTGATCTTCTGGGCCGGCGAGACGTACGGCGAGCGCCTGGCGATCGACGGCCTGCATCCCGTCATCGGGCTCGTGCTCTTCTGCGTTGGCATCGCCGTGATGGCGCTGACGATGCCGCTGTTCCGGCTCTCCGTGCCGCCGGCCGCGCCGCGTCGGCCTGCCGCCCCGGCGCCGGCCGAAGCCTCTGCTGCCACGCAGCCGTACCACCGCATCGCGGTGCCGCGGGCGAAGGGTGTCGTCATCCTGCTGCTCGCGACCGCGCTGTTCATGGGCGTCGCCAACGCGGGCATGAAGCAGTACCAGCTCGTCGCCGGCGACCTCGGTGCCGCGCGCCTCGCCAGCTTCACCACCGCGCCCGCTGTCGTGCCGGGCTACGCCCAGGCCAACGTCGCGAGCTACCCCTGGTCGCGCCGCTTCTTCGGCAGCGACTCGACCTGGATGCGCTACTCCTACTACTCGACCACCGGCGTGACGAGCTCCGCGATCACGGCCGACGTCGTCAGCACGACGGCCCTCGGTCGCTTCAGCGACTACGGCATCGAGGCCTGCTACAAGTTCCACGGCTACTCGGTCTCTGGGCAGAAGAGCTTCGACCTCGGCGGCGGCGTGACCGGCAACGTGCTGACCTACGAGAGCGCCAAGCAGAAGATGCAGTGGAACGTCGTCTACTGGATCTGGCCGGTGAAGAGCGACAAGGGCAACCGCTACGAGCGCGTCGTGCTGCTGATGCCGGGCAAGGCCAGCGTGCGCTCGTTCGCGGGCGGTCCTGAGGTCCGCACCGACCCCGTCCGCAGCCTCGGCCTGCAGACCTACAACGCCGCGTCCGGCCGCGACGGCAAGGACGTCGCGCAGTCGCTGGACCGCGGCCGCCAGTTCCTCGTCGAGTTCGCCCGCACGCTCGTGAAGACCCGGCCCGGGGCGGTTGCGCCTCCTCCGAAGGCCTGACCTCCCGTGCTCGGGGGGTGGGTCCGGGGCAAAGCGAGCAAGACCTACGCACGACTGCTGGAGCGTGCGCTCGCGCCCCAGCCGGGGCCGAAGGCGCGGGTGGTCGCACTCGACGAGGCGACGTCTCGCGCCTACCTGCGGCGCAGCATCGACGGCCTGTACGACGCCGCACCCGACCTGTCCAGCAAGGACACGACCACGCCGGAGCAGCGCCGCTTCGGGCTCGGTCTGGCGACGGCCGTCGCGGTGCTGCTCGTCGTCGAGACCCGCATCACGCTGATGGTCATCGTCGGCCTGCTGACCTTCCTCTACGCCACCGTCGTCATCTACCGGATCCGGCTGTTCCGCCGCTCGATGCTCAGCGACAGCCTGATCGTCGTCTCCGATGAGGACGCCCTGGCGCTGGAGGACCTGCCGTTGATCACGGTCCTCATCCCGGCGTACAAGGAGCCCGAGGTGATCGCCCGGCTCCTGCAGGACATCGGGGCGCTCGACTACCCGACGAACCGGCTCGACGTAAGACTGCTCATCGAGCAGGACGACCCCGAGACGCTCGCGGCGATCCACGCGGCCCGGCCGCCTCGGCACTTCAGCGTCGTGCTCATCCCGGACGGCGGCCCGCGGACCAAGCCCAAGGCCATGAACTACGCGCTCTGCCTCGCCGAGGGCGAGTTCGTCGCGGTGTACGACGCGGAGGACCGGCCCGAGCCGCTGCAGCTGCGGCGCGCGGTGGCCGCCTTCCGCCGGTCCGGTCCCGATGTCGTGTGCCTACAGGGCCGGCTCGCGTACTACAACAGCGGGCACAACCTGATCACGAAGTGGTTCGAGGCGGAGTACCTCGCGTGGTTCAAGTTCTTCCTGCCGGGACTGGCCGAGCGCGATGTGCCGGTGCCGCTCGGGGGCACGTCCAACCTGATGCGGCGCAAGGAGCTGCAGGAGGTCGGCGGCTGGGACCCTTACAACGTGACCGAGGATGCTGACCTGGG
The DNA here is from genome assembly GCA_016650445.1 of Frankiaceae bacterium. Classification (GTDB taxonomy): domain Bacteria; phylum Actinomycetota; class Actinomycetes; order Mycobacteriales; family SCTD01; genus RYN-124. Next base: position 12,530 of record JAENVS010000005.1, on the reverse strand, counting down.
GATCCGCTTCCACCGCGCCGGCTACCGCACCGGGGTGCTCGAGTCGACGACGCTCGAGGAGGCCAACAGCGACTTCGTGAACTGGGCGAAGCAGCGGTCGCGGTGGCAGAAGGGCTACTTGCAGACCTGGCTGGTTCACATGCGCGACCCGGCGCGGCTGTGGCGTGAGCTCGGTCCCAGCGGCTTCTTCAACTTCAACTTCTTCGTGGGCGGTACGCCGCTGCTTGCGCTGATGAACCCGGTCTTCTGGGCGCTGACGATCCTGTGGTTCGTCACCGAGTCGACGCTGATCGGCGACCTGTTCCCGCCGATCATCTACTTCCCGGCACTGACCTGTTGGGTCATCGGCAACGCGGTCGTCGTCTACCTAGGGATCGTCAGCGTCGAGCTGGACGACCAGCCCGAGCTTGCTGTCGCTGCCCTGCTCGCGCCGCTGTACTGGGTGATGATGTCGATCTCGGCGTACAAGGCGGCCTGGCAGCTGATCCACAGCCCCTCCTTGTGGGAGAAGACGGCGCACGGCCTGACCGCCAACCCCGCAGCGGCGCCGCCGATGCAGAAGCTGGCGAGCTGACGATGGCCGTCGACACCCGCCCTCGCCTGGGCGTCACTTCCCAGCCGACGTCGCGCCGCGGCATCATCCGCGCCGGCGAGCTCGTGCTCCCGACCTTCGACCCGGCGGTGCTGACCCGCGGTCGCGAGCTGCTTGCCGCCGCCGGTCGCGGTACCGGACGCGCCTCCCTGCGAGGGGGTCGCCGGTTCGGGGCGGGGGCCTGGCAACGCCGGGTCGGACTGTCGATCTTCCTGCCGGCCTTTGCCGTGTACGTAACGATCGGCGCGCTGCTCGCCTTCAAGTACAACAGCTTCCACGGCGACGCCCAGTCGCGCCTCGCCAACGCCTTCTACGTGCTGTTCAGCCGCGATCCGCACATGGGTGCCATCGGCTTCGTGTGGAACCCGCTGCCGTCGCTCAGTGTAATGCCGCTGCTGCTGCTGAAGGGCATCTGGCCCGCGTTGGTGGACCGTGCGTTCGCGGCCAACATCATGTCCGCCGCGTTCATGGCGGGGAGCGTCGTCCTGGTCCATGCCATCCTGCGCGACCTGCTGGTCCGCCGCACCGCGCGGCTCGTGCTGACGGTGCTGTTCGCCGTGCAGCCGATGATCCTCATCTACGGCGGCAACGGGATGAGCGAGGCCATCTTCCTGTTCTTCTTGCTGCTCGCCACCCTCCGGCTCTCGGGTTGGCTCGGGACCGGTGCCACGTGGGATCTCGTGCTGGCTGGCGTTGCGCTCGGATTCGCCTACCTCGCTCGTAACGAGGCGGTGATGCCGTCGATCCTCGCCGCGGGCGTGGTCCTCGGCGTGACAGTGCTGCACACGCCAGGCGCCTTCAAGGCCAGACTGCGGGCTGGTGCGCTCAACGCGTTCATCCTGGCGGCGCCGGCGGCATTCGCCTTCCTCATGTGGGCGGCGATCAGCTGGATCATCGTCGGCTCACCCTTCGAGCAGTTCACCTCGCAGTACGGCAACGCCTCGCAGATCGCCGTCGGCCAACAGGCCTTCGAGAACATCCGGGGCGGGATCGACTCGAAGGCCTACGTCGGCCTGCAGCTCGCTGCCCTGGCGCCGTTGCTTCCGCTCGCTGCTGCCGGTGCTGTCGGGACGGCCTGGCGCCGCCGCGACCTGCGGCTGCTCGCGCCGCTGTCGGTGATCGGCGGGGTCGTGCTCTTCGCGGTGCTCGCCTTCCTTGCCGGGCAGACCGTCGGCTGGTTGCGCTATTCCGTCACCGCCGTGCCCCTGTCCTTCCTCTTGGCCGGGTGCGCGCTGGCGGGCGGCGATCGGCCAGCGCGGCTCCCCTGGGTACGCGGCGCCGTGGCGGCCGGGCTCGCTGTGGTCATCGGCTTGCCGTCGATCGGTACGTCGGTCGCCGTCATGACCGACTCTCGGCTCGCCCACGAGGAGCACGAGCTCGTGGCATCCGTCTTCGACGGCCACGTCGAGCCGGGGGAATACGAGTTCCGCGGTCGGCACGCTGCCGGCTCGGCCGTTAGCGCGTACATCGACGCCATGCACCTGCCGCGCGGTGCCCTGGTCATGGACACGTTCACCCCGTGCGTGCCGCTGGTCGTGCTGACCTCGGAGCATCCGAAGCAGTTCGTCATCACCAACGATCGCGACTTCCAGCCGGTCCTCGCCGACCCGGTCACCTTCAAGGCGGAGTACGTGCTCGTCCCGCCGCGCGGTGGCTTGGGTGACCTCGACGAGATCAACCGCACCTACCCGACGCTCTACGAGTCCGGTGCGGGATTCGCCGACCTCGAGCACGAGTTCAAGGCGGCCGGCGGGTGTCCGGCGTACCGGCTCTACAAGCTGCGGCCGGGGAGCACGCAGGTGCACCCCGGTTAGAGCGGGACGCGTGCGAGGACCCGCATCATCGGGTCGCTCGCACTGATGTCGTGCAGGCAGCCACCCGGCTGCGTCGGCACCCAGAACCACGGCAGGAAGCCGCGCGAGCCGGCAGCGAGCTGCCCGGTGAGCTTGCGGCCGAGCAGGGTCGACCGGGTGGACGGGTCGGTGCAGCCGGCGGCGTGGTTGGTCGACGCCATGATGCCGACCTCCTCGGTGAAGAGCGGCTTCTTCAGACCTGCTGCCTGCTTGAGGCGGGTCGCCATCCCGTTCCATAGGTCGCCCGGCACGGCGGTGGAGTCCTGGCCGTAGTCGTGGTAGGTCGCGACGTCGACGTACGGCGATCCGTGCACGGTCACCCACTCGGTGGCGCGGGCCCCGCACTGGCCGCTGCTGATCAGGCCGGAGGCGATCAGGTGCTTGGGGTCGAGCCGCTTGATCTGCGCGCCCACCTTGTCGAAGAACGACCGCAGCGTGGCCGCAGCGCCGGTCGGGCAGATCTGGTGCTGGTAGCAGGCGCCGCCCTTGAAGCCGGCCGCGCAGTTCGTCGCCTCCGGCTCGTTCACCGGCTCCCACATTCCCAGGGCGGGGGAGCCCTTGTAGCGCGTGACCGTGCTGGTGACCCAGGCGGCGTACGACACGGGGTTCAGGCCGCGGCCGTCGTCGTTGAAGCGCTTCGCGTAGCCACCGGCGTACCAGGCAGCGTCTTTCCAGTGACCGTCGTCGCACCCGCCGCCCTGGTTGCCCAGCACGGGGATAAGCCGCTGCTGGTGGCGCTCGGCGGCCCGGAACACGCGGTCCAGGCCGGTGTAGTCGATTCGCTTCGTCGTGCGGTTGACCCCCTGAGCTTGGAACGCCCAGAACCGGACCACGGAGTCGGCACGGAGCGAGCCGAAGAAGGCATCGAGCTGCGCGGTGCTGAGCTGCTGGCCGCAGCCGGCGTTCACACTCCAGTAGGTGCCGAGCTGGTAGGCGTTGACGCCGGTGAATCGGTAGGCGTGGCCGTGCAGCATCAGCGTGGCGCCGGAGCGGCTGATCACGCTGGGGTCGGACGCCGCCAGGGCCGGGGTGCTGCCGAGGCCACCGCCCATCGCGAGCAGCAGCGCAGCGACCAGAGCGAGTCGCAGGCGACGGCTGACGGGAACGGGCACGGTAGGCCTTTCGACACAAGTCGCCCGGGAGTGAACCCCCCGATCGGATAGGAAACTAGGCCGAGTCGCGCCCGTGGCGCAGGTGAAGCGCCCGGAAGTCCTTGAGAACCTGGCCGACCTCGCGGGCGGCCAGGCGTGAGCCGGGGATGTCCCGCCATTCCTCGAGCGGCTCCTCGCGCACCGCCGCCGGCGGTCCGGGGGTGTCCCGGACGCGCATCAGCAGCTCCACGTCGAACAGCCACCGGGTGGCGAACGGTGCGTCCAGGGCGTGTCGCAACCGCTCGTCCGCGCGGAACAGCTTGGCGCCGCACTGGGTGTCGTAGATCTGGAGGGCGTAGGTGAGCGACAGGTAGGTCGCGACGATGCGGCCAAGGATGTGCCGGACCGGGCGGCGGACGACCGTGCGGCCGCTCAGCAGCACCCGCGAGCCGATGACGACGTCCGGAGCACCAGGCTGGCGGATGCCGGCCGCCAGGCGCAGCACCTCGAAGGCCGGCGTCGCGAAGTCGGCGTCGACGAAACCGACGACCTCCGGGCGGCCTTCGAGCGCCCGCAGCAGCCCACGGCGTACGGCCTCGGCCTTGCCCTGGTTGGTTGCGAGGTGCACAACCGCGACGGCGGGGACCTCCTTCGCAAGCCGGTTCAGCAGGTCGAGGGTGCCGTCGGTCGACCCGTCGTCGACGAGCACGAGGCCGACGTCGGGGTTCGCGGCCAGCGCCGCGAGCTCGCCGGCGGGAAGCCGGGCGGCCTCGTTGAAGCAGGGCACGACGAGCATGACCGGACGGTCGGCAGAACCGGACATCCGTCACCTCCTCGTTGGGCTGCGTCACATCGCCGCGGTCGCAAGTGTGCCCTCGCTCCCAACAGGGATCGTCCCGGCTCGCGGCGAATCCGTTCGGTAACCCGCCACCAGGAGCCCACCGCATGCGATCCACCCGACTGCTCGCCGCCCTCGCCTTTGTGGCTTCGACGGCCTTGACTACCGCCGCAGCTCCGCTGGCGCACGCCGAGGTCGCTGCAGGAGATGACCGGGTCGGCGCCAACGCGCCGTACGCGTACGTCACCAAGGACTTCCGGCTGCCTGTCAGTGACCCGGACATGTTCGGCGACCCGGTCACCCTCGACGCGCAGCTGCTCGTCCCGGTGGGCACGGGGCCGTTCGCGGGGCTGCTGATCAACCACGGCTACCTCGGCAGCAAGACGGGCGACGGCGACACCGCGCGCGCCGCGGCAGAGCTCGGTTACATCGTCATGCGCTACACCAGCCGTGGCTTCGGCTCGGCCGAGGGCGACGAGGGCACGCGCGGTCAGGTCGACCTCGTCGGCGGGCCCGAGACCAACGACATGATCCAGGCGATCGACTGGCTCAACGACCCGGACAACGTCGCCGAGCTGATGAACCCGACGGATCCGGCCAGCGCCCAGCACATCTGGGTCGACCACATCGGGCACTACGGCGGCTCGTACGGCGGCGCGCACGATCTGGCGCTTGCCCGCTGGCTCGACCCGGTGACGCACCAGAACCACCGCGCGATCCGGGCGCTGGTGCCGGCTGCGACCTGGACGGACCTCTACGAGGGGCTCGCGCCCAACGGCGTGCTGAAGGCGGCGTACATGTCCGGCTTCTACGCCGCCGGCAGGCAGCGGACCGACGGATACAACAACTACGACCCGGAGATCGACGCCGGCTACGCGAAGATGCTGACCAGCACCGACCTCGACGGCCTGCACGAGATGCTCAAGTCGCACTCGATCGCCGGGAAGTGGGCCAACGTCCACACGCCGATCTTCCTGGCTCAGGGCCTGAACGACGGGCTGTTCGACGGCAACTCGGCGATCCAGAACTACATCGAGATCTCCAAGAACACGATGGCCGACGGCTCGCCCGTGCCCGTGCACCTCTACCTCGGTGGCATCGGCCACCCGCCGGCACGGTCCGGCGGCGGCAACGAGGTCGGCCACGTGGGCCAGGAGGTCCTCGCCTTCCTGGACCACTACGTCCGCGAGATCGACAACGGGATCGACAAGGCCCCGCCGATCGAGTTCGCGCTGACGCAGTACTTCGACAACCCGGACTTCGCGCCGGGTGAGGCCGGGATCGCCGCCCGTGCCCGTGCGGCCGACGTGTCGCCGGTCAACGGGAAGCTGCCTTTCGGCACGCCGACCCCGCTGCACCTGTGCGGCACCGCGCCCGGCAGCGGCACGCTTCAGGCCGCCGCCTGCCCGGATTCCCTGCCGACGCTGCTCGCCGCAGGCACCGGTGGAGACCCGACATCAGAGCCGGTCGCCGGCCACCCGTACATCGGCGAGTACTTCCAGGAGTACTTCGGCCGGCCGTTCCCGAGCACCGCGACTCCGGTCGACGTCGTCAACTTCGACGCTCCCGCGCTCGCGACGGACACGACGTACGCCGGCATCCCGACGCTGAAGCTGAGTGTCGTCAGCGACCCGCCCACAACCGGTGTGGGCGGCCCGACGCCCCCGGTCGCGGCGTTCCAGATCGACCCCAAGGTGTACGACGTCGCACCGGACGGCACGGCCACGCTCATCACGCGCGGTGCGTACGCCGAGCAGCCGGGTCAGGGCGCGCCAGGGGTGCACACGTCGACCTTCGACGCGTTCGCGATGGCGTGGACCTTCAAGAAGGACCACCACCTGCGGCTGTCGCTGTCGTCGGCCGACATCCCGTACCTGCGGCCGAACGCCGCGCCCTTCCAGGTCGCCGTGCTCCCCGGGTCGGTCGTCGAGATGCCGGGTGCCGAGCTCGCGACGCTGACGCCGTTCGGCGTCACGCCGCCGCCGTCGACCGACGTCCCGGAGGTCCCGTATGCCGCGCTGATGCCGCTCGTCGGCCTCACCGCCATCGGCATCGTCGTCCTGCGCCGCCGCCGCACCCTGGCGCCGATCGCCTAGAGCGGTGTGTCGTGCAGGCGCGTGAGCGTCGGGTCTCCGGGCGCGACGTCGTGGCGGCAGCCGGCCGCCATCGCCGGTGCGTAGAACCAGGGAAGGAAGCCGCTTCCACCGGCCGACAGCTGTCCGTCGAGCTTGTCGCCGAGAAGCCGCGCCCTGGTCGCCAGGTCCACGCATTCCGCAGCCTCGCTGTCGCTGGCGTTGATGCCGACCTCTTCGGTGAACAGCGGCTTGTTCAGCGCACGGGTCTGCTGCACGCGGACCCGGAAGCCGTTCCACTGGTCGCCCGGAACCGGCACGTCGTCCTGGCCGTAGTCGTGATAGGTCCCTGCGTCGATGTACCGCGACGCGTGGACCGTCTGGTACTCGCCTCCCCTCGCCCCGCACTGGCCGGTACCGATCACGCCTGAGAGGACGAGCTGCTTCCGGTCGAGTGATTTGATCTGGCCGGCGACGGCGTCGAAGAACCCGCGCAGGGTGTTGGCGGCTCCGTCAGGACACTCCTGATGGCCGTAGCACGCGCTGCCGCGATACCCGGCGGGGCAGTTGGCCGTCTCGGGCTCGTTGACGGGCTCCCACATCCCGAGGGCGGGGGAGGACTTGTAGCGGTTGACGACGTTGCTCACCCAGGTCGAGTACGACACCACGTTCAACCCGCGGCCATCGTCGTTGAAGACGCTCTTGTAGCCACCTGAGTACCAGGCGGCGTCCTTCCAGTGCCCGTCATCGCAGGTGCCGTCTTGGTTGCCCAGGACCGGGATGAGCCGCTGTCCGTGGCGAGCCGCCGCGGTGAAGACCCGGTCCAGGCCCGTGAAGTCGAGGGTGCGGCTCTGCTTGTTGACGCCGAGGGCCTGGAAGGCCCAGAAGCGCACCACCGAGTCGGGCCGCAAGCCGCTGAAGAAGCCGTCGAGCTGCGCGTCGCTGAGCTGCTGCCCGCAGCCGGCGTTCACGCTCCAGAACGTCGCGAGCTCGTAGGCGTTGACGCCGGTGAAGCGGTAGGGCTGTCCGTGGAGCATGAACTGCGCTCCCGACCGCGAGATCGTGTCGGGCTCCCGGGCGGCTGCGCTCTCAGCGAGCGCGACGCTCACGCAGAGCAGGCTCAGGACGACGACCAGCACTCGCGACCGGCTCGGCACTGCGGCGCGCATCTCGCCTCCGGGGCCCGACGGGAATTCCTACGTCCCGCGCAGTACCCAAGGGGGTGCCCGCTATGTGTGCTTCTGCGAAGTTCCGCGGGGTCAGGTCCGCCGACGGCGCAGGACGGCACCGCCCACCAGCAGCGCGACGAGCGGGAGCAGCACGGCGTACGGGACCTCGGGGACGACGGGCTCGGGGCCAGGGTTCGTCGCCACGGGGTCGGTGCGGCAGGGCTCGCGCACGAGGGTGTCGCAGGCCGGCAGCGCGGTGGAGCGGTTGGCGTCGTTCGGCACGACGGGCAGCACCAGCCGCGACGGGTGCTCGGCGTCGTGCAGCACGGTGTTGACCGCCGTACCGGGGAAGTCCGCGAAGGCCCACAGCTCGGGCAGGATCGTCGGCGCCTCGACCCACGCGCGGATCCGCGAGCCCTTACGCAGCAGCGCTCCGAACGGGAAGACCTCGACGCGAGCGAGCACCGGCGTGGCCGGCGTCAGCAGCTGCACGTCCTCCTGCAGGTGGGTCTGGTACGGCCGAAGCGCCGTTGAGCGGGTCGGGTCGAGCTTGCGCTGCGAGACCTTCAGCCAGCCCTTCTGCAGGTACATCTCCTTGCCGTCGGGGCGCACCTCGGTCAACGTCACCTGCAGGTCGGTGTCGACCGCGGTCGACGAGAGCCACAGGTCCATCGACGCCGACCCGAGCAGGGTGGTGTCCTCGTCGAGCGGCGCGCTCGTCCAGTGCAGTGCGGTGCCCTCCGGCGGCGACTGGTCCCAGAGGTACTTGTTCGGAGGGCCGGACACCCCGCCGTACGCCGGGTTGCCGATGCCCTGCGACCCGACACCGGGGGAGTAGACGTACTGCTCCGACGCCTCGCCTGCGGCGGCTGACGCCCGAGTCAGCGCACCGCCATCGCGAAGGTTCAGGGCCAGTGGCGACAGCGCCCCCGCAGCGATGCGCTCCTTCTCCGACCAGTGCTCGAGTCCGCTCATCCACGTCGGCCCGCGGCTCGAGGTCTTCGCGTCCCACCACACCTTGACGCGCGGTCGCTGGTCCCAGCCGTTATTCGCGCCCTTGAGGAAGTGGTCGTAGAACTTGTGCAGGTCGGCATAGCCGGTGGTGGTGCGCACCATCCCGTGGTCGCCGTTGGTCACGGTCATCCACCACGGCGTCTCGGCCTCGCCGCGGGCCCGGCGGACGGTGTTGAGGTCGTCGATCTGCGCGAGCAGGTCGGTGCCACGCGAGTCGAGCTGCTCGTCCTGCCAGGCCAGCGTCGCGAGCATCGGGACCCGCAGCTTGTCGAGGTTCGGCTCCGGTGAGCGCTGCCTCATCAGGTCGTCGTCCCAGGGGTGCTCCTGCAGCTGCACGAACGGGTTCGTCGGCGCGCTGCGGACCGGAGCGGTGGCACCGTTGCCGCAGTCGAGCTCGCCCCCGGCGACCTGTCCGGGCGCGTCCGCGACTTCGTAGCTGGGCTGGGCGACGAAGCTCCACAGCGCGGCGAACCCGTAGTTCTGGATGCCACCGGGACGGGCGACATCGCGGTAGACGTTGGAGTAGAAGTGCCCGGGCGCGATCGCCTTGAGTCCAGGCGGGTTCTGCTCCGCGACGAACAGCTGCGTGATGCCGGGGTAGCTCTTGCCGATCATCCCGACCTTGCCGTCGCTCCACGACTGCTGGGTGATCCACTCGATCACCTTCGCGCCGTCGAGCGCCTCCTGCGGCTGGAAGAAGTCGAAGGTCCCCTCCGAGCAGCCGGTGCCGCGCAGGTTGACGCCGATGTAGTTGTAGCCGGAGCCGTTGCTGACGTACTGGCTGATGTAGTTGGCGTCGGGCTTGCTGCCCGGGTCGTAGCCGGAGTACTCGAACAGCGTCGGCAGCTTCTCGCCACCGACCGGCTTCACCACGGTGTAGCGCAGCCGGATGTCGTCGGACATCGTCAGGTAGCCGCTTGTCGTCTCGGTCACGACGGTGGCGGCCTGCGCCGGGGCGGCAGCAAGAGTCGGTACGACGAGGCCACCCAGTCCGACAGCAGCGGCAAGAACAGCCCGACCGAGAAGTTGACGGCGTAGACGCACCCGTTTGTCCGTTTCTGCGAAGGAAGTCCCCGCGACCCCCGAGCAGGAGGTTTCGCCGCGGTGTCGAACTTCCCTGCATAGCGGCGGGACTCAGCCGCTTTCCTTCCACGAACTTCCAGGGGTTCCGCCGTGCCCGTTTGCTCTCGCCGTCCGGTTGCCGCCGCGGCCAGCCTGTTCGTGCTCGCCGCCTGTGCGCTCGCCGGCGCGACTCCCGCGTCGGCCGACGCGGCGGCACCGTTCTCGACCGCCCGAGCAGACGCCCCGGTGGTCCTGACGGGCGCGCAGCTGCCCACCTGGTCCGGCCCGTCTGCCGACGGCGCGGCCATGCCGTATCCGTCGGGCTCGTCGACGGAGTACGGCGGCGACGGCGTGCGGTCCGCGCACAACGGAGTGATGGCCCCCGCCCCGGCCGCCATCGGCGCGAACCCCGACCAGGTCAGCGCCTGGAAGTGGACCGGCAGCGCGTGGACCGAGGTCCCGGTGCAGGTCGACCAGAAGTTCCCGTACTTCCTCGCCAACGGTCACTCGGACTTCGCCTTCTACTCGGGGACCGACAAGGAGCTCAGCTACGCGTGGGCGCCGGACGCGCACAGCACGGGCGAAGAGGCGTGGAAGAAGGTCTTCGGCGAGTGCAAGGCGCGGTACGCCGACGGATCGAGCCCGGTCACGCTGGCCGCCGATGTTGCCGCCGCGTCCATCGACAACAACAAGGGCTTCCCGGCGTACAGCCCCGCGACGACCGCGGGCGAGACGGCGGCCGACTACACGCACGCGATGGAGGACCCGGTCCCGACCATCGACCACGACGACGAGATCGCCTTCCAGGCCGGCGACGCCGGCGCGCTCGCCTCGCCGACGCAGGCGGCACCCGCCGGCACCACGCCGGGCTCCGGTCAGACCGTCGCCGTCACCGACCCCACCAGCGGTGCGGTCGGCTACGTCTACCTGTTCCTCAAGCCGACTGGCTCGACGTTCAACGCGAGCAACGGCTACGTCAAGATGACTCGCGACGCCGACGCGGACGAGTGGATCGACCGCGGCAACTTCACGGATGACAGCACCGAAAAGCTCTCCTCCAGCAACTCCGGCTACGGCCCCAACCTGCGCGGCACGGTGTGCAGCGACGTGAACGGCCCGCTCCTCACGCCACGCATCAGCAACGACCGCTTCCCGCGCGACGGCATCACCGTCACGACCGACCGCTACAAGCTGGGTGCGACCGGTCGCTGGATGGTGCGCGACTACTCAGTGGCCAAGCCCGGCCAGCCGGGCGTCTACGGCCCCGACCTGATCGACCGGTGGAAGGGTCGCGCGTTCCAGCAGAGCCCGGACAGCGTCGTCTCCGTCGTCGGCTTCGAGGACGAGCAGGTCAACTGGGAGGCCAACGGTGCGCTCCTCGGCTGGCGCCAGGGCCCGGTCCGCGCGATCCGCGAGATCTGGGGCGCCGACTCCGGCACGAACGTCACGAAGACCGAGACCTACTACCGCAACACCGACGTCTACCGGTACCGCGTCCGCGTCCACCCGATCCCGGCCGACGGCCTCTACACGTCGTGGGACTACAACAAGGGCGTCGCGTCGACCTACTACAACAGCCTGCGGCCGGATGGCGTCCCGATCGACGGCGTCAACGACGACACGGGACAGCTCGACAAGCTCCCCGACAGCGGTCGGCCCTGTGACTGGGACGGTCAGGAGGTAGACGGGAACCGCGTGCCGTGCCCGGGTGACCCGGCGTACATCGACGTCGCCGACCCGACCTTCGACATCCCGTCGGCGGTCGAACGCCCGGAGCAGGTCTCCGGCAACGGCGACGCCGGCGCGGTTGCGTACGTCTTCGAGCTGAAGGGCGCGACCAGCGCGTCCAACTCCACGGCGGTGCCGTACTACCGCGACGACGCCTGCCTCGACGACGGCACCGGCGACAACCCGATGCCACGTCCGTGGCCGGGTGAGTCCTCGACCGACTCCCGGGTCAAGCAGGGGTACGTCGACTACTGGAAGCAGCACGGTGCTCCGGCGGGCCTGGTCTACGCCGACCTGAAGTGCCAGCCCAGCAAGCCGGCCGCCATGAGCCAGACCGAGTATGACGCGCTGCCGGAGTGGGAGAAGACTCCGTTCCAGGGCGCGTTCGCCAGTCACGGCACGCACTTCTTCGCCACCCACGACAGCGACAACGGCACGGCCGGCGTCCCGGTCGACGAGGTCGACGGTCAGCAGTGGCGCTATGCGATCCCGGAGAGCGCGCCGACAAACTGGATCGGTGGCGACCCCCTGAAGCCCAACTACGCGCTCAACGTCATCGCGCCGCTGCAGGCCAGCGTCCTGCCGTTCGGCGAGTTGATGCCGGACGCGAGCGTGCCCGAGGTGCCGTTCGCGGTGCTGATGCCGCTGGTGATGGTCGCGGTCGTCGGTGGCAGCGTGTGGCTGCGCCGCCGTCGCGACGACGCGCTCGTCGCCTGAGAACCCTCACCTCCTCGAGCTGGCCACTGTGCGTGGCTGCCGGTCGTCGATAGACAGGCAGCCCGTGGCGCTCTGCCTCCGCCCAGGGATGCTGCCGCAGGGGGCACGGCCAGCGCAGCCCAGAGCGTCAGAAGGGTGGGTCGTCAGGAAGGTCAGCGAGACGTCGCCTTGGTGTCGGCGCGGGCGACGGTGATGGCAGGGGGTCGGGGTCGTCCGGTTGCACCTCCTGCCGTCGCGCCGCGGGGCGGGTGGGGAGTTGCGGTGGCAGGACCCGTGGCGGGGGGATGTGGGGGGAGGGTCGTTCGTAGGTGCGGCCGAGGGGGCTGGTCCAGGTGACGCTGCCGTCGGGGTGTCGGAGCATGGTCCAGCCGTTGTGCTTGGCGGCGTGGCAGCG
>JAENVS010000004.1 GCA_016650445.1 Frankiaceae bacterium | reverse complement strand
CTACGTCCTGGACGAGGCGCTCCCCGGCAGCGACGTGGTGATGATGCTGCGCGTCCAGCGCGAGCGGATGAACGCGGCGTTCTTCCCGTCGGCGCGGGAGTACTCCCGCCGCTACGGGCTCGACCGGGCGCGGGTCGACCTGCTCGAGGACCACGCGATCGTCATGCACCCCGGACCGATGAACCGCGGCATGGAGATCGCCGCCGAGGTCGCCGACTCGCCGCGCTCGACGATCGTCGAACAGGTGACCAACGGAGTGAGCGTACGAATGGCCGTTCTCTATCTGCTGCTCGGAGGTGCCCAGTGAGCGCGGTCCTCGTCAAAGGAGCCCGGCTCGTCGGCGGCGACCCGGTCGACCTCCTGCTCGACGACGGAGTCGTCGCCGAGGTCGGGCTCGGGCTGTCTCGCGCGGGCGCCGAGATCGTGTCCGCCGACGGACTGGTCGCCCTGCCCGGACTCGTCGACCTGCACACGCACCTGCGCGAGCCTGGGCGCGAGGACGCCGAGACGGTCGAGACCGGTACGGCTGCCGCCGCCCTCGGCGGGTTCACCGCCGTGCACGCGATGGCCAACACCGACCCGGTCGCCGACACCGCCGGTGTCGTCGAGCAGGTCTGGCGGCTCGGGGTGCAGGCCGGTCACTGCGACGTCGCGCCCGTCGGTGCCGTCACCGTCGGACTGCGCGGCGAGCAGATGGCCGAGCTCGGCAGCATGGCCGACAGCGCGGCCCGCGTCCGGGTCTTCTCCGACGACGGCAAGTGCGTCAGCGACGCCAGCCTGATGCGCCGCGCCATGGAGTACGTCAAGGCCTTCGACGGCGTCATCGCCCAGCACGCCCAGGAGCCGCGGCTCACCGAGGGCGCCCAGATGAACGAGGGCATCAACTCCTCCAAGCTCGGGCTCACGGGCTGGCCGGCCGTCGCCGAGGAGGCGATCATCGCCCGCGACTGCATCCTGGCCGGCCACGTCGGCGGTCGCCTGCACGTCTGCCACGTCAGCACCGCCGGCAGCGTCGAGCTCATCCGGTGGGCCAAGGACAAGGGCTGGGACGTGACGGCGGAGGTCACGCCGCACCACCTGCTGCTCACCGACGACCTCGCCGCGACGTACGACCCCGTCTACAAGGTCAACCCGCCGCTGCGCACGCAGACCGACGTCGACGCGCTGCGGCAGGGACTGGCCGACGGCACGATCGACTGCGTCGCGACCGATCACGCGCCGCACGCCCTGGAGGACAAGGAGTCCGAGTGGGGCGCGGCCTCACCCGGCATGACCGGCCTCGAGACGGCGCTGTCGGTCGTCGCCAAGGCCATGGTCGAGACCGGCCAGCTCACCTGGCGGCAGGTCGCCGAGCGGATGTCGCACACGCCGGCCCGGATCGGCCGGCCCGACGGACACGGTCGTCCGCTGGAGGTCGGTCAGCCGGCCAACCTGTGCCTCGTCGACCCGCGAGCGCAGTGGACCGTCGACGCTCGAGCGATGGCGACCCGCAGCCGCAACACGCCCTACCAGGGCGACACGCTGCCGGCCCGCGTCGTCGCCACCTTCCTGCGCGGCCGCCCCACCGTCCTCGACGGGAAGCCGGCGTGAGCACCCCCGCCGTCCTCGTCCTCGAGGACGGCCGCACCTTCCGAGGCGACGCGTACGGCGCCGTCGGGGAGACATTCGGTGAGGCGGTCTTCAACACCGGCATGACCGGCTACCAGGAGACGCTCACCGACCCGTCGTACCACCGGCAGGTGGTCGTCATGACCGCCCCCCACGTCGGCAACACGGGCGTCAACGACGAGGACCCGGAGTCGGGCCGCATCTGGGTCAGCGGCTATGTCGTGCGCGACCCCAGCCGGGTCTCGTCCAACTGGCGGAGCCGTCGTGACCTCGCCGACGAGCTGGCGGCACAGGACGTCGTCGGCATCTCGGGCATCGACACCCGCGCACTGACGCGGCACCTGCGGGAGCGCGGCGCGATGCGGGTCGGCATCTTCAGCGGCGACGCCATCGTCGACGGGCTCGTCGACAAGGTCCTGGCGTCGCCAGGCATGGAGGGCGCCGACCTCGCCAAGGAGGTCAGCACCCACGAGGCCTACGTCGTGCCGGCCAAGGGCGACAAGCGCTTCACCGTGGCCGCGATGGACCTCGGCCTGAAGCGCGCAACGCCCTGGCACATGAGTCGCGCCGGCTGCGAGGTCCACGTGCTGCCGGCGACGGCCACTGCCGCAGACCTGCTGGCTGTCAGTCCCGACGGCGTGTTCTTCTCCAACGGCCCCGGCGACCCAGCGACGGCCGACTACGCCGTCGACGCGATGCGCGGAGTGCTCGACGCCGGCATCCCGGTCTTCGGCATCTGCTTCGGCAACCAGATCCTCGGCCGTGCGCTCGGGCTGGGCACCTACAAGCTGCGTTACGGCCACCGCGGCGTGAACCAGCCGGTGCAGGAGCTCGCCACCGGCCGCGTTCACATCACCAGCCACAACCACGGCTTCGCGGTGGATGCTGGGCGGGAGGGCGACGTCAGGGCTGGCACGCCGGTCACGACCCCGTACGGCGACGTCCGGGTCAGCCACATCGACCTCAACGACGACGTCGTGGAGGGCCTGGAGTGCCTGCAGGCCAAGGCCTTCAGCGTGCAGTACCACCCGGAGGCAGCTCCGGGACCGCATGACGCGACCGGGTTGTTCACGCGCTTCGCCGACCTGATGGAGGCCTGACCGTGCCTCGTCGCGAAGACCTGCACCACGTCCTGGTCATCGGCTCCGGGCCGATCCTCATCGGCCAGGCCGCCGAGTTCGACTACTCCGGCACGCAGGCCTGCCGCGTCCTGAAGGCAGAGGGCCTGCGGGTCACGCTCATCAACTCCAACCCGGCGACGATCATGACCGACCCGGAGTTCGCCGACGCCACCTACATCGAGCCCATCACCCCCGAGTACGTCGCGAAGGTCATCGCCAAGGAGCGCCCCGACGCGCTGCTCGCGACCCTCGGCGGGCAGACGGCCCTCAACACGGCGATGGCCCTGCACGAGCAAGGCGTCCTCGAGCTGTACGGCGTGGAGCTGATCGGCGCCGACATCGACGCCATCAACGCCGGCGAGGACCGGATGCGCTTCAAGGAGATCGTCGCGAGCATCGGTGCGGAGAGCGCACGCAGTGCCATCTGCCACTCGATGGACGAGGTGCTTGCCGCCGTCGACGACCTCGGCTACCCGGTCGTCGTGCGTCCCAGCTTCACGATGGGCGGGAGCGGCTCGGGCATCGCCCACAACGAGGAACAGCTCCACCGCATCGCCGGCGGTGGACTGCTCGCCAGCCCGACGACGGAGGTGCTGCTCGAGGAGTCGATCCTCGGCTGGAAGGAGTACGAGCTCGAGCTCATGCGTGACAAGGCGGACAACGTCGTCGTCATCTGCTCGATCGAGAACCTCGACCCGATGGGCGTGCACACCGGCGACTCCATCACCGTCGCACCCGCCATGACGCTGACCGACCGCGAGTACCAGAAGCTGCGCGACATCTCGATCGACGTCATCCGGGCTGTCGGTGTCGACACCGGGGGCTGCAACATCCAGTTCGCCGTCAACCCCGACGACGGTCGCATCGTCGTCATCGAGATGAACCCCCGGGTCAGTCGCAGCTCCGCGCTGGCGAGCAAGGCCACCGGCTTCCCGATCGCCAAGATCGCCGCGAAGCTCGCCGTCGGCTACACCCTCGACGAGATCCCCAACGACATCACCCGCGAGACGCCGGCCAGCTTTGAGCCGAGCCTCGACTACATCGTCGTGAAGATCCCGCGATTCGCCTTCGAGAAGTTCCCGGGTGCCGACCATGAGCTGACGACGACGATGAAGAGCGTCGGCGAGGCCATGGCGATCGGCCGCTCCTTCGTGGAGGCCCTCCAGAAGGCGATGCGCTCGCTGGAGCAGTCGCCGAGCGGCTTCTGGACGCAGCCCGATCCGGACGGGGCAACCGCGCAGCAGGCACTCGACGCCGCGCGCACACCGCACGAGGGAAGGCTGCACACGGTCGAGCGCGCGCTGCGGCTCGGCGCGACGGTCGAGCAGGTCTTCGAAGCGACGAAGATCGACCCCTGGTTCCTCGACCAGATCTCGCAGCTCGTCGAGCTGCACGCCGAGATCCGCGACGCGCCGCACGCCCCGCTGTCGGAGCCGCTGCTGCGCCGCGCGAAGCGGATGGGCTGCAGCGACCGGCAGATCGCGGCCATCCGTGGCGTCAGCGAGCAGCAGGTCCGCCAGCTCCGCTACGACCTCGGCGTACGGCCGGTCTTCAAGACCGTCGACACCTGCGCGGCCGAGTTCGCGGCCCAGACGCCGTACCACTACTCGTCGTACGACGAGGAGACCGAGGTCGCGCCGAGCGACCGACGCAAGGTCCTCATCCTCGGCAGCGGTCCCAACCGGATCGGGCAGGGCATCGAGTTCGACTACGCCTGTGTCCACGCCGCCTACGCCCTGAGCGACGCCGGTTTCGAGACGGTGATGGTCAACTGCAACCCCGAGACCGTCAGCACCGACTACGACACCAGCGATCGCCTGTACTTCGAACCGCTCACGGTCGAGGACGTGCTCGAGGTGGTCGCCGCCGAGCAGGCCAGCGGCGAGGTCGTCGGCGTCATCGTCCAGCTCGGCGGCCAGACGCCGCTGCGGCTCGCGCAGGAGCTCAAGGACTGTGGCGTCCCGATCGTCGGCACGACGCCCGAAGCCATCCACCTGGCCGAGGAGCGCGGCGCGTTCGGGCAGGTGCTGCGCGAGGCCGGGCTGCCCGCGCCCAAGCACGGTCTGGCGACGTCGTACGACGAGGCCAAGGCGATCGCCGACACGGTCGGCTACCCGGTGCTGGTGCGGCCGTCGTACGTCCTGGGTGGCCGCGGCATGGAGATCGTCTACGACGACGCCATGCTCACCGGTTACATCGACCGGGCGACCGCGATCAGCCCGGAGCACCCGGTGCTCGTCGACCGCTTCCTGGAAGACGCCATCGAGATCGACGTCGACGGGCTGTACGACGGCACGGAGCTCTACCTCGCCGGTGTCATGGAGCACATCGAGGAGGCCGGCATCCACTCCGGCGACTCGGCCTGCGCCCTGCCGCCCATCACTCTCGGCAAGGCAGACCTCGAACGCATCCGGCACAGCACGGAGGCGATCGCGAAGGGCGTCGGCGTCCTCGGTCTGCTCAACGTGCAGTACGCGCTGAAGGACGACGTGCTCTACGTCCTCGAGGCCAACCCGCGGGCCAGCCGCACGGTGCCGTTCGTCAGCAAGGCCACGGCCGTCCAGGTGGCGAAGGCCGCCGCCCGCATCATGCTCGGTGCGACCGTCGCGGAGCTGCGCGCCGAGGGCATGCTGCCCACGACCGGCGACGGCGGCACGCTGCCCTACGACGCCCCCATCTCGGTCAAGGAGGCGGTGCTGCCCTTCGGCCGGTTCCGCGGCGTCGACACGATCCTCGGGCCGGAGATGAAGTCGACCGGCGAGGTGATGGGCATCGACGCGGTGTTCGGCACGGCGTTTGCCAAGTCGCAGTCCGCCGCCTACGGCGACCTGCCCACAAAGGGCCGGGTCTTCATCAGCGTCGCCAACCGCGACAAGCGGGCGATGCTCTTCCCCGTCAAACGGCTGGCCGACCTCGGGTTCGAGATCGTGGCCACCGAGGGCACCGCCGACGTCCTGCGCCGCAACGGCGTCAACGCGACCGTGGTGGGCAAGCACTCGCACGGGCTCGGTGACGACGTCGTACCGCTGATCATGAAGGGCGAGATCGACCTGATCTTCAACACGCCGTTCGGTGTCGGGACCCGCCTCGACGGCTATGAGATCCGGACCGCCGCGGTGATGCAGGGCGTTCCGTGCATCACCACCATCCAGGGCGCCGCCGCCTGTGTGCAGGGGATCGAGGCGCTGGTCCGTGGTGACATCGGTGTGACCTCGCTGCAGGAGCACCACGCCAGGCTGACGGCAGGACGCGACTGATGCCGGTCCAGGTCCTGGGTGAGGTCCTGTCGATGCGTCGCGTCGGCGCCTACCACGCGATGACGCTCGTCGCGCCGGGCATCGCCGAGCGCACCAAGCCGGGGCACTTCGTCGCCCTGCAGGTCGGTGGGCCCGAGTCGAGCATGCTGCTGCGACGGGCGTTCGCCATCTACGACGTCAAGGAACGCGGCGTCTACGGCGGCACCGTGGAGTTCATCTTCTCGGTGCACGGGAAGGGCACCGCGTGGCTCGCCGCCCGTCGCCCGCAGGACAAGATCGACGTCGTCGGTCCGCTGGGCAAGCCGTTCCGGCTGCCCAAGGGGAAGGTCAACGCGACACTCGTCGGCGGCGGCTACGGCTCGGCGCCGCTCCTCCCGCTCGCCCGGGCCCTGCGCGACCGCGGCTGCCGCGTCGACTTCGTCCTCGGCGCGGCGAGCATCGACCGTCTCTTCGGCCAGCTCGACGCCAAGCGGATGTCGTCCTCGATCGCCGTCACCACCGACGACGGCAGCATGGGGGAGCAGGGCCGGGTCAGCGACGTGCTTCCGCAGGTCCTCGACCGCACCCGGTGCGACGTCGTCTACGCCTGCGGTCCGATGGCGATGCTGCGCGCGGTCTCCGAGCTGGCCGCCGAGCGTGGCATCCCCTCGCAGGTCGCGGTCGAGGAGTCGATGGCGTGCGGCATCGGCGTCTGCATGACCTGCGTGCTGCCGGTGATCGGCGACGACGGGATCAGCCGCATGGTGCGCTCGTGCGTCGAGGGCCCGGTCTTCCTTGGCGACCGTGTGCGCTGGAACGACGTCGGCACCGTGCCCGCCGACGTGCTCGGCGCACCGATGTCGACCGGTGGTGGGCACTGATGAGCGAGCTCACCGTCCGGCCCGCGACGGCGCAGGCTCTGCCGGCGGTCGATCTCACCACCCGGCTCGGCGACGCGACGTTCCCCAACCCGGTCTTCACCGCGAGCGGCTGCGCGGCCGCCGGTCAGGAGCTCGAGCAGTTCTTCGACGTGCGGTTGCTCGGCGGTGTCGTGACCAAGTCGATCATGCTGGCGCCGCGGTCGGGCCGGCCCACGCCGCGGATGGCGGAGACGCCGAGCGGGATGCTCAACTCCATCGGCCTGCAGGGGCCGGGGATCGACGCCTTCCTCGAGCATGACCTCGCCTGGCTGGCTGCCCGGGGTGCCCGCGCCGTCGTCTCCATCGCGGGCGGCAGCGTCGAGGACTACGCGAAGCTGGCGATGCGGCTGCGGGGGCAGCCGGGGCTGGCGATGGTCGAGGTCAACATCTCCTGCCCCAACGTGGAGGACCGAGGACAGGTCTTCGCCTGCGACCCGGTCGCTGCGTCCGGCGTGATCCAGGCAGTCCGTCGCAACACGGACAACCGCGTCCCGGTCTTCGCGAAGCTCTCACCCGACGTCACCGACATCGCCACCATCGCCCGCGCCTGCGTCAACGCCGGGGCGGACGGTCTGTCGGTCATCAACACCCTGCTGGGCATGGCCATCGACACCACGACCATGCGGCCGGCCCTCGGCGGGGTCACGGGCGGGCTGTCGGGACCGGCGATCCGACCGGTCGCGGTCCGCTGCGTCTGGCAGGTGCACCAGGCGCTGCCCGAGGTCCCCATCCTCGGCATGGGCGGGATCCGGACCGGGCTCGACGCGCTGGAGTTCGTCCTTGCCGGGGCGAGCGCGGTCAGCGTCGGCACCACGGTCTTCGGCGACCCCACCGCACCCATCCGCGTCCTGCACGAGCTCGCGCACGCCCTCGCGCAGCGCGGCTTCGAGCGGATCGAGGACGCCGTCGGGTTCGCCCACCGCGCGCCCGAGCTCTACATCCCTGAGGAACCCGACCCGGTGGGCGACGACGAGCCGCTCCCCGCACGCCGATCCGTCGGCTTCGAGGAGGACCGCTAGTGCCGCAGGACCGAGCCCCGATCGCCGTTGCCCTCGACGCCCCCGACGTCGAGACCGCCGCCAGGTGGGCTCAGGCGGTGACGCCGTACGTCGCTGTCGTGAAGGTCGGGTTGGAGCTGTTCTGCCGCAGCGGGCCGTCCGTCGTCGAGACCGTCCGCGGCGGGACGGGCGTCGGGCTCTTCCTCGACCTGAAGCTGCACGACATCCCCAACACCGTGGCTGGCGCCGCGCGGTCGGTCGCCCGGCTCAAGCCGCTCTACCTGACGGTGCACGCCAGCGGCGGCGCCGACATGGTCCGGGCTGCCGTCGAGGCCGCCCCCGACGTGACCATCGCCGCAGTCACCGTCCTGACCAGCCTGGGCGACGCGAGCCTTGAGCAGATCGGCATGGCAGGGCCGTCACGCGATGCCGTACGCCGGCTCGCTGCGCTCGCTGTCGGTGCCGGCGCGGGCGCGCTCGTCTGCTCGCCGCAAGAGGTCGCCGCGGTCCGCGAGGAGGTCGGACCGCACATCGTCCTCATCACGCCCGGGGTCCGCCCCGCCGGCAGCGAGGCGGACGACCAGGCTCGGATCGCGACGCCCCAGCAGGCCCTCAGCAACGGCGCCGACCTGCTCGTCATCGGCCGCCCGATCACCGGCGCGAAGGACCCGGGAGCAGCCGCCGCGACCATCGCGGCGAGCCTCTGACCGGCCCGCACCGAGTCGCCAGGTCGGCCCACGTTGCCCGCGGCGCGGGCGACTCGCTACGTTCGCCGCCTCACTTCACGGTGAGGATCGCACCTCGAAGGGACGCCCGCGTGGCCCTGCCGCCTCTGACACCCGAGCAGCGGACCGCTGCCCTGGAGAAGGCGGCATCGGCGCGGCGGGCCCGGGCGGACCTCAAGGTTCGGCTCAAGTCGAGCGGCACCAGCCTCGCCGAGGCCCTGCAGGTCGGCGACAGCGACGAGGCGATCGGCAAGATGAAGGTCGTCGCGGTGCTCGAGGCGCTGCCCGGTGTGGGGAAAGTGCGGGCCCAACGGCTGATGGAGAAGCTCGAGATCTCGCCCTCGCGCCGGGTGCGCGGACTCGGCGCGAAGCAGCGCGAGGCGCTGCAGCGGGAGTTCGGCGGCACGTGAGCCCCCCGGCCAGGCTCACGGTCCTGTCGGGTCCGTCCGGAGCGGGCAAGGGCAGCGTCGTCGCCGCTGTGCGCCGGCGCCACCCCGAGGTCTGGCTGTCGGTCAGCGTGACGACCCGTGCCCCGCGGCCCGGTGAGACCCACGGCGTCGAGTACTACTTCGTCGACGACACCGAGTTCGCCCGCATGGTGGCCGCGGACGAGCTGCTCGAGCACGACGCCCACATGGGCGCGTCCTATGGCACCCCGCGTCGGCCGGTCGACGAGCAGCTCGCGAGCGGCGTACCGGTCCTGCTCGAGATCGACCTCAACGGAGCCCGCCAGGTGCGGGCCTCCATGCCGGACGCGCAGCTCGTCTTCCTCGCCCCGCCGTCGTTCGACGAGCTGGCCCGGCGACTGGTCGGGCGCGGCACGGAAGACCCGGAGAAGGTGCGAGATCGGCTCGATCGCGCCCGCATCGAGATCGCCGCCGAGGACGAGTTCGACGAGCTCATCGTCAACGACGACATCGAGTCCGCGGCGGATCGGCTGGTAGCCTTGATGCAGATCGCTTCGTAGTTTCCGCGTCCCCAGGAGTCCTGCGTGTCCGGCACCGTCGCCAACCCGATCGGCATCACCAACCCCCCGATCGACGAGCTGCTGGCCGCGACCGACTCCAAGTACAGCCTGGTCATCTACGCCGCCAAGCGCGCGCGCCAGATCAACGCCTACTACTCGCAGCTCGGCGAGGGCCTGCTCGAGTACGTCGGACCGCTCGTCGAGACCGGCGTGCAGGAGAAGCCGCTCTCGATCGCTCTTCGCGAGATCAATGCCGGCCTGCTCACGCACGAGCAGGTCGCAGACCCGGTCGTCTAGATGACGCGCGGCGGCCCCCCGGTCGTCGTACTCGGCGTGTCCGGGGGCATCGCGGCGTACAAAGCCGTCGAGCTGCTGCGACAGCTCACCGAGTCCGGGCACGACGTCACCGTCGTGCCGACCCAGAGCGCGCTGGCGTTCGTCGGTGCACCGACCTGGGCTGCTCTGTCCGGCAAGCCGGTGCGGACGACCGTCTGGGACGACGTGCAGTCGGTCCCGCACGTCCGCATCGGGCAGTCCGCTGACCTCGTCGTCGTCGCGCCCGCAACCGCCGATCTGCTGGCCAAGGCGGCGCACGGGCTGGCCGACGACCTGCTGACCAACACGCTGCTGACCGCCCGGTGCCCGGTCGTGTTCGCGCCCGCGATGCACACCGAGATGTGGGAGCACGCCGCGACGCAGGCCAACGTCGCGACCCTGCGCGCTCGCGGCTGCGTCGTGATCGAGCCGGCCGTCGGGCGGCTCACCGGTGCCGACAGCGGCAAGGGCCGGCTGCCCGAGCCCACCGAGATCTACGCCGTCTGCACGCGGCTGCTGAGCCGTGGGCTGTCGCCCGACCTGGCGGGACGGCGGGTGGTGGTGTCCGCCGGCGGCACGCGAGAGCACCTCGACCCGGTGCGGTTCCTTGGCAACCGGTCATCGGGCAAGCAGGGCTATGCGCTGGCGCGCACCGCGGTCGCCCGGGGCGCCGAGGTCGTGCTCGTCGCGGCCAACGTGGCCCTGCCCGACCCGGCCGGCGTGAAGGTCGTCCGCGTCACGAGTGCCCTTGAGCTGCGCGACGCCGTCCTGGCCGAGGCACTGTCGGCCGACGTCGTCGTGATGTCCGCTGCCGTCGCCGACTACCGGCCGGTCGAACGGCAGGCGACGAAGCGCAAGAAGACCGACAGCCTCACCGTCGAGCTCGTGCAGAACCCCGACGTCCTCGCCGAGCTGGGACGCCAGCGACAGGACGGCCAGGTGCTGGTCGGGTTCGCGGCCGAGACCGGCGATGCCGACGGCTCGGTCCTCGACCACGGTCGGGCCAAGCTCGCCCGCAAGGGCTGCGACCTGCTCGTCGTCAACGAGGTCGGCGAGACCGGCCATCCGACCGGGTTCGAGGGCGAGCACAACGCTGCGGTCGTCCTGGGCGCCGACGGTTCCGCGACCGACATCCCGCTCGGCAGCAAGGACGCCCTCGCCGACGCGGTCTGGGACCTCGTCGCGGCGCGCCTTCCGACGTCCTAGGACGCCGACCGCGAGGGTGCCGCTGTGAAGCGCGCCCTTGCCGTCGTACCTGTCTTTGTCCTCGCGGCCTGCAGTGGCTCGTCGGCACCGGGTAGGTCCATCGAGTCCGCTGCGCCGCCCACACCCGTGCTCGAGACCTCGACCGCACCGTCGGCATCCCCGTCGCCGCCGACCCGGGCCGTGGCCGCGCCAGGAGATGTCGACGGTGATGGGGCAACCGACGGGATCAGTGTGGACGCGACGAAGGTCACAGTGGCCCTCACGACAGGCGGGACGGTCAGCGCCCCGATCGTCGACTCCGACGTGCCCAAGCCGGGCGTCAGCGGCCTGGCCGACCTCGACCGCGACGGCCGCAACGAGGTGTGGCTGGAGACGGCGCGGGGCGCGTCGACCAGCTTCGTGCAGGCCTACCGGTACGACGGCACTGCCCTGCGTGAGCTCACGTTCGACGGCGGCCACATCCGCTTCGGGATCGGCGGTTCGGCGACGCACGGCGACGGCTTCGCCTGCACCGATGACGGCCGGCTCGTCGTCACCACCGCCGAGTCCGACGACGGCACCACCTTCCTGATCCGAACCCGGACGTACCGGGTGTCCGGCTCCACGCTCGAGCGCCTCGTCGAGACCACCGCCACGGCGACGTCGATGGAGGACCCACGCGTGCGTGCCGCCTACCAGGTGGACTGCGGCTCGGTCGGCGAGAGCGACTAGACTCGCGACAATTCCCAACCCCTGAAGGAGCGCTTGTGTCGCGCCGCCTGTTCACGTCCGAGTCGGTCACCGAGGGCCACCCCGACAAGATCGCCGACGCGATCAGCGACTCCATCCTCGACGCTCTGCTCTCGCAGGACCCGAAGAGCCGGGTCGCCGTCGAGACCATGATCACGACCGGCCAGGTGCACGTCGCCGGTGAGGTGACGACCGAGGCCTACGCCGACATCCCGACGATCGTGCGCGAGAAGATCCTCGACATCGGCTACGACTCGTCGAAGAAGGGCTTCGACGGCGCCTCCTGTGGCGTCAGCGTGTCCATCGGCTCGCAGTCGCCCGACATCGCGCAGGGCGTCGACGACGCCTACGAGCACCGGGTCGAGGGCGACAGCGACGAGCTCGAGCGCCAGGGCGCGGGCGACCAGGGCCTGATGTTCGGCTTCGCGTGCGACGAGACCCCCGAGCTCATGCCGCTGCCCATCGCGCTCGCGCACCGGCTCGCCAAGCGGCTGTCCGCGGTACGCAAGGACGGGTCGGTTCCCTACCTGCGCCCCGACGGCAAGACCCAGGTCACCATCGAGTACGCCGACGGCCGGCCGATCCGCCTCGACACCGTCGTCGTGTCCTCCCAGCACGCCGCCGACATCGACATCGAGACGCTGCTCAAGCCCGACATCGCCGAGCAGGTCATCGGCCCGGAGGTCGCGTCGCTCGGCATCGACACCGAGGGCTACCGCCTCCTGGTCAACCCGACCGGCCGCTTCGAGATCGGTGGCCCGATGGGCGACGCCGGGTTGACCGGCCGCAAGATCATCGTCGACACGTATGGCGGCTACGCCCGCCACGGCGGCGGCGCCTTCTCCGGCAAGGACCCGTCCAAGGTGGACCGGTCCGGCGCCTACGCGATGCGCTGGGTCGCGAAGACCGTGGTCGCCGCCGGCCTCGCGACGAAGTGCGAGGTCCAGGTGGCCTACGCGATCGGCAAGGCCGAGCCGGTCGGGCTGTTCGTCGACACCTTCGGGACGGGCATCGTGGACGACCTCAAGCTGCAGGACGCCGTCAACGAGGTCTTCGATCTCCGGCCCGCCGCGATCATCCGTGATCTCGACCTGCTCCGGCCCATCTACGCGCAGACCGCGGCCTACGGCCACTTCGGCCGCGAGGACAAGGACTTCACCTGGGAGTCCACGGAGCGCGCCGAGCTCCTCAAGAAGGCCGCCGGCGTCTGACCCCTTAAACGATCACCGCCGATTCTCACGCTCGCGCCGGACGCTGAGACGGCGGTGATCGTCTTTGTGGCCTCGCGTCGTAGGGCGCGCCTAGCCTCGCGGGCGTGACGGAGCAGCTGGCACTGGGGGCGCGCAAGCGCACCTCCAAGCCCAAGCTGCCGGCGCAGATCACCGATGTGCTGCCGGTCGCGCGGGTCGCGGTCGACACCGGGCTTGCGCACCTCGACCGGCCCTTCGACTACGCCGTCCCGGAGTCGATGGCGGGGGGCGCGCAGGCCGGCTGCCGGGTGCGGGTGCGCTTCGCCGGCCGGCAGGTCGATGGCATCGTCCTGGAGCGGGTCGAGGCCTCCGACCACGCGACGCTCAGCCCGCTCACCACCCTCGTCAGCCCCGAGCCCGTCCTCGCGCCCGAGATCGCCGCCCTCGCTCGCGCGGTGGCCAACCGCTCGGCCGGCACGCTGTACGACGTCCTTCGGCTCGCCGTGCCACCCCGCCACGCGCGCGTCGAGGCAGAGTCGCCGGGCCCGATCCCCGAGGATCCGCCCGCCCCCGACCCAGGGAGCTGGATCCGCTACGAGGCGGGCCCGTCCTTCCTCACGGCACTCGCGGAGGGACGGTCGCCGCGGGCGGTCTGGTCCGCGCTGCCCGGCCCGACGTGGCCGACCGAGGTCGCACTCGCGGTCCGCGCGACGGTCGCGTCCGGGCGAGGCGCTGTCGTGGTGGTGCCCGACGGTCGCGACATGGCCCGGGTCAGCGCGGCGCTGGCGGACCTCCCGCACGCAGCGCTCTCGGCCGACCTCGGCCCGGCCGAGCGGTACCGCCGCTGGCTGAAGGTCCGCCGGGGCGAGGTCCGAGCGGTCGTCGGGACCCGTGCAGCTGCGTTCGCGCCGGTCGCCGACCTCGGGCTCGTCGTCATGTGGGACGACGGGGACGACCTGCACGCGGAGCCCCGCTCGCCCTACGTCCACGTCCGCGACGTCCTCGTCCAGCGCGCGCACCTGGCCGGGGCCGCGGCTCTGCTCGGTGGGCACGGCCGCACCGCCGAGGCACAGCTGCTCGTCGACTCCGGCTGGGCCAGGTCCCTCGACGCCCCCCGGGCAGAGGTGCGCACAGCGGCGCCCAGGGTCGAGGGCGTCTCCGACGACGACCTGGCCCGCGATCCACTGGCTCGCGCGGCGCGCCTTCCGGCCGCAGCCTTCGACGCTGCCCGCACCGCCCTCGCGGCCGGCCGGCCGGTGCTCGTCCAGGTCCCTCGGCGCGGCTACCTCCCGAGCCTGTCGTGCGCCCGAGACCGCACCCCCGCGACGTGCAGCGCCTGCAACGGGCCACTTGCCGGCAGCGAGCACGCCACCGCGTGCCGGTGGTGCGGCCGGCTCGCGGGCGATTGGCAGTGCCCGGTCTGCTCGGGCCGCGCCCTGCGGGCCAACGTCGTCGGAGCGCGGCGTACGGCGGAGGAGCTCGGCCGCGCCTTCCCGGGCACGAGCGTGCGCACGAGCGGCCGGGACGAGGTCATGGCGACCGTTCCCGACCAGCCCGCTCTCGTCGTCGCGACACCGGGAGCCGAGCCCGTTGCCGAGGGCGGCTACGGCGCGGTGCTGCTCCTCGACGCGTGGGCGCTGCTCACCCGTGCTGACCTCCGGTCCGGCGAGGAGGCGCTCCGCCGCTGGTTCAACGCGGCTGCCCTCGCGACGCCGCAGGGCCGCGTCCTCATCGTCGCGGAGCGCGGGCTGCCCGCCGTACAAGCCCTGACCCGTTGGGACCCGGCCGGTGCCGCCGCCCGCGAGCTCGCCGACCGCACCGAGGTCGGGTTCCCTCCAGCGACTCGGATGGCATCGGTCGAGGGACCGCCCCGCGCCGTCGCCGAGTTCGTCCAGGACCTCGATCTCCCTGCCGGAGCCGAGCTGCTCGGTCCGGTGCCGGCGAAGGACGGCGAGGAGCGCCTGCTGGTGAGGGTCGCCCGCGCCCACGGGCTGGAGCTGGCAGCAGCCCTCAAGGCGGCGCAGGCCGTGCGCAGCGCGCGCAAGGGCGAGCCGGTCCGTGTCGAGCTCGACCCGCAGACGCTCACCTAAGATCCTCCGCGTGGCGCTGCGACCGATCCGACTGCTGGGTGACCCTGTCCTTCGCACCTCCGCGCTGCCCGTCACGACCTTCGACAAGGAGCTGCGGACCCTCGTCAAGGACCTCACCGACACCATGCTCGAGGCACCGGGCGTCGGGCTGGCCGCACCGCAGCTCGGTGTCAGTCTCCGGGTCTTCACCTACGACGTCGACGACCAGATCGGTCACCTGGTCAACCCGGTGCTGCACTTCCCGAGCGACGAGGACCAGGACGGTGAAGAGGGCTGCCTCTCGCTGCCGGGCCTCACGTTCGACTGCCGCCGCAAGCAGCACGTCGTCGCCCACGGTCAGAACGAGTACGGCGACCCGGTGACCATCGAGGGGAGCGCGCTGCTCGCCCGCTGCGTCCAGCACGAGGCCGACCACCTCGACGGCGTGCTGTTCATCGACCGGCTCGATCCCGAGACGAAGAAGGCGGCCCTCGAGGCGATCCGCGAGGCGGCCTGGGCCAACGAGCCCGCGCCGGTCGTCAAAGCCAGCCCGCACCCGCTGTTCGGCCGCGCGCGCTGACCAGCCAGCGCAGGAGCGCCGGCCGGTGAGGCTCGTCTTCGCCGGCACCCCCGAACCGGCTCTGCCGTCACTCGAGGCGCTCCTGGCCAGCCGGCACCACGTGGCCGCCGTCGTGACCCGTCCCGACGCACCTGCCGGCCGGGGCCGGGCGCTGCGGCCGAGTCCGGTCCGCGCCCTCGCGGAGGCGCACGGGCTCGAGGTGCTCACGCCGGTGCACCCGCGGGACCCCGCGTTCCAGGAGCGGCTGCGGGTGATCGCACCGGACTGCTGCCCGGTCGTCGCCTACGGCGCGCTGGTGCCGCGCTCGGCGCTCGACATCCCGCGGCTCGGCTGGGTCAACCTGCACTTCTCCCTGCTGCCGGCGTGGCGCGGTGCGGCGCCGATCCAGCACGCCGTGCTGGCGGGTGACGAGGTCACCGGCGCCAGCACCTTCCTGCTCGAGGAGGGCCTCGACACCGGCCCGGTCTACGGCGTGGTCACCGAGACGATCCGACCGACCGACACGTCCGGCGAGCTGCTCGCGCGGCTGGCCGTCACCGGTGCCGGGCTCCTCGTCGCGACGCTCGACGCCCTCGAGGACGGCACGGTCACTGGCCGTGCACAGCCGGCTGAGGGCGTGTCGCTCGCACCGAAGGTGACCGTCGAGGACGCGCACGTCGACTGGTCGGCGCCGGCGCTCCGCGTCGACCGGCACATCCGCGCGTGCACGCCGGCGCCCGGTGCCTGGACGATGTTCCGTGGCCGTCGGGTCAAGCTCGGTCCCGTGACGACGACCGAGGAGCAACGCCCCGCCGGCGTGCTTGACGGCGACCTCGTGGGCACGGCGACGCAGGCCGTGCGGCTCGGCACGGTGCGACCGGAGGGCAAGGGCGAGATGCAAGCCGGGGACTGGTTGCGCGGGCTGCGGCCCGAGCCAGGCGAGCTGTTCGCGTGAGTCCCGCGCAGCGGCGAGCGGCTCGCCCGTACCGCCCGCCCGCGTCCGACCCGGCCCGAATGGCGGCGTACGACGTCCTCGTCGCCGTACGCGAGCGCGACGCCTACGCCAACCTCGTCTTGCCCGCGCTGCTGCGGGAGCGCAAGCTCGACAGCCGTGACGCGGCGTTCGCGACGGAGCTCGCCTACGGCGCGCTGCGCGGCCAGGGCCTGTACGACGCAGTGCTGCAGGCCTGTGTCGACCGCCCGCTGGACGACGTCGACCCGCCTGTCCGTGACCTACTCCGACTCGGGGCGCATCAGATCCTGCGGATGCGCGTCCCCACGCACGCGGCGGTCAGCGCGACGGTCGATCTCGCGCGACGCGTCGTGAGCGCCGGCCCGGTGGGCTTCGTCAACGCGGTGCTGCGCAAGGTGAGCGCACATGACCTCGACGCGTGGCTGCTCGAGCTCGAACCGGGCAACGACCTCGTCGCCGCGATCGCCTTGCGGCACAGCCACCCGCGCTGGATCGCGTCGGCGTTCCGCGACGCGCTCGGCGGAGACATCGACGAGACCGCACGCGCGCTGGCGGGCGACGACACCAGGCCCGAGGTGCACCTGGTCGCCCGCCGGATGGACCGGCAGGAGCTGGTCGAGGCGAGCGGGGGAACGGCCGGACCCTGGTCGCCGTACGCCGTGCGGCTCGCGGAGGGCGACCCGGGTGACATCGCAGCAGTGCGCGACGGTCGGGCCGGCGTCCAGGACGAAGGCAGCCAGCTCGTCGCCGTCGCCCTGGCCAACGCGGCCATCGACGGTCCGGACGTGACGTGGGTCGACCTCTGCGCGGGGCCCGGCGGCAAGGCGGCGCTGCTCGACGCGATCGCCGCAGGTCGGGGCGCAACGCTGGTCGCCATCGAGCTCCAGCCGCACCGCGCGCGACTGGTCGCGCGTTCCGGGCTGCGACATGTCGTCACGGCCGACGCGCGCCGACCACCGCTGCCGGACGGGAGTGCCGACCGGGTCCTGCTCGACGCGCCCTGCAGCGGCCTCGGTGCGCTGCGGCGACGTCCTGAGGCGCGCTGGCGGCGGCAGCCGGCCGACCTGCCCTCGTTGACGAAGCTCCAGCGCGAGCTGCTCGACGCCGCGGTGGCCCTGCTCCGTCCAGGTGGCGTGCTGGCCTACGTCACCTGCTCCCCGCACCTTGCGGAGACCGTCGTGCCCGTCGCCGACGCCTGCCGTCGGCACCCGGAGCTGGTCCCGGTCGACGCCCGCCCGCTCTTGCCGGGTGTGCCTGACCTCGGGCCGGGACCGGCTGTCCAGCTGTGGCCGCACCGTCACGGAACCGACGCGATGTTCCTTTCGGTTCTGCGCAAGACCTGACGACCCCTAGGCTCCCGGCTCATGGGCCGCGTGCAGATCTCGCCGAGCATCCTGTCGGCCGATTTCGCCCGCCTGTCGGAGGAGGTCGCCGTCATCGCCGACACGGCCGACTGGGTCCACGTCGACGTGATGGACAACCACTTCGTGCCCAACCTCACCCTCGGCCTGCCGGTGGTCGAGGCGCTCCAGAAGTCCAGTGCGCTGCCGCTGGACTGCCATCTCATGATCGAGCAGCCGGACCGGTGGGCGCCGGCGTACGCCGAGGCGGGTGCGGCCAGCGTGACGTTCCACGTCGAGGCGGCCGACGCTCCGATCCGGCTCGCCCGGGCACTGCGGTCAGCCGGTGCCCGCGCTGGGATGGCGCTGAAGCCGGCGACATCCGTGGAGCCGTACCTGGATCTGCTCCCCGAGCTCGACCTGCTCCTGCTCATGACGGTGGAGCCGGGCTTCGGAGGGCAGCCGTTCCTCGACGCCGTGCTGCCGAAGATCCGGCGCGCCAAGGCCGCGATCGGCGACTTCGACATCTGGCTGCAGGTGGACGGAGGCATCACGGCCGAGACGATCGAGCGGTGCGCGGAGGCCGGTGCCGACAACTTCGTCGCCGGTACAGCCGTCTACGGCGCGGACGACCCGGCGGCCGCGATCACGGCGTTGCGCGCCGCCGCCGAGAGGTCGAAGCCGTGACCGAGCGGATCCTCGTCGTCGACGACGACCACGACATCGCCCGCTTCGTCGAGCTCAACCTCAGCCTCGAAGGGTTTGAGGTCGTGGTCGCCCACGACGGCGTGCACGCGCTAGAGCTGGCGACCGCCAACCCGCCTGACCTGATCCTGCTCGACGTGATGATGCCCGGGGTGGACGGCGTCGAGGTCGTGCGGCGGCTGCGCGCGCAGTCATCCACGGCGTCCGTCCCCGTCGTCATGCTGACCGCGAAGTCGCTGTCGGCGGACAAGGTGGTGGGCCTGACCGCAGGCGCCGACGACTACATCGTCAAGCCCTTCGACACGTTGGAGCTCGTCGCGCGGGTGCGCACGACCTTGCGGCGTACTGCCGATGTCAGGTCTGTCTCGCCGTTGACGGGTCTGCCGGGCAACCACCGGATCGACGTCGAGATCGCGGCCCGCTCCCACGCCGGCGTGCCCTACGCCGTCTGCCACGTCGACCTCGACGAGTTCAAGAGCTTCAACGACGCCTACGGCTTCCTGCGGGGCGACGACCTCCTGCTCGTGCTCGCCGCCGTGTTGCAGCAGGCCGGTGCGGGTGCCGGAGCACCGACCGCCTTCGTGGGGCACGTCGGTGGTGACGACTTCGTCATCGTCTGCACGCCGGACCAGGCCGAGCCGCTGTGCCGAAACGTGCTGGACGCCTTCGATGCCGCGGTGCCCTCGCACTACGACCCCGAGGATCGCGAACGCGGCTACCTCGAGGTCACGGACCGCCGCGGTGAGCTGCGCCGGCACAGCCTCGTGTCGGTGAGCATCGGCGTCGCCTGCTACACGAGCGGCGACCGCGACCATCGCGCCGTCGTCGCCGCCGCGACGGAGATGAAGGGCGTCGCCAAGACGCAGGAGGGCTCGGTCGTCGCGGTCGACCGCCGATCCTGACCGGCGTGGAGCGCTGACTCGTGGTCACGACGCACTCTGCGATGCAGCGCGCCATCGGGCTGTCGTCGACTGTGCTGGGCGCGACCAGCCCCAATCCGCCTGTTGGTGCAGTCGTCATGACAGCTCACGGCGAGCCGATCGGTGAGGGAGCGACGGCCCCACCCGGTGGCCCGCACGCCGAGGTCGAGGCGCTGCGCGAGGCGGGGGAGGGCGCGCGCGGCGGGACGCTCGTCTGCACGCTCGAGCCGTGCAACCACACCGGCCGGACCGGTCCCTGCACCGACGCCATCCGCGAGGCGGGCATCGCGCGGGTCGTCTACGCCTGCGACGACCCGACCCAGCTCGCCGGCGGCGGTGCGGAGGTGCTGCGCGCGGCCGGCATCGAGGTCACGTCGGGGGTCATGGTCGAGGAGGTCGCGGAGGGGCCTCTGGAGGCGTGGCTGCACGTCCAGCGCAGTGGGCGCCCCTTCGTCACCTGGAAGTACGCCGCGACGCTCGACGGGCGGTCCGCGGCGGCCGACGGCACCAGTCGCTGGATCACCGGCGAGCTGGCGCGGGCCGACGTGCACCGGCTCCGCGCCGAATGCGACGCCGTCGTCGTCGGCATCGGGACGGTGCTCGCGGACGACCCGGCGCTCGCCGTGCGGCCCGACCCGGGCCATCAGCCGCTCCGCGTCGTCGTCGACACGGCGGGGCGCACGCCGCCCCATGCGCGCATCCGTGACGACGCCGCTCCCAGCCTGATTCTCACTGAGCGGGACACTGGACGTCATGATCCCGGCCGCGTGCTCACAGTGCTTCATGAGCGTGGGGTGGTCAGCGTGCTGCTCGAGGGCGGACCGACGCTCGCGGCGGCCTTCATGACCGCGGGGCTCGTCGACCGGGTCATCGGCTACGTCGCCCCGACGCTGCTCGGGGCAGGGCCCGCGGCGATCGCCGACCTCGGGGTGGGAACGATCATGGATGCGGTGCGGTTTCGGCTGTGCGAGGCAGTTCGCGTCGGCGACGACGTGCGACTGACGCTGAGGAGGGCGTAGGTGTTCACCGGGATCGTCGAGGAGCTCGGCGAGGTCGTCGGCTGGGCCGACCTGCCCGATGCCGCCCGCCTCACCGTCCTGGGACCGCTCGTGACGTCCGACGCGGCCACCGGCGACTCCATCGCGGTCAATGGCGTCTGCCTGACGGTGGTCGAGACGACGGGCGGCTCCTTCACGGCTGACGTCATGCGCGAGACCCTCGTGCGCAGCGCCCTCGGCTCCCTGTCCGTGGGCAGCCGGGTCAACCTCGAGCGCGCGGTGCGCGTTCAGGACCGGCTCGGCGGGCACCTGGTGCAGGGTCACGTCGACGGCAGTGCCCAGGTCATCGGCGTCGATCCGGGCGAGCACTGGACCGTCGTCACGGTCTCGCTGCCGGCCGACCTCGGTCGCTACGTCGTCGAAAAGGGATCCATCACGGTCGACGGGGTGTCGTTGACCGTGAGTGCCGTCGATCACACCTCATTCCAGGTCAGCCTGATCCCGACGACACTGGAGCGCACGACCCTCGGCCGCAAGGCCGTTGGCGACCCGGTCAACCTGGAGGTCGACATCACGGCCAAGTACGTCGAGAAGCTCCTCGCGTCCGGTGCCGGGCTGGCCGCCGTCGACCGCACGCGGGAGGGCTCGTGACCGCCATGCCGTCGGAACCGGTCTCGGCGAGTGGGCTCGACAGCATCGAGCGCGCGATCGCCGACATCGCTGCCGGCAAGGCCGTCGTCGTCGTCGACGACGAGGACCGCGAGAACGAGGGCGACCTCATCTTCGCCGCCGAGAAGGCGACGCCCGAGCTCGTCAGCTTCATGATCCGTTACACCTCCGGATACATCTGCGTGCCGATGACCGCCGACGCCCTCGACAAGCTCGAGATCCCGCTGATGGTCAGCAGCAACCAGGAGCGCATGCGGACCGCCTACACCGTCACCGTCGACGCCCGCGAGGGGATCAGCACCGGCATCTCCGCGGCCGACCGAGCCCGCACGATGCGGGTCCTCGCCGATCCCGCGACGACGCCCTACGACCTGACCCGCCCTGGTCACGTCAACCCGCTGCGGGCACTCGACGGCGGCGTTCTGCGGCGAGCCGGCCACACCGAGGCCGCGGTCGACCTGTGCCGGCTCGCCGGGCTGCAGCCGGTCGGCGTGATCTGCGAGGTCGTCAGCCAGAAGGACGTGCACGACATGGCCCGGCTCGACGAGCTCAAGGTCTTCGCGGCCGAGCACGAGCTCGCGGTCATCTCGATCGCCGACCTGATCGCCTGGCGGCGCCGTATCGAGAAGCAGGTCGTGCGCGTCGCGGAGGCGAAGATCCCGACCCGGCACGGCGACTTCCGTGCCGTCGGCTACGAGTCAGTTCTCGACCGCACCGATCACGTCGCGCTGGTCCGTGGTGACATCTCCACCGGTGACGACGTCCTGGTCCGCGTGCACAGCGAGTGCCTGACCGGCGACGTCTTCGGGTCGCTGCGCTGCGACTGCGGACCACAGCTCGACGCTGCGCTGCAGGCGGTCGCGTCGGAGGGCCGCGGCGTCGTTCTCTACATGCGCGGGCACGAGGGCCGCGGCATCGGCCTGATGCACAAGCTGCAGGCCTACCAGCTGCAGGACGACGGGTCCGACACGGTCGACGCCAACCTCGAGCTCGGTCTGCCGGCCGACGCGCGCGACTACGGCATCGGTGCGCAGATCCTCGTCGACCTCGGCATCAGGACGATGCGGCTGCTGTCCAACAACCCGGCCAAGCGAGCCGGGCTCGAGGGCTACGGCCTCGAGATCGTCGGTCGGGTGCCGCTGCCCGCGCACCCGACGCCCGAGAACCTGCGCTACCTGCGGACCAAGCGCGACCGCATGGGCCACGACCTGCCGGGCCTCGCCGCGTTCGAGGACGAGGCGACCGACGCCTCTGTCGACGACGTGCACCCGACGGAATCCGCATGAGCGGCCAGGGCGCTCCGGCGGCCCGGCCCGTCGACGCACGCAACCTGACCCTCGCTCTCGTCGCCACCCGATGGCACGGGCAGATCACCGCTGCGCTGCTTGAGTCGGCCGAGCGCACGGCGAAGGAGTGCGGCGTCGACGAGCCCACCGTCGTCCGCGTCGCAGGTGCCGTTGAGCTGCCGGTCGTGGCGCAGGCGCTCGCCAACAGCCACGACGCCGTCGTCGCCCTCGGCGTCGTGATCCGCGGCGGCACTCCGCACTTCGAATACGTCTGCGATGCGGTGACGGCCGGCCTCACCCGGGTCGCGCTCGACAGCCATACGCCGGTCGGCAACGGCGTGCTGACCTGCGACACCGAGCAGCAGGCACTCGACCGGGCCGGCCTGCCGGACTCCGCGGAGGACAAGGGACGCGAGGCGGTCCTTGCCGCGCTCGATGCCGCGCGCACGCTTCGTTGCCTGCGCACCGGCACCCACCCTTAGCCGACTCCGTCGTCGGCCCCCACAGACGAAAGGCTTTCCGTGCTCTCCCTCGTCCTCCCGAAGGGCTCGCTCGAGACGCAGGTGCTCGAGCTGTTCAGCGGCGCCGATCTCGCCGTCATCCGCGGCGGCGACCGCGACTACGCCGCGCGGATCGACGACCCGCGGATCGACCGGGTCCGGTTCCTGCGACCGCAGGAGATCCCGACGTACGTCGAGCAGGGCATCTTCGACCTCGGCATCAGCGGACGCGACTGGGTCACCGAGACCGGGGCCGACGTCGTCAGCCTCGGCGAGATCGGCGGCGGCCGCGCGGGAGAGTCGGTCGTCAGCGTCGTCCTTGCCGTGCCGAGGGAGTCGCCCTGGAACAGCGTCCGCGACCTGCCCGAAGGCGTGCGCATCTCCACGGAGATGCCCGAGACGACGAAGCGGTTCCTCGAGCAGCACGGCGTCAAGGGCCGGGTCTTCACCTCGCACGGCGCCACCGAGGCGAAGATCCCCGACATCGTCGACGCCATCGTCGACCTGACCGAGACCGGGTCGTCGCTGCGCAAGGCGGGCCTGAAGGTCATCGAGACGCTGCTCACCAGCCGCACCGAGCTGCTCGCCAACAGGGCGGCGTACGACGACCCCGAGAAGCGCGCCGCGATGGAGGACATCGCGCTGCTGCTTCAGGGTGCACTGCGAGCCCGCGGTCACGTGCTGCTCAAGCTCAACGTGCCCGTGACGTCGCTCGACGCCGTCCTGGCCGTGCTGCCGTCGATGGCATCGCCCACGGTGATGCCCCTCGCTGCGGGCGACCTGCGTGCTGTGGAGACGGTGGTGCCGAAGCGCGGCGTCAACACGCTGCTTCCGGCGCTGCGCGCGGCCGGCGCCCGCGACATCCTCGAGCTGCCGATCTCGAAGATCGTCGAGTAGTGACCGACCGCACCAACCTTGCTCTCGGCGCGGCGGTCGGTAGTGGAGCGCTCGTCGCGGTGCAAGCCCGCATCAACGCAGGACTCGCAGTGGAGCTCGACGATGCGCTGCTCGCCGCGCTCGTGTCGTTCCTCACCGGCCTGGCTTTGGTGCTCGTCGTGGTCCTGTCGCGGTCGTCCGCCCGGCGGGGCTGGTCGTCCGTGCGGGAGGTCCCGTGGTGGACCCGGCTCGGTGGCCTCGGCGGCGCGAGCCTCGTCGCCGTGAGCGCCTTCGCGGCACCTCGGATCGGCGTCGCCCTGCTGACGGTCGGACTGGTGGCCGGCCAGACCTCGGGCGGGCTGCTCGTCGACCGTGCCGGTCTGGGGCCCGGCGGGCGACACGCTCTCAGCGCGCCCCGGGTCGCCGGCGCGGTGCTGTGCCTGCTCGCGGTGCTCATCAGCGCACTGGGCAAGGGCACCCGCGACGCCAGCCCCCTCCTGCTCGCCCTCGTGGTCGTCGCCGGCTTCCTCATCGCCGCGCAGCAGGCGCTCAACGGCCGGGTGCGGCGCACGACAGGTGACGCCGGGGTGGCGACTCTCGTGAACTTCCTGGTAGGCACCGCGGCGCTGCTCGCGGCGTACCTTCTCGTCGGTGCGGCTGTGGGCTGGCACATCCGGCAGTGGCCTGACGCCTGGCACTGGTGGCTCTACACGGGCGGTCCGCTGGGGGCGACCTTCGTGGCTGTCGCCGCCGTCATCGTCCGGCAGCTGGGTGTCCTGCGGCTCGGGCTGTCGGTGATCGCGGGGCAGCTGCTCGGCGCGATCGTCCTCGACGTCACGGTTCCTGCCGCGGCCGGCGGCGTGGCTCCGGCCACTGCGGCAGGGGCGGTCCTCACCTTCATCGCGATCGCCGTCAGCGGGCTGCCGGCGCGCCGACGTGCGGTGGCGCGATGAGGCTGCTCGGCCGGTTCGTGAAGCTGCTGTTGGGGCTCGTCCTCTTCGGCGTGGGCATCTGGCTCGGTCTGCAGGCCCACCTCGGCGTCGGGCCGTGGGATGTGCTGCACGGCGGGCTCGCCAAGCACCTCGGCACGCCCTTCGGCCGGACGTCCATCGGCGTCTCCGTCGTGGTCCTGCTGATCGCGGTCGCCGCCCGCGTCCGCCCCGGGATAGGCACAGTGCTCAACGTCCTCGTGATCGGTGCCGTGATCGACGTGCTGCTCGCGACGTCGTTGCTTGACGGCGGCGGCGACGCTCCGATGGCCCTGCGCCTGCTGACGACGGCCAGCGGCATCCTGTCCGTGGCACTCGGCTCGGCGCTCTACCTCGGTGCCCACCTCGGGCCGGGGCCCCGCGACGGACTGATGGTCGCGATCCACCAGCGCACCGGCTGGACGGTCGGTACGGCGCGGGCCGCGCTCGAGTGCACCGTGCTCGTGATCGGTGTCCTGCTCGGCGGCCCCGTGGGCATCGGGACGGTGGCCTTCGCGCTCGGCATCGGACCGGCGGTTCAGCTGGCCTTCCAGTTGCTGCGCCAGACGCCCGTTCGCCGACCTGTGGAGGCACCCGCATGACGGAGCCGGTTGTTCTGCGGCCGCGTCGTCTGCTGCTCGTGTGCCGCCTCGCAGGTGTGGTCCTGATCCTCGTCTTCGGCATCGTCGCCTGGGCGCTGCCGAAGGGCGAGGCCGGCGGCGAGCAGTTCAGGCTCCCTGACCAGCTCGCGTTCTTCGGCATCGGTCTGCTGCTGAGCGCACTGGTCCTGCGCTTCACCCGGGTCCGCGTCGTCGCGGACGAGTCCGGCGCGCTGATCCGCAACTACGTCGGCGAGAAGTTCGTCCCCTGGCAGGTCGTGGCCGGCGTCCGGATGGACGACGGCTCGCCGTGGGCCAGCCTCGACCTGCACGACGACGACACGATCGCGCTGCTCGGCGTGCAGGCCAACGACGGGGCACGCGCCGTCGACGGCGTACTCGCCCTCCGCGACCTGCTGGCGCGGTCCAGGCAGGCGCCGCCGTAAGGAAGGGGCGTGTCCGGCGGACAGAACGGGCCAGGACAGCCAAGACTCGCCCTCGCGGCGCTCCATCCCGGAAGGCCGAATGCCGAACGAGAGAGCGTGACCGTGCGCCGCCGCACCCCCCTCGCCCTTGCCGCCCTGGCCGTGGCCACCCTCGGCCTGCCGGCCCACGCCGTGCTGCCCGGCGACCCGCTGACCGGCGACCTGCTCACCGGCAACCCAGCGCCGCCGATCGCGGCCAGTGTCGTCATCGAGCCCGTGGCGCTGCAGGGTGAGGACCCGGCGGCGGTGGAGGACCTTGCTGCCCGGGTCAACGCCGCCCTTGCCACCGGCACGGCGCACACCATCGGTGCGGCCGTCGACGTCGACGGCCTCGGGGTCGTCGTACGCCGTGACGCCGCACATGCCTTGCCGCCCGCGTCGACGCAGAAGTCGTTCACGGCCGTCGCCGCACTGCTGGCGCTGCCGACGGGCTTTCGCTACACGACCGAGGTGGCCGCGCGGGCCAAGCCGGCCGCCGGCATCCTGCCCGGCAGCATCTGGCTCGTCGCTGGCGGCGACCCGTACCTCACCCGGTCGGGTCTGCGGGCCTTGGCCCACAGCGTGCGCGCTGCCGGGGTCACCTACGTCGCTGCCGACCTGCTTCTCGACGACAGCCGGTACGACGCCCGCCGGCACGCCGACGGGTGGAAGAGCTCCTTCGTCCCGGACGAGTCCGGTCCGCTGTCGGCGATGTCGGTCGACCAGAACCAGTGGCGCCACGACAGCTTCTTCCTGTCCGACCCGGCCCAGCCGGCTGCGCAGCTGTTCCGCGACTACCTCAAGGCCGAGGGCGTCACCGTCCACGGCGTCATCAAGCGCATGCGGCGGCCGGCCGACGCGCAGCCGATCGCGAGCCGGCAGTCAGGTCCGCTGCAGGCCGTTCTGCGCCGCACCCTCAAGGACTCCAACAACTTCGCCGCCGAGCTGGTGCTCAAGGAGATCGGCAAGGTCGTCAGCGGCAACCCGAGCTCCGCCGGCGGTCACGCGGCGGTGCGCGAGGTGCTCGCCGACCGCGGTGTGGCTGCCGGTACGGGCTCCGACGGCTCGGGGCTCTCGGCGTACGACCGGCAGACCGCCACCGCTCAGCTGGCACTGCTGCAGGCCGTTGACGCGAGCCCGTCCGCGGCCGACTTCCGGTCCGCCCTGCCGGTCGCCTGCGGCGACGGCACGCTCGAGAAGCGGATGTGCAACACGGCGGCGGCCGGCCGGCTGTTCGCCAAGACCGGCACGCTGCCCGGCGTGCGCGCGCTGGCCGGCTACACGACGACGGTGAGCGGCCGCAGCGTGTGGTTCTCGTTCCAGCTGACCGGTATCAGCGACGGCCTCAAGGCCCGCAACGCCCTCGACGCGGCCGCCGTCGTCCTGGCCTCCGCCACCGAGTAGCCGCCCTCTTCCCGGCGGGCGCTTAGCGTTGGCGTGGTGAGCGACAGCGGCGCGGCGGACCCGCGGCTCGATGCAGCGCTCGCGGCGTACGACGGGACCGCCGGCACCCGCGCAAAGGTGCTGGCCGCGCTGGCCGGTGCCCGCGTCTTCGTGGCGATCACCGCTACGTCCACCGCCGTGCACACCGCCGAGGCCACCGGACTCAGAGCGGAGTCGAGCGCGGAGATGGCCCTGGTCTCGGTCGTCGCCAGCGACGGCGGCCGGGCCGTCCCGGCGTTCGCCGACACGGCAGCTCTGCGGCGGTGGCGTCTGGACCTGCGACCGGTGCCGGTGGCGGCGGAGTACCTCGCCCGGGCGGCTCTGGACGACGGGGCCGATGCCGTCCTGCTGGATCCGGGCCGCGCCGCGGTCGTGCTGCGCGCGGATGACCTGGCGTCGCTCGCCGCCGGCTACGTGCCCGTACCGGGGGCCCTGCTCGCCGCACGCCGCACCGTCGCCGGCCTGACCGCCCCGCCAAGCCCGCCGGACGAGCAGCTCGTCGCCGCCCTTGCGGCGGCCGTCCGTCCGGAGCGGCTGCGCGCGGCCCGCCTGCTCGAGGGGCCCGGCGGACCCGTGCTCGGCATCGCCCCTCGGCATCCGCTCGACCCGGCCGCCCTGACCGACCTGGCACAGCGTGTGAGGGCCCGGCTCGGCCCGGCCGTCCCGCCCGGCGGCCTGGATCTCGCCGTCGTGCCGCCCCGTGGTCCCGGGCACCGCGTGATCCGGCGCCGGTGGCCCTCAGCCTTGTGGTGACCCTGCTACCCTTGCGCTGCGACCCGGCCGCTGCACCTGGCGGTCGCGCAAGCGGAGTTCCCACTCCCACCCGAGACGCTCTCGAGCATCCGGGTCCGGTCGGCCCCGCCCCGTCCTCGCGGACGGGGGAGCGGGCTGTGCTGACGTGGGCCCTGCGCTGAGCGCGGGGCCCTTCTTCGTGGAGGGGCCGCCGGGAAGCGGAACCGCTACAAGGAGGCCCCATCAGCGCTGAGCCCCGCATCAACGACCGGATCCGTGTCCCCGAGGTACGGCTGGTCGGTCCGAACGGCGAGCAGGTCGGCATCGTCGCCATCGGTGAGGCACTGCGGCTGGCCCAGGAGAACGACCTCGACCTGGTCGAGGTGGCTCCCATGGCCCGGCCGCCCGTCGCCAAGCTCATGGACTACGGCAAGTTCAAGTACGAAGCCGCGCAGAAGGCGCGTGAGAGCCGCAAGAACCAGGTCCTCACCGTCATCAAGGAGATGAAGCTCCGCCCCAAGATCGACCCGCACGACTACGCGACGAAGAAGGGCCACGTGGTCCGCTTCCTCAAGCAGGGCGACAAGGTCAAGATCACCATCATGTTCCGCGGTCGCGAGCAGTCCAGGCCCGAGCTGGGCTACCGGCTGCTGCAGCGACTCGGCGAGGACGTCGCCGAGCTCGGCTTCGTGGAGTCCGCGCCGAAGCAGGACGGTCGCAACATGATCATGGTGCTGGCTCCGCACAAGAACGCCGCAGACCTGAAGAAGGCCCAGCAGAGCGAGAAGCCGGCCGACCCGGAGACGCCGGCCGACCCAGAGACGCCCGAGACCGCGTAACACCGACAGAGAGACGACGGCAGACATGCCCAAGCAGAAGACGCACAGCGGCACCAAGAAGCGCGTGAAGGTGACGGGCAGCGGCAAGCTGCTGCGCGAGAAGGCCGGCAAGCGCCACCTGCTCGAGCACAAGTCCAGCAAGGTCACGCGTCGCCTGACCGGCACCACCGAGTTCGCCAAGGCCGACCGCAAGGCAATCAAGAAGCTGCTCGGCCTCTAAGGCCGTTCTCCCATACGACCGGATCGACCGACAGGAACAGGTGCAGTTGTGGCACGCGTCAAGAGGGCGGTCAACGCCCACAAGAAGCGCCGTGAGGTCCTCGAGAAGGCCAGTGGCTACCGCGGTCAGCGCAGCCGGCTCTACCGCAAGGCCAAGGAGCAGCTGCTCCACTCCGCGACGTACGAGTACCGCGACCGCAAGAAGCGCAAGGGTGACTTCCGCCAGCTCTGGATCACCCGCATCAACGCTGCGGCGCGCCAGAACGGCATGACCTACAACCGGCTCATCCAGGGCCTGAAGGCCGCGGGTGTCGAAGTCGACCGCAAGGTGCTGGCCGACATCGCCGTCACCGACGCGACCGCGTTCGCCGCGCTCGTCGAGGTCGCCCGCGCTGCCATCCCCGAGTCGCGTGGCGCGACCAAGTCCGCCGCCACCCCCTCAGCGAACCCAGCCGCCTGAGCATCACTTCGACCCGCTCACCCCGGGTCACGGCGGTACGACGACTGTCCCGGCGCTCGGCCCGCGTGGCCGAGCGCCGGTTCGTCGTCGAGGGCCCGCAGGCGGTCCGCGAGGCGCTGGCCGTGGGCGGCCTGTTGGAGCTGTTCTACGAAGCAGGGCGCCACGACGACCTCGTCGCGCAGGCCGGCGCAGCCGGCACAACGGTCACAGAGGTCTCCGCTCCCGTCCTCGCCGCGATGGCCGACACCGTCACGCCGCAAGGTCTGATCGGGGTCGCGCCGCTGCTGTCCGTTGACCTGTCAGCCCTGCCGGTCGCCCGGCTGGTGGTCGTGCTCGACGCCGTCAACGATCCGGGCAACGCCGGCACCGTCATCCGCACCGCTGACGCGGCTGGTGCGGATGCCGTCGTCCTCACCGACGGCAGCGTCGACCCGCACAACGCCAAGTGCGTCCGGGCAACGGCGGGCAGCCTCTGGCACCTCCCCGTCGTCAGCGGACCGGCTCTCGTCGACGTCGTACGCCGGCTGCGCGCCGACGGCGTACAGGTGCTCGCTACGGCGGGCGACGGCCGCGATGACCTGGACGAGATTGCCGACGCCGGCGTCCTCGCGGCACCGACCGCATGGGTCTTCGGGTCGGAGGCCGCCGGGCTCTCACCCGACGCGCTGTCGCTGGCCGATCGCGTCGTCCGGATCCCGATCCGAGGACGGGCGGAGTCGCTGAACCTGTCTGCTGCCGCCGCGGTCTGCCTCTACGCCACTGCGCGCGCGCACCGCGCGTCGTTCCCACCTGAGGCGTGACAGCCCTAGAGTGAGTCACCGCTCGATCGGGGGAGGGGAAACGGTGCCCAACCGGGACAAGACGGCGTACGACGACCTCCCCGACGGCGTTCTTGTGGTCGATGACGCGCAAGCCGTAGTCATTTTCAACCCCGCGGCAGAGCGACTCCTGGGCATCTTCGCCGACGCGGTCATCGGGCGGCACTTTCGCGATGTGCTGCCCCTTGTCGACGAGACGGGTCGTGACTGGTGGGCGTGCACCGACCCGTTCGGCGGGCTGCCCAGCCGGTCGCGCCAGCCCGAACGCGGCCTGCAGGTGTCGGGTGGTCCGGCCGAGGGGCGTGACCTGCTGGTCACCGCGTCCTACGTGCGCGAGAACGGTCGTGTCACCAGCCTGATCATCTGCCTGCGCGACACGAAGACCCGTGAGCGGCACGAGCGCAGCCGGGCCGACCTCGTGTCGACGGTGGCCCACGAGCTGAGGTCGCCGCTCACGAGCGTCAAGGGCTTCACGGCGACGCTGCTGGCGAAGTGGGACCGGTTCAACGACGACCAGAAGAAGCTGATGCTCGAGACGGTCAACGCCGATGCAGATCGCGTGACCCGGCTGCTCACGGAGCTGCTCGACGTGAGTCGCATCGATGCCGGCCGCCTGGAGATGCGCAAGCAGGTCGTCGACCTGCCCACGGTCGTGCGCAAGATCGTGGCCGGCCGCGTCGCGAGCGGCGACCCCGAGAGCCGCTTCGTCGTGAGCGCCGAGGGCGACCTGCCGGAGATGTGGCTCGACCCGGACAAGATCGAGCAGGTCATCGGCAATCTCGTCGAAAACGCCTTGCGGCACGGCGAGGGCACCGTCACCGTCAACGTCCGACCGTTCGAGACCGGAGCCGAGGTGACCGTTGCCGACGAGGGTGAGGGCATCCCGGAGGAGACGGCCTCCCGGGTGTTCACCCGGTTCTGGCGGGGCGGCAAGCGCCGGGGCGGCACCGGCCTCGGGCTCTACATCGTGAAGGGGCTCGTCGAAGCCCACGGCGGCAGCGTCGAGGTCCGCCGGTCCCCGAGCGGCGGCGCGCTGTTCCGATTCGTGCTGCCCGCCGGGAGCCCCCCCTTCGAACAGGCCTAGCGGCCTCATCCCGAGGGCCGGCTCGGCGGGCGCCTCTGAAAGACTCCCGCCGACGAGACCCTGGAGCTGTTGCGTGTCCCCGCCGAACCCGAACCCGCTCGATCCCGACGACCTCGAGAAGGCGCGCGACGCCGCGCTCGACGCCTTCTCGGCGGTGGCGGTGCTCGCCGACCTGCCCGCCGCGAAGACGGCGCACCTCGGCGACCGCGCGCCCATCCTGCTGGCCCGGCGGTCGCTCGGCACGCTGCCGTCGACCGAGCGGGCCGAGGCCGGCAAGCGCGTCAACGTCGTGCTGCAGGCCGTTCAGGCGTCCTACGACGCCCGCAAGGCTGAGCTCGAAGCCGAGCGCGATGCGCGCGTGCTCGCCGAGGAGTCCGTCGACGTCACCGTGCTGCCCGACCGGCTGCCCGTCGGTGCGCGGCACCCGCTGACCACGATTCAGG
This sequence comes from Frankiaceae bacterium, assembly GCA_016650445.1. Taxonomy (GTDB): domain Bacteria; phylum Actinomycetota; class Actinomycetes; order Mycobacteriales; family SCTD01; genus RYN-124. Next base: position 15,530 of record JAENVS010000004.1, on the reverse strand, counting down.
AGCGCATCGAGGACGTCTTCGTCGCGATGGGCTGGGAGGTCGCTGAAGGACCCGAGGTGGAGCACGAGTGGTTCAACTTCGACGCCCTGAACTTCGGTCGTGACCACCCCGCCCGCGAGATGCAGGACACCCTGTTCGTCGCGCCGGAAGGCAGCGGCCTGGTGTTGCGCACGCACACGTCGCCGGTGCAGATCAGGTCGCTGCTGGACCGCGAGCTGCCGATCTACGTCATCTGCCCTGGCCGCACATACCGCGCCGACGCGCTGGACGCCACCCACTCGCCGGTCTTCAGCCAGGTCGAGGGGCTCGTCGTTGACGAGGGCATCACCATGGCGCACCTGCGTGGCGCGCTCGACCACTTCGCCGCGGCCATGTTCGGCGAGGGGATGCGCACCCGGTTGCGGCCGTCGTACTTCCCGTTCACCGAGCCGTCGGCCGAGCTGGACCTGCAATGCTTCGAGTGCCGTGGTGCTTCCGCGGAGCCCGGCGGCGAGCCGTGTCGAGTCTGCTCGTCCGAGGGCTGGATCGAGTGGGGGGGCTGCGGCATGGTCAACCCTGCCGTGCTGCGCGCGTGCGGTGTCGACCCCGAGCGGTACAGCGGTTTCGCCTTCGGCATGGGCATCGAACGGACGTTGATGTTCCGGCACGGCGTCACCGACATCCGCGACTTCTACGAGGGCGACCAGCGGTTCACCCTCCCGTTCGGCATGGAGGCCTGACGTGCGGGTCCCCGTCTCGTGGCTGCGCACGATGCTGCCCGGGCTCACGGCGTCGGCCGACGAGATAGGTGCTGCCCTTGTGCGCGCCGGGCTCGAGGTCGAGCAGATCCACCGGGTCGGTGACGACGTGCAGGGCGTGGTTGTCGGGCGCGTTCTGGACATCGAGGAGCTCACCGAGTTCAAGAACAAGACGATCCGCTACTGCCACGTCGACGTCGGCGGCACGGTGCACGAGGTCGTCTGCGGTGCGCGCAACTTCGCCGTCGGCGACCTGGTCGCCTTCGCAACCCCAGGAGGGCTGCTGCCTGGCGACTTCCACATCAGCACGCGCCAGACGTACGGGCACACCTCCGACGGGATGATCTGCTCAGCACGCGAGCTCGGCGTCAGTGACGAGCACGCCGGCATCCTGGTGCTGCCGGAGGACAGCCCGGTCGGCGCCGACGTCGTCGACCTGCTCGGGTTGCGCGACCAGGTCCTCGACATCGCCGTCACCCCCGACCGCGGCTACGCCCTGTCGATGCGAGGCATGGCACGTGAGGTGGCCGCGGCTTTTGGGCTTCCTTTCAGCGACCCCGCCGCCACGGACGTGCCCGCTGCGGGTGACGGGCATCCGGTCCGCATCGACGACCCCGAGGGTTGCGATAGGTACGTCGCACGGACGGTGACCGGCCTCGACCTGGCTGCGCAGTCGCCGACCTGGCTGCAACGACGGTTGACCCTCGCGGGGATGCGGCCGATCTCTCTCGCCGTCGACGTCACCAACCACGTGCTGCTGGAGCTCGGCCAGCCGCTGCACGCGTTCGACCTCGCGAAGCTGACCGGCACGGTCGCTGTACGCCGAGCGAAGCCGGGGGAGCGGCTGACGACCCTGGACGGCCAGGACCGCGCGCTCGACACCGAGGACCTGGTGATCAGCGACGACAGCGGGCCGATCGCGCTGGCGGGCGTCATGGGTGGTGCGACCACCGAGGTCACGTCGACCACGACGTCGCTGCTGATCGAGTCGGCACGCTTCCTGCCCGTGCCGATCGCGCGGACCGCTCGCCGGCACAAGCTGCCCTCGGAGGCGAGCAAGCGCTTCGAGCGCGGCGTCGACCCCGAGCTCGCACCGGCCGCGGCCGAGGCGGCCGTGCGGCTGCTGACCGAGCTCGGCGGCGCGACCGCGATGGGAACGACCGACGTCGATCAGCACAGCGAGCCGCTCGTCCTCGACCTTCAGGTGGGCCTGCCCGGCCGGCTCGCAGGTCGCGACTACGCACCTGACGTCGTCCGCCGGCGACTCGAGGACGTGGGCTGCCGGGTGGACGGCGACGACGTGCTCCGCGTCGTGCCGCCGTCGTGGCGACCTGACCTCATCGGGTCGGCCGAGCTCGTCGAGGAGGTCATGCGGCTCGAGGGCTACGACAGCATCCCCATCGTCCTTCCCACCGCACCCGCGGGGCGCGGGCTGACGTCAGCCCAACGGCTTCGTCGCACGGCGTCCCGCGCGCTGGCCACGGCTGGGCTGCTCGAAGTCGTGATCCCGCCGTTCGTGTCCGAGGACTCGCTCGAGGCGCTCGGCGGGGGCATGACGCCGCCGCGACTGGTCAACCCGCTCGCGGAGACCGAGGCCCTGCTCCGGCCCAGCTTGCTGCCCGGTCTGCTCGATGCGTTGCTGCGCAACGTCGGCCGCGGTCTCGGGGACGTGGCGCTGTACGAGATCGGCGTGGTGTTCCCTGCGCCCGGGTCGGTTGCGCCGCAGAGCCCCTCGGTGTCCGGGCGTCCGACGCGTGACGAGATCGCCGCTCTCGACGCAGCACTGCCGCCGCAACCGCGGCACGTGGGTGTCGTCCTGGCAGGTCAACGCAATGGCCATCCGGTCGACTGGGCCGACGCGGTGGAAGCGGTTGTCGGCATGGGTCGGGCGCTGGGCCTCGCGCTCGGGACTCGTCCGGTCGAGTGGGGACCCTGGCACCCCGGCCGCACCGCTGAGGTGCTGCTCGACGGCTCCCGCGTCGGCTTCGCCGGCGAGCTCCACCCCCGCGTCGTCGAACGGCTGTCTCTGCCTGCGGGCACGGTCGCCGCGGAGTGCAACCTCGACGTGCTCGTGGCCGCTGCGGTGGCGGCCGGGCCCGTGCGCGCAGCCAGCATCTCGCCGTATCCGCTGGCATCGGTCGACGTCGCCCTCGTCGTCGACCACGGCGTTCGCGCCGCCGACGTCGAGAGCGCCCTGCGTATCGGTGCCGGCGAGCTGCTCGAGGACGTGCGCCTCTTCGACGTCTACGCCGGCCCGCAGGTAGGCGCCGGCAAGCGTTCGCTCGCCTACTCGCTGCGGATGCGCGCGCCCGATCGCACCCTCACCGACGCCGAGGTCATCGCGGCCCGCGACGCCGCCGTGGCGGAGGCCGGCCGGCTGCACGGGGCAGTGCTGCGCACCGCCTGACGCAGCCCGGTTGCGAATAGTCATGCAACATCGTGTATGGTCTGCGCATGGGGATGACGGCGGCCGTCGCGGGCGCCAGCGGGTACGCCGGGGGAGAGCTGCTCCGGCTGCTGCTGGCGCATCCCGACCTGGCAGTCGGCCCGGTGGCAGCGGGCTCGTCAGCCGGCTCGCCCGTCACCGACCTGCACCCGCAGCTGCCGGCCCTGAGCGACCGGGTCTTCGCGGCCACGGACGCCGCGGCCCTGGGCGAAGCAGACATCGTGTTTCTCGCACTGCCGCACGGCGAGTCCGCGGCACTGGCCGCGGCTCTCCCGCCGGGCCTGCCGGTCATCGACCTCGGCGCGGATCACCGGCTCGCTGACGCCGCCGCGTGGGAGCGGTTCTACGGCACGCCGTACGCCGGCCAGTGGCCCTATGGGTTGCCCGAGCTGTTCCGGGCCGACCTCGGCGGTGCCCGACGGATCGCCGTCCCCGGCTGCTACCCCACGGCCGTCGCCCTGGCGCTCGCCCCGCTTCTGCAGCACGGGCTGGTCGACGGCGGCGACGTGGTCGTGGTCGCCGCCTCGGGCACGACCGGAGCCGGCCGCGCAGCGAAGGCGGCCTTGCTCGGAAGCGAGGTCATGGGCGACCTGTCGGCGTACAAGGTGGGCGCGCACCAGCACACGCCCGAGATGCGGCAGTCGCTGACCCGCGTCGCGGGTGCGCCGGTGTTTCTGTCGTTCACCCCCGTGCTGGCACCGATGCCCCGGGGCATTCTGGCGACGTGCACCGCACGCACGTCGTCGACCGCCGACGAACTGCGCGAGGCACTGCGGGAGCAGTACGCCGACGAGCCGTTCGTCCACGTGCTGCCGGCCGGGCGCTGGCCTCACACCGCGGCAACGCTCGGCAGCAACTCCTGCCATCTGCAGGTGACGGTCGATGCCGACGCCGGACGGGCTGTCGTCGTCAGCGCGATCGACAACCTCGGCAAGGGCGCCGCCGGCCAGGCAATGCAGTGCGCCAACCTCGCGCTCGGGCTGGCCGAGGACACCGGCCTGTCCGCCAGTGGGATCGCCCCATGAGCGTGACCGGCCCTAAGGGGTTCCGGGCTGCGGGCGTCACCGCGGGGCTCAAGGCGAGCGGCCGTCCCGATCTCGCGCTCGTCGTCAACGACGGTCCGCTCGACGCCGCGGCCGGGGTGTTCACCCGCAACCGCGTCAAGGCCGCGCCGGTCCTCTGGTCCGAGCAGGTCCTGCACGGCGGGCAGGTCGAGGCGGTTGTCCTCAACTCCGGCGGCGCCAACGCTTGCACCGGCCCCGGTGGCTTCCAGGACACCCACGCGACCGCCGAGCGGGTCGCCGCCGCGATGCACACCGGTGCCGCACGGGTCGCGGTCTGCTCGACCGGCCTCATCGGTACGCGCCTGCCGATGGACCTGCTGCTCAAGGGGATCGACGAGGCTGCCGCTGTCCTGGATGACGACGGGGGAGCCGACGCAGCCGAGGCGATCCGCACCACCGACTCGATGTCGAAGACATCGACCTACGACGGCAACGGCTTCGCCGTCGGGGGGATGGCGAAGGGCGCGGGGATGCTCGCGCCCGCACTCGCAACGATGCTCGTCGTGGTGACCACGGACGCCGTCGCCGACTCCGCTCTCCTCGACAGCGCGCTGCGCGAGGCGACCCGCACGACCTTCGACCGCATCGACAGCGACGGCTGCATGTCGACCAACGACACCGTGCTCCTGCTCGCCAGCGGCGCCTCGGGTGTCGAGCCGTCGGCGGCGGACCTGACGGCCGCCGTAACCGCCGTCTGCGCCGACCTCGCGCGCCAGCTCATCGCCGACGCCGAGGGAGCGAGCAAGGACGTCGCCGTCGAGGTCGTCAACGCGGCCAGCGAGGACGACGCGCTCGAGGTGGCCCGCAGCGTCGCGCGCAACAACCTGCTCAAGTGCGCCCTGCACGGCAACGACCCCAACTGGGGCCGCGTACTTGCCGCCGTCGGCACCACGTCGGCGGCGTTCGATCCCAACCTGCTCGACGTGTCCATGAACGGCGTGATGGTGTGCCGCTCCGGGTGCGCCGGTGATGACCGTGACCTCGTCGACCTCACCGGCCGCGAGGTCCGCATCACCGTCGACCTGCACGCCGGCGGCGAGACCGTGACCGTCTGGACCAACGACCTGACCGCGGACTACGTGCACGAGAACTCGGCCTACTCGACATGACGTCCGCCACCGCCCGCGGGCACATCGCACTGCCGAAGGCTGCCGCGCTTGTCGAGGCACTGCCCTGGCTGAAGTCCTTCTCCGGCCGGACCGTCGTCGTGAAGTACGGCGGCCACGCGATGACCAGCCCGGAGCTGCAGGCCGCCTTCGCCGAGGACGTCGTCTTCCTGCGGTACGCCGGGGTTCGCGTCGTGGTCGTGCATGGCGGCGGTCCGCAGATCACCGCCCACCTCGACCGGCTCGGCGTACCGAGCGAGTTCCGCGGCGGCTACCGGGTGACGACGCCCGAGACGATGCAGGTCGTTCGCATGGTCCTGGTAGGTCAGGTCAACAGCGATGTCGTGGGCACGCTCAACGCCCACGGGCCGTTCGCGGTCGGCCTGTCGGGGGAGGACGCCCACCTGTTCACAGCCGAGCGCCGCGACGTCGTCGTCGACGGCGAGCGGATCGATGTCGGACTGGTCGGCGAGGTCGTCGACGTGCAGCCGGCGATCCTCAACGCGCTGCTCGACGAGGGCAAGGTGCCCGTCGTGGCCACCGTCGCCCGGGGCGAGAACGGTGAGATCTTCAACGTCAACGCCGACACGGCTGCCGCGGCCGTCGCCGTCGCCCTGCAGGCGGAGAAGCTGGTCGTCCTCACCGACGTCGAGGGCTTGTACGCCGACTGGCCCTCGTCGGACGAGGTCATCAGCTCGCTGACCGCCGACGAGCTCGAGGAGCTGCTCCCGGGACTCACGACCGGGATGGTCCCCAAGATGGAAGCCTGCCTGCGGGCTGTCCGTGGCGGCGTGCCGCGGGCGCACGTCCTCGACGGCCGCGTGCCGCATTCCTTGCTGCTCGAGCTGTTCACCGACGAGGGCGTCGGCACGATGGTGGTCCCGAAGTGAGTGAGGCGACATGACGACCGCGCAATGGCAGGCGCGCTGGGACGCGGCGCTCATGGGCAACTACGGCACACCGCCGGTGGTCCTCGCCCGGGGCGAGGGTGCGACGGTGTGGGACGTCGACGGCAAGGAGTACGTCGACCTGTTCGCCGGACTGGCCGTCAACGTGCTCGGGCACGCGCACCCCGCGATCCGGGAGGCGGTCGACCGCCAGCTCTCGACCCTCGGGCACGTGAGCAACCTGGCGGTCAGCGAACCGGTGGTGCTGCTCGCCGAGCGGCTCAAGGAGCTGACCGGGTTCGACAAGGTGCTGTTCACGAACTCCGGCGCCGAGGCCAACGAGGCCGCGCTCAAGCTGGCGCGCAGGCACCGGCCAGGCGGCGGGTGGGTCGCCTGCGACAACGCGTTCCACGGACGCACGATGGGCGCGCTCGCCGTCACGGGCCAGCCGGCCAAGCGCTCCCCGTTCGAGCCGCTGCCCGGTCCCGTCACGTTCGTCCCGTTCGGCGATGGCGACGCGCTTCGCGCGGCTGTTTCAGGGACCACGGCGAGCGTCATCCTCGAACCCGTACTGGGGGAGGCCGGCGTCGTCGTGCCACCGGACGGCTTTCTCGAAGCGGCGCGGGCGATCTGTGACGAGCAGGGCGCACTGCTCCACCTCGACGAGGTCCAGGGTGGCATCGGGCGAGCCGGCGCGTGGCTGTCCAGCTCGGTGCTCGCTCCGTCGGTGAACGCCGACGTCGTGACCCTGGCCAAGGGCCTCGGCGGCGGTCTCCCGATCGGAGCCGTCCTGGCGCGCGGGAGCGCAGCGACGGCCCTGCAGAAGGGCGATCACGGCACGACTTTCGGCGGCAACCCCGTGGTCTGCGCGGCCGCGCTCGCCGTGCTGGAAACGGTCGAACGGGACGGACTGCTCGACGCCGCGACCAAGCTGGGTGACGCCCTCGCGGACGGGATCCTCGGCCTCGGCCACCCCTTGGTGGCCGGCGTCAGGGGAGTGGGCCTGTGGCGCGCGATCGTCCTGAACGAGCCCGTCGCCGGAGCGGCCGAGCAGGCCGCGCGTGACGCCGGATTCCTCGTCAACGCCCCGGCGCCGGACGTGCTGCGGCTGGCCCCACCGCTCGTCGTACGAGAAGAGCAGCTCGACGCGTTCGTCGCTGCACTGCCCGGCGTGCTCGACGCGGCTAGGGTCGGCGCGTCATGACCCGCCGCAGAGATCTGTCGATCGGAGCCTGTCCGTGAGCGCCACCCAAGTCCTCGTCGTCGAGGACGACCCCAGTGTCCGGGGTCTGCTGCACACCCTGCTGTCCGCAGAGGGCTATGAGGTGGCCACGGCATCCGACGGCCTGGCCGGCCTCGTGAAGGTCACTGCAGCCAAGCCGCAGCTCGTCCTGCTCGACCTGATGATGCCGGACCTCGGTGGCGTCCGGGTCCTGGAGGAGCTGCGGGACGACCCCGAGCTCGCGGACATCCCGGTCATCGTCGTCACGGGCAAGATCGACGCCGTGCCGGGGATGCGTGCCCTCCTCGGTGACGACAACGTCTTCGTCAAGCCGTTCGCCGTGGCCGAGCTGCTCGCGCGGGTGGGCGACGTGACAGGGGGACCGATCCAGGAATGACGCGCCACTTCCTGGCCGACGACGACCTGACCCCGGCGGAGCAGGTCCAGGTCCTCGACCTGGCCGCCGAGCTCAAGGCGAAGCGCTTCGGCGGCCCGACCCCGCTCGCGGGGCAGGCAATCGCCGTCGTGTTCGAGAAGCCCAGCACGCGCACCCGGCTGTCGTTCGAGGTGGGCATTGCCGAGCTCGGCGCGCACCCCGTCATCATCGACGCCAACACGACCCAGCTCGGCCGCGGCGAGACCATCGAGGACACCGCGCGGGTCCTGTCGCGTTACGTCACCGCCATCGTCATCCGCACCTTCGGTGACGACCGCATCCGTGACCTCGCGGCGGCGAGCAGCGTCCCCGTCGTCAACGCACTGACCGACGGCTACCACCCGTGCCAGGTCCTCGCCGACCTGCAGACCGTCCGCGAGCGCAAGGGCCGCACCGAGGGACTCACCCTCACCTACCTCGGCGACGGCGCCAACAACATGGCGCACTCCTACCTCCTGGGTGGGGCGATCGCCGGCATGAACGTCCGGATCGGCGCGCCCGAGGGCTACCACCCCGATGCAGACGTCGTACGCCGTGCGAAGACCTACGGCACCGAGATCGTCGTGACGACCGACGCCGCCGCGGCGGCCGCCGGGGCAGACGTCCTGTGCACCGACGTCTGGGTGTCCATGGGCATGGCAGGAGAGGCCGAGCGGCGACGCGACCTCGGTCCCTACGCACTCGACGAAGCAGCTCTCTCGGCTGCCGCATCCGACGCCGTCGTCCTGCACTGCCTGCCCGCGCACCGCGGCGACGAGATCGCCGCGGCCGTCATCGACGGTCCGCAGTCCGCAGTGTGGGACGAGGCCGAGAACCGGTTGCACGCGCAGAAGGCCCTGCTCACCTGGTTGCTGGAGCAGGGCTGAGCTGTGTCCTCCCCCCGCCGTACTCCTCGCGCCGTCGTCCCGCTCGTCCCCGTCACCAAGGCGGCGCGGCTGGCCCGGATCGTCGAGCTGCTCGAAGCCAGTCCGGTCTCGAGCCAGACCGAGCTCGGCCGCCTGCTCGCCGCGTCCGGCGTCGAGGTGACCCAGGCCACCCTGTCGCGTGATCTCGACGAGCTCGGTGCCGTGAAAGCCCGCACGGCTGCGGGCATGACCTACGCCGTCCCGCCGGAGGGGCAGCCGCGCAAGGGGACACCCGAGGCCGTCGACGCCCGCCTTGCCCGGCTCCTCGAGGAGCTCCTCATCGGTGCCGAGGCGACCGGTGGCCTGGTGGTCCTGCGCACGCCACCAGGCGGCGCCCAGCTGCTCGGGTCGGCACTCGACCGCGCCGGGCTGCCGGAGGTCGCGGGCACCGTCGCCGGCGACGACACCGTCCTGCTCATCACCAGGCAGCCGCCGGCAAAAGCCGGTCCTGCCGATGCCCTCGCGGCGCGCCTGCTGCGCCTCGCCGAGGGTCGACACCAAGGAGATTTCCAGTGACTGACCGCGTCGTCCTCGCCTACTCGGGAGGGCTCGACACATCCGTGGCCATCGGCTGGATCGCCGAGGAGACGGGGATGGAGGTCGTCGCCGTCGCCGCCGACGTCGGCCAGGGCGGCGAGGACCTCGAGGTCATCCGCCAGCGCGCCCTCGACTGCGGTGCCGTCGAGGCCGTGGTCGTCGACGCCCGTGACGAGTACGCCGACGAGTACTGCCTGCCCGCGCTGAAGGCCAACGCCCTCTACATGGGGCGCTACCCGCTGGTGTCCGCGCTCTCGCGGCCGCTCATCGTCAAGCACATGGTGCAGGCCGCCCGCGACCACGGTGCGTCCACGATCGCGCACGGGTGCACCGGCAAGGGCAACGACCAGGTCCGCTTCGAGGTCGGCATCGGCGCTCTCGCCCCCGACCTCAAGGTGTCCGCGCCGGTGCGCGACTCGGGCATGACGCGCGACAAGGCGATCGCCTTCGCCGAGTCCAAGAACCTGCCGATCGACGTCAACAAGAAGTCGCCCTACTCGATCGACCAGAACGTCTGGGGTCGCGCGGTCGAGACCGGATTCCTCGAGGACCCGTGGAACGGGCCGATCGAGGACGTCTACGACTACACGTCCGATCCCGCCAAGAGCGCGGGCCCGGACGAGCTGGTGCTGAGCTTCGAGCACGGCGTACCGATCGCCATCGACGGCAAGAAGGTGACCGTTCTCGAAGCGATCACCGAGCTGAACGCCCGCGCCGGCGCACAGGGCGTCGGTCGGCTCGACATGGTCGAGGACCGGCTCGTCGGCATCAAGAGCCGCGAGGTCTACGAGGTGCCGGGCGCGCACGTGCTGATCACCGCGCACCAGGAGCTCGAGAGCCTCACCGTCGAGCGCGACCTCGCGCGCTTCAAGCGTGCCGTCGACCAGCGGTGGGCCGAGCTCGTCTACGACGGCTTGTGGTTCTCGCCGCTGAAGCGCGCTCTCGACGCTTTCGTCGAGAGCGCGTCGCGCAACGTCTCCGGTGACATCCGGCTCACGTTGCACGCCGGCACCTGCACCGTCAGCGGCCGGCGCAGCGACGCCTCGCTCTACGACTTCTCCCTCGCCACGTACGACGAGGGCGACACGTTCGACCAGTCGCTGGCCAAGGGCTTCGTCGAGCTGTGGGGGATGCCCAGCAAGATCGCGGCCCGGCGCGACCAGCGTCTCGGCGACCTGACCGTATGACCGAACGCACCAGTCTCTGGGGCGGGCGGTTCGAGGGCGGACCCGACGAGGCGCTCGCGCGGCTGTCGGTCAGCGTGCACTTCGACTGGCGGCTCGCGCCGTACGACCTGCTCGCCTCCAAGGCCCACGCCCGGGTGCTGCACCGGGCTCGACTGCTCGACGACGACGAGCTGCGCAGGATGCTCGGCGCGCTGGACGAGCTCAGTGCCGAGGTCGTGAGCGGTGGATTCCGCCCGCGCGTCGAGGACGAGGACGTGCACACCGCGCTCGAGCGCGGCCTGCTCGAGAAGCTCGGGGCCTTGGGCGGCAAGCTTCGCGCCGGCAGGTCGCGCAACGACCAGGTCGCGACCGACCTCCGGCTCTACCTCCGTGACCACGCACGGGAGGTCGTTCGCCGGCTCGCCTCGCTCGAGGAGGCGTTGCTCGGCCAGGCGGAGCGTCATCTCGACACGCCCGCCCCCGGCATGACGCACCTGCAGCACGCGCAGCCGGTGCTGTTCGCGCATCAGCTGCTCGCGCACGTGCAGGCCTTCGCGCGCGACGTGCATCGCATCCGTGACTGGGACCTGCGCGCGTCGGTGTCACCACTGGGCTCCGGCGCCCTGGCCGGCAGCTCGCTGCCGGTCGACCCCATCAGCACCGCGGAGGAGCTCGGGTTCGGCTCGGCGGCGCCGAACTCCATGGATGCGGTCTCGGACCGCGACTTCGTCGTCGAGTTCCTCTTCGTCGCCGCGCTGCTCGGCGTCCACCTCTCGCGCTACGGCGAAGAGGTGGTCCTCTGGAACACATCGGAGTTCGGCTGGGTGACCCTCGACGACGCGTTCTCGACCGGGTCGTCGATCATGCCGCAGAAGAAGAACCCCGACATCGCCGAGCTGGCGCGCGGCAAGGCGGGTCGTCTCATCGGCCACGTCACCGGTCAGCTCGCGATGCTCAAGGGACTGCCGCTCACCTACGACCGCGACATGCAGGAGTCGCAGGAGCCCACCTTCGACGCGGTCGAGACCCTGCTTCTCGTGCTGCCTGCACTGGCCGGCATGACGCAGACGATGACGATCCACGCGGATGTGCTCGAGGCGGCCGCGCCCAAGGGGTTCGCGCTCGCTACCGATGTCGCCGAGCACCTCGTGAAGAACGGTGTGCCTTTCCGCGACGCGCACGAAGCCGTGGGACACCTCGTCGTGTGGTGCACCGTCAACGGTCGCGAGCTTCATGAGGTCAGCGACGACGAGCTCGCGCACGTGTCGCCCCACCTCACCCCCGACATCCGCTCCGTCCTCGATGTGCGAGGCGCCATCGCCTCCCGGCAGGGCCATGGCGGCACAGCTCCCGACCGGGTCGCGGAGCAGCTCGCGACCCTGCGCGTCGAGGTGCAGGCGCACCGCGCCTGGGCGGACGCGCCCACGACGTGATCCTCGACGGCCCGGCGGCCGAGGTCGCACCGACGCTGCTGGGTGCCGTGCTGCATGCCAACGACGTCGCCGTCCGGCTCAGCGAGGTGGAGGCCTACGCCGGCGAGAGCGATCCGGGGTCGCATGCCTTTCGCGGTCGCACGCCTCGCACCGAGGTGATGTTCGGAGCGCCTGGCCGCGCCTACGTGTACTTCACCTATGGGATGCACTGGTGTCTGAACGTCGTCTGCGGGCCGGACGGCGTCGCGTCGGCCGTGCTCCTGCGCGCCGGCGAGGTGATCGACGGCCACGACGCCGCGCGGTCCCGCCGCCCGCGCTCCAGTGACCGCGACCTGGCCCGGGGGCCGGCGCGCCTCACCAAGGCGCTCGGCATCGACGGCACGTACGGCGGTGTCGATCTGCTCGACCCTGCATCACCGCTGCGGCTGGTCCAGGGCACGCGCGTCGACCCCTCCTGTGTTCGCACCGGGCCGCGGGTCGGTATCGGGGGAGCGGGGGCTGCCACCCCATGGCGGTTCTGGGTCGACGGCGAGCCGACTGTCTCGGTCTACCGACCCGCGGTCGCGCGGCGTCGTCGTACCGTCGCGCCATGACCCCGGAACACAGCCGTGACCTCGAGGGCCGGGTCGGTGTCGTGACCGGCGCCGGCCGCGGGATCGGTCGTGAGATCGCCCGGTCCCTCGCCGCCGAGGGCATGTCGCTGCTGCTGCTCGCGCGCACAGGGAGCCAGGTGCGCGACCTTGCTGACGAGCTCATCGCCGCGTGCGGCGTGAAGGTGCTGCCCGCGGCCGTCGACGTGACCGACGCCGACGCCGTGGCGCGCGTCGTGCAGCACGCGGAGCAGCAGCTCGGCACGGTGGACCTGCTGGTGAACAACGCGGCCACGATCGAGTCTCGGGAGGTGCCGTTCTGGGAGGGCGACGCCGAGGAGATGTGGCGCGTCGTCGAGACCAACCTGCGCGGACCGCTCCTCATGACGCGCGCCCTGCTCCCGCCGATGGTGCAGCGGGGGCACGGTCACGTCGTCAACCTCACGAGCCGGGCCAGGGCCGCTACCGCGACCGGCACCTACACCGGATACGCGGTGTCGAAGCGAGCGCTGTCCGCGCTGACCCAGTCACTCGTGGGGCCGCTCGCTGGCACGGGGGTCGTCGTGCTCGACGTGCTGCCCGGCCTGGTGAAGACGGAGATGACGCTGGGCATGCCCGTCTGGACGACCCGCGACGACGTGCCGTGGGACGATGTCGGCGCCACCGCCCGCCTCGTCGCCGACATCGCCCGCGGCCGCTACGACGACCGCGCCGGCGAGGTCCTCGAAGCCCCCGCACTCGCCGCGTCCTAGCCGCCCGCAACCCGTTGGACCGGTGCGGAAGGATCGTCGCCGTGAGCAGCCCTGACCTGACCGCGGTCCTCGACGACCTGCTGTGGCGAGACCTCATCGCGCACAGCACCGACCTCGGCGCGCTCCGCGACGCCCTCGCCGCCGGACCGATCACCTACTACTGCGGCTTCGACCCGACCGCGCCGTCCCTGCACCACGGGCACCTTGTCCAGCTGCTCACGCTGCGCCGCCTCCAACTGGGCGGGCACCGCCCGCTCGCGCTGGTCGGGGGAGCCACCGGCCTGATCGGCGACCCGAAGCCGACCTCGGAACGGCAGCTCAACGACATGGACGTCGTCGCCGGCTGGGTCGAGAAGATCCGTCGCCAGATCCAGCCGTTCCTGGACTTCGAGGGTGCCAACGCGGCCGTCGTCGTGAACAACCTCGACTGGACCGCCCCGCTGTCGGCCATCGAGTTCCTTCGCGACATCGGCAAGCACTTCCGGGTCAACCGGATGCTGGCCAAGGAGGCCGTCGCCGCCCGGCTCGAGTCCGAAGCCGGCATCAGCTTCACGGAGTTCAGCTACCAGATCCTGCAGGGCCACGACTTCCTCGAGCTGCACCGCCGGCACGGCTGCGTGTTGCAGACCGGCGGCAGCGACCAGTGGGGCAACCTGACCGCGGGCGCCGAGCTGATCCGCCGCGCCGACGGCGCCTCGGTGCACGCGTTCGCCACCCCGCTGCTCACGAAGGCGGACGGCACGAAGTTCGGCAAGACCGAAGGCGGGGCACTCTGGCTCGACCCGGCGATGACGTCGCCGTACGCGTTCTTCCAGTTCTGGCTCAACACCGACGACCGCGACATCCCTGGTTATCTCAAGGTGCTCAGCTTCCGCGCACGCCCGGAGATCGAAGAGCTGATCGTTGCCACCGCCGAGCGGCCCCAGGCGCGGGCCGGCCAGCGGGCGCTGGCCGAGGAGCTGACCGCGCTGGTTCACGGGCGCGACGAGCTCGCGCGGGTGCAGGCTGCCAGCGCGGCGTTGTTCGGCAGTGGCGCCCTGGAGGAGCTGGACGAGCCCACGCTCACGGCGGCGCTCGCCGAAGCCCCGTCGGTGTCCGTCACCGGGGAGCCGCCGCCGCTGGTCGACCTGCTCGCCGAGGCGTTGGCGATCTCCAAGTCGGAGGCCCGCCGGGCCGTGCGCGAGGGCGGTGCCTACCTCAACAACGCGAAGATCGCCGACGAGGGCGCGGCCGCGACCGATGCCGACTGGCTGCACGGGCGTTTCCTCGTCCTGCGCCGTGGCAAGCGCTCCGTGGCGGTCGTCGAACGGTCCCGTTGACCGCCGCAGCGACACGCGTGATGCACGCCACGCTGACGCCGCCTGATCTCGTTTGACTCGCGCCCGTACGCCTCGTACCTTCTCCTAGCCCACGGAGCACCGGACACCAGCTGACGAGCCGCTGGCGGACGGTCCGCGGGACCCCCGCAGGTCCCGGCGCGAGCCGGTGCCAACGCGCTGCTGCGCGTCCGCTGCGGGCGGAGGTTCGGGCCGGCCGCGAGGTTTGACCCGCACCAGCAAGGCAGGTAGGCTCGGCGAGTTGCCCCGAGAACGGTCGAGAGACCCGGACCGGTGAGCGCCAGATCCTTGAGAACTCAACAGCGTGCTGAAAGTCAGTGCCAATTACCTCGTCTCGCGAGGCGCACCGGCGGCTCCATCCGGAGCTGTACGACGTCGCGCGTTTCGAATTTCTTTGGTGAACAGACAAATTGCTAGTTACGTCTGCTCGCCGGGACAACTTGCTGTCGCCTTCAGGGGCGCAGCGACTCTCTTGTCCGGACTGGTTCGCCAGACCGGGCGTTGAACCTTATTGGAGAGTTTGATCCTGGCTCAGGACGAACGCTGGCGGCGTGCTTAACACATGCAAGTCGAGCGGTGAACCGGAGCTTGCTCCGGGGATCAGCGGCGAACGGGTGAGTAACACGTGGGCAACCTGCCCTCAGCTCTGGGATAACTCCGGGAAACCGGGGCTAATACCGGATACGACTTCCTGCGGCATCTCGGGAAGTGGAAAGTTTTTCGGCTGAGGATGGGCCCGCGGCCTATCAGCTTGTTGGTGGGGTAATGGCCCACCAAGGCGACGACGGGTAGCCGGCCTGAGAGGGCGACCGGCCACACTGGGACTGAGACACGGCCCAGACTCCTACGGGAGGCAGCAGTGGGGAATATTGCGCAATGGGCGAAAGCCTGACGCAGCGACGCCGCGTGAGG
>JAENVS010000003.1 GCA_016650445.1 Frankiaceae bacterium | reverse complement strand
CGACCCAACCGACCGCACCCTCAGCTCGCGAGGCGTCGAAATCGCAGGTTCTCTGGCCGGCTCGACGCGGATACGAACCTGCGCAAGCCGGGCGGTGGTTCGGCCGTATCAGCGGAATGATCGCTTGCCCCGGTGATCGTTCCGCTATCGGGACTGCGCGCGGTCGACAAAATTCGACTGGACATGCCTGGTTTGAGGAGATGTCGACGCCGGCCTTCTTTCGTGCGCGAACGTAGTCGCGCGGGTGCATGCTCAGGTTTCCTGCTCGACGCGTTTGCTCGCGACAGAGGGGCCTGGTAGACCGCGTTGCTCCGCACCCTCGCCCCGGTAGCGATCCACGAAGAAGTAGTCGGTTCCCGCGAACTCCTCCGTGTGATGTTCCAAGACGGTCATGACGTGAAGGGGGGTGGTCAGGGTGCGTTTACCAGCGTCACCCTAGGGGTCCTTCTCGAACCGCGTTGGCTGCTTGAGGAGCTCGACGTAGTTCCGTCGCACGCGGACGACGTGCCGCCGCAACTAAGCGGCTCCACGTCGAGACCTGGTTCGACGGATTCGTGACGCCCCGGTGACGCCCGGCGGTCTATCCAAGGTCGTGGCTGCTTCGTACGACAGAAGCGCCGACAACCTGTGCCGCCTGAGGAGTAGCCATGGTGCCTTCGACCTTTACGTATCCCGGCGTCTACGTCACCGAGCGGCCTTCGGGCGCACAGGCCGTGCCAGCCGCTGCCACGTCGGTCGGGCTGTTCGTCGGCATGGCCAACATCGGCCCGTTCGACACGCCCACCAGGATCCAGAGCCTGGCGAGCTACGTCCGCACCTTCGGCGAGACCTCCGGCGGCGAGATGGCCGACCAGGTCAAGCAGTTCTTCTTCAACGGCGGCGGGGACTGCTACGTCATGCGCATCGCTCAGGGCGAGAGGCAGTCCGAGATTCGGGTGCGGAACGAGACCGGGGCGGACGTGCTGCGGATCTTCGCACGCGACGCCGGCATGGCCGGGGACCAGATCCGGGTGGAGGTGGACTACGCGACGGCAACGCCCGAGCTCACGTTCAACGTCACGGCGTACCGCAGCGTCATGAACGCTGACGGCACCTTTGGGCGGACCGGCTCCGAAGCCTACGCCAACCTGTCGATGGACCCGGACCACGCGAGGTACGTCGAGACGGTCGTTGACGGCACGAGCACGCTGATCCGCGTCGAGGACCTCACGGCGGCGCCCGCGGCCGCGAACACTGGCGGGGTCTCCGTGGGCGGGCTGTTCCTACGGACCGCCAACGCGGACGCGCTGACCGATGTCCGGTCGGTCATCGACGCTACCCACAACAGCTTCCGGATCAGCGTCGACGGGCGGCCACCGGTGACCGCGGTGGTCTCCCTGACCGGGCTCACCAACGCCAACCCCCACACACAGATGGAGACCGCGATCCTCAACGCCTACCAGGCACAAGGACCTCTACCCGCCGGCTCGCTGACCGTCGTGACGACGGCTGGACCGGGGGCTCTGGGCCAGGTCCTGGAGATCCGGTCGAACGAGGGGGCGGTGCTTGTCACGTCGGCGGCGACAAATGACCTCGCCTCGGTCCTAATGCTCGGCGGAGCCAACGGAGGAGTCGAGCTCGACGCGTACTCGCGGCTGCGGCCAGCCCCGTCCGGCGTCGTCGCTCGGCTGGGCACCACGAACAACCGGCCCACCTCCGGGTGGCTGGACAGGTTACTTGCCCTGGCGGTGCTCCCGCGCAACCAGGTCACCTCGCTGACATCCCTGGTCGACCCCGGGTCGTCGTTCTCGCCCTACACCGGGCCAATCGCCATCGGGGGCACCGCCGCGAACCCGATCGCGCACGCCGCGGTCGTGGCGCCCCTCCCTGCGACCACGCTCGGCTCGATGGAGGTTCTCCGGGCGGGCCTGGACGCCATCAGCGGCGGCATCGAGGCGGCCGTGAACGCCACCACGCCCGGGCGCTGGACGGCCCAGCGCCAGGGCTTGCGGCTGGTGCTGCGACCCGCGAGCAACCTCGCCCCCGCCACGTCCCTCGACGTGGAGGTCACCACTGCACCGAGCGATCTCGGCGCGGGCGGCGGCTACTTCGCCCGCACGACCTCGGACAATCTTGCGGCGTACACGCTCGGGACAGCCGCTGCCGGCGGGCAGCAGTCGGGAGACCTGGCCGGTCTCGACGGCACCAAGCCGTTGCTCGTCGACTACCAGGCGGCCTTCGCCACGATCGAGAGCAACGTCGAGATCTTCAACCTGATGGTCCTCCCGCGGGCGGTGGCTCAGACCGACGCCGACCGCAAGGCGATCTGGGGGGCGGCGAGCAGCTTCTGCGCGCAGCAGCGCGCGATCCTGTTCGTCGACCCGGCCGACTGGAAGACCATCAACCAGGCAGACGCCGGGGCGAGCGCCATCAAGCTCGGCGTGGACACCCGGAACTCCGTCATCTTCTGGCCGCGGGTGACGGTGCCGAGCCCGACGTCGCCGCAGGGCGTCAGTGTCGACCCGTCGGGCTCGGTGGCGGGGCTGTTCGCCCGGACCGACACCCGCTTCGGCACGTGGAAGGCGCCGGCCGGTCTCGAGGCCACGCTTACCGGAGTCCTCGGCGTCGAGGTGCCGATGAGCGACGCCGAGAACGGGCGCATCAACCCCAAGGCCCTCAACGCCATCCGGGTGTTCCCGTCGGGCATCACGTCGTGGGGGGCCCGGACGATGGTGGGCGCCGACGACACCGGGAACGTCGACGACAAGTATGTCAACGTCCGCCGGACGATGCTCTTCATCGAGAACAGCCTCTACCGGGGCTTGCGCTTCGCCGTCTTCCGCGGTAACGCCGAACCTCTGTGGGCCAGCATCCGCCTGGCCGCCGGTGCTTTCATGAACGGGCTGATGCTCCAGGGCGCCTTCGCCAGCAGCACCAAGAGCGAGGCGTACTACGTCCTGTGCGACAGCACCACGACGACCCCCGACGATATCAACCTCGGCATCGTCAACGTGCTTGTCGGGTTCGCGCCCAACAAGCCGGCGGAGTTCGTGCACCTAGTCGTGACCCAGCTCGCCGGCCAGGTCCAGGCCTGAGGACAGGAGGAGACAGACCATGGCCATGTTCTCGGTGAACTCGACCCGGATCGACCCGTACGGCAACTTCCGCTTCCTCGTCGTCTTCGGCAGCGACGTCGTGGCGGGCGCCAGCAAGGTGAGCGGTCTAAAGCAGACGATTGAGGTCGTCGAGCACCGCGACGGCGGAGATCTCTCGACCAAGCGCAAGTCACCGGGGCTCACCACGTTCGAGCCGATCACCATCGAGCGGGGCGTCAGTCACGACCCGGCCTTCGAGGAGTGGGCCAACCTCGCGTACTCGCCCGAGGGTCCGGGGCTGGTGTCGCTGAAGAACTTCCGCCGAGACATCACGATCGAGCTTTACAACCTGCAGGGAGTGAAGGTCCGCGCCTGGAACGCCTTCCGTTGCTGGGTCAGCGAGTTCACTGCCCTGCCGGAGCTCGACGCCAACGCGAACGCGATCGCCTTCGAGAGCATCGTGCTGCAGAACGAGGGCTTCGCACGCGACCTCGCCGTAGTCGAGACCCCCGAGACCTGACGGACGCCGCATGCAACGCCTGCTGCTGTCACTCCCCACGCTCGGCGAGCGGCGGTTCCTGCTCCAGGAGCTCGACGGTCATGCGGAGCTCCTGGTGGACCCCGACGACCCGGAGGCGGTGCCGCGCCTGCTGGGCAGCGTGCTGACCGAGCCGTCGGGAGCCCCGGTGGACGTTGCGGGGCTGCTCTGCGTCTGGCGCGACCGCGTGTTCGCGGCGTTGTTCCAGCGAGAGCTCGGGAGGCGGGTCGACTCGCAGGCGCACTGCGTGGCCTGCGGTGAGGAGTACGCGTTCGGCTTCGAGCTCGCTGCGGTGCTGCAGGCGCAGGACGTCGCCGCGGCAGCCACGGGCCTGCGCGTCATCGAGGGTGGGACCTTCACGCTGGAGGACGGGGCCCGGGTCCGGCCGCCGACGGTCGGTGACATCGCCGAGCACGGCGACCCCGACGCGCTGGCCGAGGCCCTCGGCGGGACACCCAGCGGGGGAACGCTGTCGCGCGACCGGGTCGAGGCGGTGCTCGACGAGGCGGCACCGCTGCTCACCCTCGACCTGGAGACCCGGTGCGCGGAGTGCGACGAGGTCGAGCTCCTTCGCTTCGACATCGTCCGTTACACGCTGGAGAGCCTCGCCGCGGAGCGGCCGCTGCTGATCCGCGAGACCCACCTGATCGCGTCCCGCTACGGCTGGGGCCACGACACGATCATGGCGCTGACGCGCGGCGACCGGCGCGCCTACGCCGGCCTGATCCTGGGTGAGCGCACCGCGACCGGGCTGCGGAGCGCGGGGTGAGCGCCTACCTCCAGCGCCTGTACGACGCCGCCGGTGCGACGTCGGCGGCCGTCGACGCGCGCCCGGCCCAGCGCTCCTCATCGCCGTTGCTCGCCGTGGACCAGCGTCTGGCCACGACGGCCTACGCCACCTCGTTCCTCCTGGGCCTGCCGGGTGGGCCGGAGCCCCAACCCGGTCCCGAACCCGAGCCGGAGGGGCTGGCAGTACCCCGCCCCCTGCGCCGGGAGGCGGTGGTCCGTGACGAGACTCTGGTCCGGGTCGTGCCGCCCCGGCCCGTACCCCCGAAGACCCCCGAACCGGACACCGAGGAGCGCGTCGACCCGCGATCCCGGCCCGATGTCGACCCGGAAGCGTCCACGAACCCGTCGCCGCCGGTCGAGCCCCGCCCCCATCTCGCCGACGTGCCGCCCGTCGCACACGCGCAGCCGCCCCCGGCCGAGCAGGACCGGCCGACTCGCACTTCGGGGCCCGGCCCGGAGACCGTCCAGCCCCTACCGCTGGTTCGCGAGGCGGCGGACCCGGCACCGGTGCGGGCGCGGCCCGAACGCCTCGCCGAGCCACCGGTCACGAGCCGACCGGACTCTGGGCCGGCCGCGCCGGAGGTGGCTGCCGCACCGGCGGCCGTAACCCCGCGGCGCGCGCCGGCCGCCGTACCCGTCCTGCTCCACCCCGCGCCGGCGCCCGCCGCCGAGCAGCTGCCGCCACCGGCGGCGCCGCGTGCCGCCGACCTCGCTGCGCAGGTGCGCCGTCTCGTCCGCGAGGAGATGTCAGCCGACACCCCGAGTGCGAGGCCGACACGCGAGCGTGAGCCCGGCTCAGCTGCCGAGACGAGCGCCCCGGCGACGCGGCCGAGCACCGCCGAGGCGATGTCGGTGATCGGACCGCTCGAGCGCTCCGCCCCGTCGACCACGCTCTACGGCCTGCGGTTGAGGTGACGCCGTGCCCTCACCGAACCTCAACGAGGTCACCGACGCCATCGCGCGACTCGTCGAGCTGACCGTCGAGCGGCTGCTCGGCGGCACCAACGTCACCGTCTCCACACTTCCCCCGGAGAAGGCGGAGGAGGCCGGGGACACGCGCCTCAACGTCTACCTCTACCACGTCGCGCAGGACATGGACGGCGGCAACGATCTCGTCCGCGGCGGGCCCGTTGGTCCGGTCCCGGTGGCGACCCGGCCGTTGGCGCTCAAGCTGTACTACGTCCTGACGGCGCACGCCATGATCGACACCGTCGAGGACAGCTCGGGCCAGCAGACCCTGATGGGCTGGGCGATGAAGGCGCTGCATGACAACCCGGTGATCGACGACCAGCTCGTGATCGGCCCGGTGCAGGTCTTCCCCAGGATCGGCGACCAGAAGGTCCAGATCGTGCTGCGCCCCGTGACCCCAGAGGAAGCGATCAGCTTCTGGGCGACGGACCAGGTCCGCACCGCCCGGCTCTCGGCCTACTACGAGGTCAGCACCCTCCTGCTCCCGCCCGAGGAGCCGAGCACGACGCCGGGCGTGACCAGCCAGGTGATGCTGTCGGTGCTGCCGCGCGGGCGGCCGACGCTGCGCACCACTCGATCGATGGTCCGGTTCGTGCTGCCCACCTCGCTGGGCGGCGCCGGCCTCGCCCCGGCCAGGTCTCCGGCCGTGGTGGCCCTGAAGGCCGTGGCGGACGCGGACACGGCGATGTCCGTGCCGGGGCTGAGCCTCGGCGACGGACGCGACGCCGCCGTGTTGCTCCGGGGCGAGTCGACGTCGGGGCTGGGCCTCGCCGGGGACGCCGTCGTCCTCCTGGCCGCGGACAATCCGGGCTGGGGCATCGTGGTGACCGACAACGAGGTCCGGTTCTCGGTGCGCCCCAGCGCCCAGGCGTCGAGCCCGGCGGGTGTGCAGCCGGTGGACATCCTGCCGGGCTCGCACACGGTCGCCGTGCGCCGCTCGGTGGAGACGCGGAGCGAGAGCGGCCTGTCCGGGAGCGTGGACGTCGAGAGCAACCGGCAGCCGTTCGCGATCGCGCCGTACGTCGTGACGGTCGCCCTCGATGTCAACGACCACGTCGTCGTCACCGTCGACGCGGCGTACGACGCCACGGCCACCGAGGCCGCCCCGCAGCTGTCGATCGCGGGAGACGTCTACCGGCTGGTGGCCGCGTTCGCCGGGACCGCTGCCGACGCGGGGTCGTTCCTGGTGCTCGACGACCACACCTACGAGGCGGTGCCGCTGTTCGACCCCACCCTGACGGGTCGCACCTACCCCGTCCGCGTCAGCGTCAACGGCGTGGACTCCCAGCCGCTCTGGCTGGAGGTGGCCTGAGATGCCCCCGGCCAGGAAGCGGGCCAGGGCCCGCAGCGTCTCGGCGGCCGAGCTCGTCGTGGAGCGCTTGCGCCTGCTGCTCGCGGGACACGACGACGAGGCAACCGACGAGGGGGCGACCGACGAAGTTACGACCGCTCTGGCTGCCGTCGACAAGCGGCTCGATGGCCCCGAGGGCGCCTACCGCCGGCGGCTGGGCGACCTGTTCGGCCTCACGGCGGCCGAGCTCGACGCCGTGGACTGCGCAGTGGCGGTCGCCGTGGAGCCATCCCTCGGCCCGGAGGTCGGGCGGGTGCAGGGCATGCCCGCGCGGCACCTGCCGGGGGAGATCGTGCTGCGCCTGCTGCACGGTCACGGCCCGACGCCGGTCGTCCGCGGCGGTTCGCCGCTGCTCTCGTGGGGGCTGGTCGACGTCGTGCAGTTCGCTCCTGACGAGCCGGCGCTGTTCCGCGCGGACCCCGCCGTCGTCGACTGGTACTTCGGCAGCCTCTCCGCGTCGTCCATCCCGCTGCGCCGCGCCCCCGAGGTCGAGCCGCTCGAGGAGTGGCAGGTGGCCGACCACGCGCGCCGGATCCACGGCATCCTCGCGGAGAAGAAACCCGTCCGGATCGCGCTGGTGGGCCGACGCGGGACCGGCCGGGCGAGCCTCGCGTCGGCGATCGCCCGGCAGCTGGGGCGCCAGGCGATCTGCGTCGACCCGGAGTCGGTGGCCCACGACGCCGGCTACAGCACCTTCCTGCGCCTGCAGCGGCTCGCCCTGCTCGGCGACCTGGTGCTGGTCTGGCGAGGCGCCCCCGCGTCGTGGCCGGCGGCGCTGCCGGTGGCGATGCTCCAGGCAGTGACCCTGGAGCCCGGGGAGTCCCTGCCTCCCGTCGACGGCATCGTCGACCTCGACATCGCCATGCCGCTCCTGGGGGAGGAGACGCTGGCGTCGCTCTACCGCAGCTACCTGCCAGCCGTGGCCGACAAGATCGGGATCGTCGTCGGCCAGCCCCGCGTCGGCGACCTCGCCGACGCGGCGGCCCAGCGGATCACCACGGCCGAGGATCTCCGGGGATTCCTGCGCCAGCGCAACGGTGCCCGCACGGCCCAGATCGGGCGCGTCGAGAAGGCGTCGTACGCATGGCGGGACCTGGTCCTCGCCGAGCAGACCGAGGCCATGCTGCGGGCCTTCGCCGACGAGGCACGCAGCCGCGCGATGCTGCTGGCCGACGACGACCGGCGGCAACTGTTCGGCGACACCGCCCAGCTGAGCGCGCTCTTCTCGGGACCGCCGGGGCTCGGCAAGTCCATGTCGGCCAAGGTGATCGCCCACGAGCTCGGCCTCGACCTGCTGGTGGTCGACTCGGCCGCCATCACCAGCAAGTTCATCGGCGAGACGGCGAAGAACCTCTCCCTGGCGTTCGAGGTCGCCCGGGACGCGCAGTGCGCGCTGATGTTCGAGGAGGCAGACAGCTTCTTCACCACGCGGGTGAAGGTGGAGACGGCCAACGACCGTCACAGCAACGCCGACATCGGCCACCTGCTCCAGTTGATGGAGAACCACGACGGGGTCGTGATGCTCTCCAGCAACCGGCGCAACAACATGGATGCGGCCTTCACCCGCCGGCTGCGGTTCATCGTCGAGTTCCGCAAGCCGGGGCAGGCCGAGCGTCAGCAGCTCTGGGACCGGACCCTCGCGACGCTCGGGATGGGCAAGGGCCTCCGTGGCGAGATCGTGCCCCGGGTCGCCGCAGCCCACGAGCTCACACCCGCGCAGATCAAGGGCGCCGCCCTGACCGCGGCCTACCGGGCCGACCCGGAGGCGGGCATCACTGTCGACGACGTCGAGCAGGCGGCCCGGCTGGAGCTGCAGAAGGAAGGCCGGCTCATCAGCGCCGTCCCGGACGCCCCTGCCCCGGTCAGGAAGGCGGTGGCTCGTGGTTGACACCGGCTTCCCCCGGTCGCCCGCCCTCATGCACGGTGCGTTCGTGCAGCTCGCCGAGGACCTCGGCATCATCGTGCCGCTGGTGATCCCCTTCCAGTACAACCCGGCCAAGGTGACCCGCGGCTTCGAGCCGTGGAACCCGTTCGCCACCGACCCGGCGAACCAGGCCTCGCAGACCCCGCTCGTGCAGCCGTTCGACCCGCACGAGACCTACGGGTTCGAGCTCGAGCTCGACGCCAGCGACGACCTCGAGGCGGGCAACCCGCTGGCCGTGACCACCGGCGTCGCCTCGCGGATCGCCGCCCTGCGCAAGCTCATCGAGCCCACCGAGGGGGTCGTCGGCGACCTGGTCGCGTCGGCCGTGGCCCTGGTCGGCGGGGCAGCGAAACAGGCGGACCGGCCGGCCGTGCCCATCACCCTGTTCGTGCTCGGGCCCGGGACGATCGTGCCGGTCCGGATCACGTCGCTGTCCATCGAGGTGACCGAGTTCCTGCCGTCGCTGCACCCGCACATGGCCAAGGTGACGCTCGCCCTGCAGGTGCTCACCCCCGACGTCTTCAAGTGCAAGAAGGGCACGGCTGTCAGCGTGGCCGTGGCGGCGTACCGCTTCACCAAGCTCCAGGAGGACGCGCTCGCGCTGGCCGCCGCCGCGGGCGGGCCCGCCGCGATCGTCTCGATGCTGCCCCTCTAGCCCACGCGAACAGAAAGGAAGGAACGTGTCCGTCTTCGACGAGAAGAGCCGCTACCTGAAGTTCTCGCACCCGCTCGAGGCCGTGGACATGCGCGGGCGCCAGGTGAGCTGGGTGACCCCGGCGCGCATCCCCGCGCAGCGGCTGCTCGGCGAGCACCGCCGGCGGGACGGGCAGCGTCTCGACCGGCTCGCCAGCCACTACCTCGACGACCCCACGGGATTCTGGCGGATCGCCGCGATCAACGACGCGATGACCGCGGAGGCGATCGCCGACCTGCCGCGCGTCCGTATCCCGGTGCGGGAGGGCTGATGGGCTTCGGCGCGATCCTGACCACCGGCGACGGCTTCTCCCCGCTCGACGAGGAGGTCATGCGCTGGATCGTGGAAGTACGCGTCGAGCAGGAGCTCAGCAAGCCCACCATCTACGCCGTCCGCTTCGAGGACGACCTGTGCGAGGGGAACCCGGTAGTCGCCGGGCGCTCGGAGCTGCAGGCGAACCAGGTCCTCGGCATCTTCGTGAGGTCGGGCAGCGGCTACGAGTGCCTGGTGCACGGGCCGATCACCCGGCTGCGCACGTCGTCCATGGTCGGCGGCACCGGGTCCTGGGTCGAGGTCCGCGGCCAGGACCGCCGCGTCGAGATGAGCCGGGTCGGCGTCCAGGCCACGTATACGGGGAAGGCCTCCGCCGCTGCCGAGCGGATCATCTCGGCCTACGGGTACGACGCCGACTGCGAGGAGACGCGCAAGGAGTACTCCGACGGCCAGAACGCGCTCAACCAGCGAGGCACCGACCTGGCCTTCCTCGAGGACATCGCGCGCAAGAACAACCTGGAGCTCTGGCTCAGCTACGACACCTCGGGCTCGCCGGACTCGTTCTCGGTCACCACGACCGTCAACGTGCGCAGCTCGCCGACGCGGACATCTGCACCCGGGCTCTCCCTGCTCCCGGCGCCGCCGATCCTGCAGGCGCCGAGCGACACCGCCCTCCGCGTGCAGCCCCCGCCGGACGCCTGCGCTTCGGTCACCCGCTTCGACACACACGTGGACTTCGAGCGGCCCGGAGCGGCCCGCGGGTTCGCCCAGGCGGCCGACAACGGAGAGACGGCGGAGCAGACCACCAACCCGGCGGACCCGCCGCTGGGGGAGGAGCGCGCCGACATCGTCGAGGTCGACGGCGTCGAGCGGACCGCCCTGGCGCCTCCCGTTACGGATCCCGACGAGCATTACCTGGCGCAGGAGGCACTGCTGACCGAGGCGGCGTGGTTCGTGCAGGTCGACTGCTCGGCGACCCTGGAGCAGCTCGGCTTCGCGCCGCAGCCGCACCAGGTCGTCGACGTGCAGTACGCCGGGGACCGGTTCTCCGGCCCGTACCAGGTGTTGCAGGCGACCCACATCATCAACGCGGTCGACACCTACGTGGACTTCAAGGTTCGCGCCAACGGCCTGGGTGCGACGGCGGGAGGGCTGCTGTGAGCGAGGACCTCGACCGCGTCGTCCAGGCGTTGAGCCAGCGGTACTTCGGCAAGTACCGCGGCGAGGTGACCGACACCAGCGACTCGACCAACCGCGCCCGGCTGAAGGTGAAGTGCCCGGCGGTGCTCGGGGAGCAGGAGGTCTGGGCGATGCCGGCCGTGCCGTACGCCGGGGACGGCATCGGGTTCTTCGCCCTGCCCGCGGCCGGCTCGTCGGTGTGGGTGGAGTTCGAGGGAGGAGAGATCAACCAGCCGATCTGGGCCGGCTGCTTCTGGAAGGACGGCGAGATCGACTCCGGCGACGCCAAGGAGGGCGTGATGTTCCTGAAGACCCCCGGCGTCACCATCCGGGTCGACAACGACCAAGGGACAGTCGAGATCGAGGCCTCCGGCGGGGCCAAGATCACACTCGACTCCAACGGCATCACGCTCGAGGCCCCCGAGGTCAGCCTGAGCGCCAACGGTGCCGCCGCCAAGCTCTCTGCCAGTGGCTTCGACGCCATGAGCGGCGCACTCACGGTGATGTGACGCGACCATGGCCACTCCCACCGTCACCCTCCCGTCCGGCGTCAACGCCGGCGGGCCCGCCACCGCGTTCGTCACCGCCAACACGCGGGTGAAGAGCCAGACCGGGTACCTCGGGCTCCAGCTCGACATCGTCCAGTTCGGCGGCCCGATGGTCACCGGGATGTGGACCATGGGCGCGAGTCACGTCTTCGTGAACCAGGTCCCGGTCGTGCTCCAGGGCTCTACGGGTACAGCGGTCAGCCCGACGCCCTCGTCCGCGCCGATGTCCGTGGTTCAGGGCGACTCCAAGGTGAGCGGTAGCTGAGCATGACGACTCCGGTGCGACACCTCCGCTTCCCGTTCGGGATCGCCCTCATCGGCGGCACCGCCGCCGAGGAACCGGACTACGACGCCTACGTGCACCAGCTCATCCGGCAGGTGCTGCTCACCGCCCGCGGGGAGCGGGTCTGCCGACCGGACTTCGGCGCGGGCCTGCGGCGCCAGGTCTTCGCCCCGCTCAACGACACCTCGGCCGCGCTCACCCGCACGCTCGTCTACGAGGCCCTCGTCACCTGGCTGGGCACGCTCATCCGTGTCGAGCAGGTGACGGTGCGGGCCGAGGCGGAGACCCTGCGCGTCAGCGTGGAGTTCATCACGATCGCGCGCGGCGAGCGCCGCCTGCTCGACGAGGACGTGGTGCTGTGATGGCGGGCCGCGAGAGCAGGCTGGGGGTGCTGTGCCGGCAGACGCCGCGCGTGCTCACCGGCGTCGACTTCGTCCAGGTCGTCAACCCGGCGGTGCAGACCAGGCTCCAGGTCTTCTTCCTCATCGAGCCCGACGACGTGACACCGGTGCTGGCCACGCCGGCCACCCTCGCCAACGCCAACAACGGCGCGACCAACGTCCAGGTGGCGATCACGGCACTGCGCACCGGCTCCGCCCCCGTCACGGTGACGAGCAAGAACTGGCACCGCGTCACCCTCGACAGCCTGACGCGGATCTGCCTGGAGATCGTCGTGGCGGAGCCGGGCGGCTTCGAGCCGTACCGCCTGACCCTGACCCACGTGCCTCCCGTCGGCGGACCCAACCAGCTCGACCCGTTCGCCTCGAGCGTGGTCTTCGACTTCAAGCAGGCCTGCGAGACCGGCATCGACTGCGAGCACCACCCGGGCTGCCCGCACGACCAAGGCGTGGACTTCCCGGTCGACTACCTGGCGCGCGACTTCGGCAGCCTGCGCCGGGCCCTGCTCGACTTCGTCGCCCAGCGCCACCCGGACTGGCGCGAGCCGATCGTCGCCGACTCCGGCGTGATGCTGCTCGAGATCGTGGCGGCCCTCGGCGACGAGCTCGCCTACGCGCAGGACCGCTACGACGCGGAGACCCGGTTCGGCAGCGCCACGCAGCGCGCCAGCCTGTTCGCGCACGCCAGGCTGGTCGAGTACTCACCGGAACTCGGCCACCCGGCTGGCGGCGAGGTCGTCGTCACCGCCTCCGGGGTCGGGACCGTCCCCGCCGACGCGGTCGTGCATGCCGCCGGCCGCTCGCTGGCCGTCGTGCCGTTCAGCGTCGACGCGGACGTCTGGGTGCACCCGTTCTGGAACAGCCTGCCCGTGCACAGCCCCGACCCGGAGCAGGACTGTCTGGCGGCCGGCCAGACCGAGATACTGCTCGCCGCTGGGACACCCCCGGCCGGCGGCACCCCGCCCGACCCGTCCAACCCCGGGTCCGGACTGCCGCTGCGGGACTTCCTCGTCGGTCGCCGCGTGATGCTGGTCTCCGACCCGGCCGACGCGTCGCGCCCGCGGCGGGCCTGGCCGGTGACCGTCACGTCGGTCGACGAGCTCGTCGACCCGCTCATCCTCACGGGCGGGAACCCCACCGCGGTGCTGCGGCTGGGCTGGGCCGCGACGTCGGCGACGCCGTTCGACCTGCCGCTCGACGGGCTGACGGTGGCGCTCAACGTCGCGTCGGTGACCGCCGGCGAGCCGGTGACGGCGTACGCCCGGGCAGGGGACGACGGCGACCTCGACACCGTCCTCGGCGTGCTGCCGCCGCTCGTCAAGCAGAAGGTGCTGCTCGTGCCTCGCCTCGTCGAGCGCGAGGGCCCGTACGCCGGCCCCGACGGCACCGAGCGCGCCGTCGTCGCCCGCGCCGGCCTGGACGCGACCGAGACGACATCGCTCCGCTTCGACGCCGAGGGCGCGCCGCGGATCACCGTGCACGAGCTGAAGACGCCGGCCGGGTTCCCGAACCCGCTGCCGACCGACCCGGCCGCGGTGCTCGCGCTCTTCGCCGACGACGTGGAGTGGCAGTGGGTCCCCGACCTGCTCGAGCTCGACCTCGACTCGCTCGGTTTCACGGTCGAGCCCGGCATGTGGCGCACGGTCGAGACGGACCGGCTGCCGACCGAGAACTTCGCGTTCCGCGACTACGCAACCAACGCTGGCTGGACCGTGAAGTTCGGGTTCGGGGACCTCGGCCGGCCGCCCACCGACGGGACGCTGCTCCGGCTGCGCTACTACACCGACCCCGGGCTCGACGGCAACGTCGCCACCTTCGCCCTCGCCCGTTCGTGGCCACTCGGGCCGCCCCCGGACCCCCAGCTGGCCGGCTTCGTCACCGCGGTCACCAACCCGCTGCCGTTCGACAACGCCGTGACCGAGGAGACGGCGGGGTCGGTCCGGCTCAACGCACCGCACTTCTACCGCGCCCGGCCGCGTCGCGCGGTCCGGCCCGAGGACTACAGCGCGATCATCGAGCTGCTGCCCTGGGTCGACAGGGCCCACTCCACGACGCGGTGGACCGGCAGCTGGTCGACCGACTTCGTCGCGGTCGACCCCGTCGACTCGGTTACGATGACCGATGCCCAGCGGGCCGAGCTGGCCATCGAGATCGACTGCATCCGGCTGGCCACCAGGGACGCGCGGCCGGTCGACCCGACGTACCGCGACATCGACATCGAGGTCCTCGTCTGTGTCGCCGCGGGTTTCTACGCCGGCGACGTCCTCGAGCGGGTCCGCGACGCGCTCGCGCCACCCGGCTTCTTCGCCCCGGCGAACTTCACGTTCGGCGAGCCGCTGCGCCGCTCCGCGATCGAGGCGGCCGTCCAGAGCGTCCCTGGCGTGGCCCACGTCGACGGCATCAACGTGCGGGTGCATGGCATCAGCGACTGGCGGCCGTTCGACGAGTCTGCGATCACCACGGATCCCGACGAGATCATCCGGCTCCAGGACGACCCCGACCACTCGACGCTCGGCCTGCTCCGCGTCCACGCGGCGGGGGTGATGTGACATGAAGTACGACCCCCCGACCTGCTGTCCGCCCGCCGCGCACCCGCCGCGCACGGTGATCCAGCCCGGGATGAGCACGCTCGCCCGGCAGACCGCGACGTTCCCCCAGTGGCGTGCGGCCATGCTGGCGGCGATCGGTCGCCACGAGGAGCTCGATGGCTGGACGGCCGACCGCGAGGGCGACCTCGGCGTGATGCTGCTCGAGCTGTGGGCCTACGTCCTCGACGTCACGTCGTTCTACGACGCCCGGCTGGCCGAGCGCGCCTACCTGCCCACCGCCCACGAGGCCGACACGGTCGCCGAGATCGTGTCCTTGCTCGGCTACGAGCCCCGTCCCGCGCTCGCAGCGGCCGTCCAGCTCGCGCTGGAGGTCCGCGGCGTCGACCCCGTGTCCGTCGCCGGCCGCACCGGCTTCCGCAGCGAGGCCTTCGGCGACGAGCCGCCCCAGGTCTTCGAGCTGATGGAGCCGACCGTCCTGTGGCCCCAGCGGAGCAGCTGGACGCTGGCGCCGTACCGGCTGGACAGCTACGACGGCACGATGCGGTTCCGCCCGGGGGAGGGCCCCAACCGCGGGTCGGTCGTCGCCGTCACCCTGGACGGCCAGGCGCGGTTCGCCGGCGAGGTGGCAGCCGTCGACACCGAGAACCACCCGGACGGCGGCCGGTACCTCCGGGTGACGTTAGCGCCCGACACCGACACCTCACTCCTCGGCGCGGGCCTTCAGCTGTCGCGACTGCGGGCCTCGGTGCTCGGCCTCCGGGCACCGCTCACTGGCCTGGTGGGGGAGAACAACAAGGTCACGGGCAAGGCGGTCGGCAGCCCGGTCACCGTGAATACGGTGTCCGGGGTCGACGACGGCCGCGGCTGGGTCGTGCTCGACGCGTTCTACCCCCAGCTCACCGCCGGGGGCATCGCCGCGATCGAGAAGGGCGGGAGGCTCAAGCCCGTCCTTATCACCCACGCCGCGCGGTTCGACCACGAGATCACCGTCGGTTCGGGCTCCGCGGCCGTCAAGCAGGCGTTCCCCACGTCGGTCGTGGCCTTCAACTACAGCGGGACCCTCAGCGGCCGCGACCTGGTCCTGCACGCGCTGCCCCGCCCCCTCGGGCGACTGGTCCGGCCCGCCGAGCCCGAGCGCGACCTCGCCGACATCCGCTTCCGGCCCGCCCTGGCACCGCCCGTGGATCCACTGGGCGAGGCGCCCGCCGGCGGCGCTGCAATTGCCGTCGGTCAGGGTAGTGGAGGCGCACTGGTCGAGGGCACTGTGAGCGCCGAGGGTGACGGTCGCGGCCGCTTCGTTCCCACCGAGGGCAGCCCGCCGTTCCCTGCTCCGCTGAGCACGCCCGTCCGCCTGCTCGGGAATGTCGTGACAGCCGTCCGCGGCGAGACCGTGACGCGCGAGGAGCTCGGCTCGGGCGACGCCGCGCAGGCCTTCCAGTCGTTCACGCTGAAGAAGAAGCCGCTGACCTGGGTGAGCGACGCCGCCGCCGGGCTCGGCCGCCGTCCGCAGGTCGACGTCGCGGTCGACGGCCGGTACTGGACCTGGGTCGAGACGCTCTACGGAACCGGCCCCGAGGACCGGGTATACGTCCTGCGGATGGCGGCAGACGGGACCGCGACGATCCAGTTCGGCGACGGGGTGACGGGCAGTCGGCTGCCGAGCGGCGTGGCGAACGTCGTGGCGGGGTACCGGTTCGGCGCGGGCGCCGCCAAGCCGCCGGCCGGCTCCATCAAGCAGGCCGCGACCGCGGTCAGGGACCTGACCCGGGTGTGGTCACCCCTGTCACCGTCCGGCGGGGCCGACGCCGAGCCGGCCGACGCTATCCGCCAGACCGCGCCCGCGGCCATGCTCAGCCTCGGGCGTGCCGTGTCCGCCGCCGACTACCTGGTGCTCGCGCGCGCCTTCAGCGGGGTGCTCAATGCCGCCGTCGCGGAGCGCTGGGACCCGGCCCGGCTGTGCGTCACGGTCGACGTGGCGATCATCGCCGACTCCGGCGACCCGTCGCCCGGCTTGGCCAACTACCTGCGGCAGCGGTCCGCACCCGGGGTGCCGGTGACGGTAAGCCTCGCCTCGCCGGTCGTCGTACCGCGCTTCGACGTGGCGATTGCGATCGCTGAGGGGTACGTCGCCGAGTCCGTGCTGGCTCGGGTCACCCCGGCCCTCCTCGACGCCGACACCGGGCTGCTCGCACCGGCCCGGCTCCCGATCGGCGGGCCGGTGTTCCACAGCGAGATCGTCGCCGCGGCGCACGCCGTCGACGGGGTGGCCGGGGTCGACGCGATCAGCCTTCAGTCGGGCCCGATGCCGGCCGCCATGGTCCCCGGCGCCGGTGCGTACTTCGACTTCCTGACCAACGGGAAGGTGGTGTGACATGGTCGGGACACGGCCGGCGCACGACGACTACGTCCGGCACTACGCCGAGAAGATCTGGGCCCTCACGCCCGAGATCTACCGGCACGAGGACGGCGTGGCCGAGCACCCCGGCGAGTTGCGGGCGCTAGTCGAGATCCTGGCCGAGCAGGCGGCCGTCGAGCGGCGCAGCATCGACCGGATCCTCGCCGACAGCCGGATCGACGAGGCCGACGACTGGGCCGTCGCCTACCTCGGACAGCTCCTCGGCACCCGGCTGCTGCACCCGCTCAACTCGGCGGGCCGGCGGACCGACGTCGGGCACACCCTGGCCTATCGCCGCCGGGCGGGCACGCCGCGGTTGCTGGAGACGCTGGCCAAGGAGGTGGCCGACTGGGACGCCGTCGCGCAGGAGGCCTTCCTCAACCTGTTGCGCTACCCGCACGCGCTGGACCGCACCTTCCCGACCGGCCCCGTCACCCACACACCGCGGGGCGGGTTCCCGGACTTCCGCCGTACCCGGATCGGGGACGTCGCCGGCGGGCCTTTCGAGGACCTGGCGTACCGGCCGGAGTTCCGGCGCGGGCGGGGGACCCGCGGCCGCTACAACATCCCGAAGGTCAACCTGTTCTGCTACCGCAAGTACGCCTTCCCGCTGACCGACGTCACGCCGTTCCGGCTGGACGCGACGCACTACACGATCGACCCGTCGGGCCGTGGTCACGTCCCGCTGTTCCAGTCCGGCGACCTGACCAGGCGCGACTGCGTGAAGCCGGCGGAGTGGGACGTGCGGATGCCGATCACCTGCCGGCGCCTCAACGCGGTGCTCTACCGGCTGCCCGAGTCGGAGGGCACCGGAGGGCCTGGCTGGGGCGCGCTCGTCGGCCGGACCTTCGAGTCGGTCGACGCGCTGCTCGCGGCGGCGGCCGCCGCCGGAGCGGGCAACCTGCCCGGGTTGCTCGCAGCCGCGCTGGTGGCCGACAGCCCGAAGGCCCGGCTGCTCGCCGAAGTGGACGCCACTGGACCGTCGATCAGCCTGGCGCTCGGCGGCGGCGTGCCGCTTCCGCCGCACGCCGTCGTCGGCGCAGGTCTCGAGGTCTGGGCCGACGGCACCACCGTCGCCGCTGACGTCGAGGCGCTGGTCGATCCCGCGCGCGGGCTCGTGGAACTCACGGCGAACCCGGGGGCGACCGGCCTCGAGGTACGCCTGGTGCACTACGGGATCCTCTTCCCGGTCGGCGCCGGGACCCACGACCGCAGCAACCGCGTCCCGGACGCCGGGCCCGCGCCCATCGTCACCACGTCGCCCGTGCTGTCCGCCGTCACGGGGGACAGGGTGTTCGGGGACAGCCGGACCTACACGCCGACGACCGCAGGCTCGCGGATCGACGTGACCGCGGGCGCGCGGCTGTGGGCCGCCGACCGCGAGCGCCCGTTCGTGCTGCTGCGGCCGGCTCCCGGCCAGACCGCGATCGAGGTGCGCGCGCAGGGCGTGGGAGCCTCCCTGGAGCTGAACGGCCTCTGGCTGGGTGCCCTGCTTCGGGGGGCCGCCGCGGGTGGTTCGCTGTGCGAGCTCCGGCTCACCGGGTCCTTCGACCGCGTGGTCCTGAGCGACCTGACCCTGGATCCCGGCGGCAGCCAGGCGGCGCTGGTGGGCGCGGACCCCGAGGTCATCCCGCACGTCCGCCTGGTCGTCGCCGGGCGCGTGGAGGACCTCGTCATCGACCGGTGCATCCTCGGGTCAGTCCACGACGCGCCGGGGAGCGCCGGCCCGTCGGTCGCGTGCACGGCGGCCCGGGTGGCGGTGACGGACTCGATCCTGCTTCGGCACGACACCGATCCCGTGCTCTCGCTGTTCAGCGCGGAGGTGCGCATCGACCGCTCCACGGTGCTCGGCGACTGTCGTCTCGGCCGCGCCGACATCAACGACTCCATCATCGACGGCACCCTCGAGGTGCAGGACGCCCAGAACAGCTGCCTGCGCTTCTCGATGGTCCGCAGCGGCGGCCGCACCCCGTCGCCGTACGAGTGTGTGGTGCTCCCCGGCGGGCTGCCGCCGGGGAGCTACGAGTCCGTCCGATTCGGGGACGCCGGCCTGGGCGCCCTCACCGCGGCCTGCCCCGAGTCGGTCCGTGAGGGCGGTGAGGGCGGCACCGAGATGGGTGTCTTCAACCGCGCGCTCGTGCCGATCAAGCTCACCGACCTGTCCGCCAAGGTCGCCGAGTTCGCGCCTATCCAGGCCGTGGTCCAGCTGATCGTCCGGACGTGAAGGAAGAGCCATGACCGCCGATGTTTCCCGCAGCTTCGCCGACCGAGACAAGCGGTTCCACACCGTCGTCCGCCAGCAGGGCCGGCTGCCCACCGACGCCGAGGAGAACCACGCCGCCGAGCTGGGCGACTGGGCCCACGACGCCGAGTTGGTCGAGACCATCACGCCGCTGGGCACGCCCAACGACGGCTTCAAGGTGGTCGTGCCCGCCGGAGTGGACGACAGCTTCGACATTCTCGCCGGCAGCTACTACCTGGGGGGTGCCCGGGTCGAGAACCCCGCGCAGCTCGCGTACGGCGACCAGGTCAACGGCAACTGGCTCACCCAGGACGATCCCGTGCAGGGCGGCAGCCGCGTTCTGGTGTGGCTGGAGGTCGAGGAGCGCGTCGTCACCGGCGTCCAGGACGCCGAGCTCCTCGAGCCGGCGCTCCGAGGGGCCGACGGCTCGGGCCGGACCCGCCTGTGCTGGCGGGTGCGTCAGGCGCCGACCACGGCCGACGGTTGCGACGAGGCGCTGGCCGAGGTGCTGGCGCCAGAGGTCGTCGACGCGCTCGATCCACTGACCGGCGCGATCGCGTCCAAGGGGACGTTGACGATCGGTTTCGACGAGACCGACGTAGACCTCGACCTCTGCAAGCCGGCCATCGAGCCGGGGTATCTCGGCAACCGCAACAACTGCTACCGAATCAAGCGGACCCGGCCCGGCTTCTTCGTGTGGGGCGAGGACAACGCCGCGCAGCTCTACCGAGTGACCGTCGCCGACGACCAGCGCACCATCACGTTCCTCACCGAGCCCCGCGACGAGTACCTCCGCCCGCGCCCCGGGCAGACGGTCGAGCTGCTCCGGGGCGACGTCCTGCTGCCCAACTACGAGCGGGTCGCCGAGCTCGACGGCGACTTCTTCCGGGTGACCGGCGGGTACCTCGACGGCGCCATCACCGTCGGGTCGAACGTCGACCGGGCGTGGCTCGACTGGGTCAAGGACTCGCCCATCGACCCGGACCTGCCGCCGAGTACGAAGCGGCACCTCTACCTGAGGGTGTGGACCGGTGGCGGCCTGGGTGCCGACCCCGACGTGCCGTTCAACGCGGGCGTCGCGCGCACTCTGGTCGGCACCGGCCTCACCGTCACCTTCGCCGGCGCCACCCTCGCCGGCGACGGCTGGACCGTCTCCGCGCGCCCGGACGCGCCGACCCGCGTGCTGCCGTGGGCGCTCCGCGACGGCATGCGCGCGCACGGGCCGCGCCGCCATGTCGCCGCGCTGGCGATCGTCGACCTCGCGACCGGCGACGTGCACGACTGCCGAGAGCGGTTCCGGCCGCTGCACAAGATCCGCACGTGCTGCACCGTCACGGTCGGGCCTCCCGGCACCCATGTGGGCGACGTCGACTCGATCGCCGACGCCCTCGAGCTCATCCCCGACGAGGGCGGGACGGTGTGCCTGCTGGCGGGGGAGCACGCGGCCACCGTGGTCGTCGAGGCCCGCCGCGACCTCCGGTTCACCGGCTGCCCCGGGAGGACGACGTGGGTGCCGAAAGACCCTGACGAACCACTCGTCACGATCATCGACTCGCTAGGGGTCTGCTTCTCCGACATCGTCTTCTTCTCCGGCAACGCGCCCGCGATCGTGGCCGGGCGGACGGACCCGTCTGACGAAAAGATCGAGCACGGCGGCCTGACCTTGCAGGACTGCGCGTTCGTGGCGCCCGCGGGCTGCGCGGTGCTGGCCCGGGACATGGCGGGGGCGACCCTCCTGCGGTGCCGGGTGTTCGCGGGTCCCTTCCCGCGTGCGATCCGCCTCGAGGACTTCGAGAGCCTGCCCGCGGTGTTCCTCCAGGGCGAGGGGCTCTTCGTCGAGCGCTGCGAGATCAGGGCCCAGCGCGAGCGCCGGCTGGTGCCGGGGCGGCTAGCCCTGGGCGGCGTCCAGATCGGCGGCGGGTCGGTGGGCGTGACGATCCGCGACTGCCTGGTCGAGGACGGCGCCGGCATCGGCATCACCCTCGGCTCCATCGTCTTCGTGAAGGTTGACCAAGTCCGCTTCGTGGCCGAACCCCATCGCGTCCTGTTCGAAGCGGTCGGGTCGTACGCCGCGAGCAACGCCGGCTCGGTGAAGCGCGGTTACCGCAACATGCTGCGCGGGTTCCGCCACGTGACCGGCGACGCCGGGTGCATCGGCGTCGAGCCGGTGGACCCCGATCCCGGCGGCGACGGCGACTCGCTCGTGGTGCCCGTCTCGGAGGGGATCGTCGACGACGTCGAGATCCTGCACAACCGCGTCCTGGGGATGGGCAGCAGCGGCATCGCGACGTACCCGCTGGGGCTCTCGCCCGACGAGTCGATCGGCGACGCGGTGGCCGTCAGCCGCCTCCTCGTCGCCGACAACCTCATCGCCGACTGTCTGCAGTTTGAGGTGAACGTCGAGGACGCGCTCCTCCGGGCTTTCTTCCCGGTCGGCGGGATCGCGCTCGCGGTGGCGCTCGACTGCGTGTTCCGCGGGAACGAGGTGCTGGGCAACGGTGCCGACTTCGGCGGCGGGACATGCGGGATCGGCCTGGTGTACGGCGAGGACATCCGCGTCATGGACAACCGGATCGAGGGGAACGGCCGCCACGACCCCGAGCGTTCGGTGACCGGCCCGAACGCCGGCGTCCACGTCACGGCCGCGAAGGCTGGGCGCGGCCGCAAGGGCGCCGGCGCGGTGGCCGGCGGCGACACCCCGGCCTTGAGTCTGCACGGCAACATCGTCAGCCAGCCGGCCGGTCGGGCCCTGCGGGCCTTGGCCATGGGCCTGGTCATCGTCAACGACAACCGGCTCGTCGGCGGCAACGCGAGCAGGCTGTTCGCCGAGCTGCTGCGGGTGGCCACCCACCTGACTTACGCCCGGAGGCTGCGCACCGCCGAGCCCGACTTCGACCTGACGAGGGTCGACCTGATCCTCGACCTGCTCGGCGGCGACGTAGTCAATCTCGTGAACCTCGGGATCGCGCCAGACCTCGCCCTCATCACCAAGCCGGATGGCCGCGACGGGATCGGGCTGGCCGAGACGTTCGCGCGGGTCGCGAGTCCGTCGGTGGCGGTGGCTGCCTCACGCCTCCCGGTGCCGCGCCCCCGCTTCGGCGGGCTCACGATGTTTCACGACAACCAGGTGAGCCTGCATCGGCCGCTCCCCGAGGGCCCACCCATGACGCTGTCCGCGATCTTCATCGCCTCGCTCGACGACGTCGGCTTCGCCGACAACCAGTTCGGCATCGAGCTCGACGCGGAGTTCGCCGTGATCGACGCTCTCATCCTGGGCGTCACGGTGCGGATCACCGGCAACCGCGGCGGGGAGGCCTGCCCGACGACCCTCTCGGTGGCCAGCCTGGCCCTAGTGTGGAACACCGCGGCGTTGAACCAGACGACCAACTCCATCTTCGCCGCCGGCCTGGTCGGCTCCGAGGTGCAGCTCAATCTGAACGCGTAGAACGGGAGGATGGCCATGAGGAACGACGACACCCTGAGCGCCCTGAAGAAGCTGCAGCAGCAGGTGCCCGAGCCGCAGGAGGCGCACGGGCTGCTGATGCTCCTCGGCAACGGCATGGCCGAGGCGATGGTCGGGCTGCGGGCCCGCCAGGCGGCGCTGGAGCATGCGCGCGCGTCGGCACGCGGTTCGGCATCCGCGGACGCGCGCAGGGCCGAGGCCGAGGCGAGCGCGGCGGCGCTGACCGCCGTACGGGCCGAGGTACGGCGACTGCGCGTCACCGAGCCCCGCTCCGGCGACGGCGTCACGAGCGTCTATGGGCACGTGCTCGACGACGGCCGGCCAGTCGTTGGTGCCCAGGTGGCGCTGGTCGACGGCGACGCGGCACTTGCCTGCATCGACACCGACAAGGCGGGTAGCTTTGCCCTGTCCGTGGACTCCGAGGGGCCGCTGGCGCTCCGGGTCAGCGTCGGCGACAAGGTCGTGCACCGCGACGACGAGGCGACGCTGAGGCCTGCGTCGGTGGCGCCGTACCGCCTCGTGGAGCTGGGCGAGGCGACCCCCGACGCACCGAGCCAGCACCCCTGCGACGACGGAGGGGACCAGCCCTTGCCCCCCGCGCCGTTGCCGAAGCCCGGTGGGTCGCTGACCCAGGTGCTCAAGGAGCTCAAGGCCGCCGACGTGACCATCGTCCACCTGCGGCTGACCGCCTCGGACGACGCGACTCCCCGGGTCTCGGACATCCGGGACGGCGACGGGGGGATCTGGCTCGAGGTGCAGGGCCGGACGACGGATGGCGGCCGCCTCGCCGTCGTGGCCGCCCTGCTCGCGCACCAGCCGGAGGCGGAGGCGGCCGGCATCGGCAGCGCCACCGCCGCCGCGGCGTTGCTGAAGGCCGGTCAGGTCACGACCTGGGACGAGGCACTGGTGGCGTCCCGGCTGAAGATCGACGACGTCGCGAAGCGTTTCGGCCTCGACCGCGACCAGGGAGCGGCCCTGCGGTCGGCCCTCGCCTCGACGATGTCCACGATCGAGATCGTGGAGGAGGGGTAGGCCGCCCGTGCCCGCCAAGCCCGTCAGCGCCGCCAAGGAAGCCCCGCGGAAGAAGCCCGCGGAAAAGAAGCCGATCCAGAAGAAGCTCGCGGTCGGCGCGGCGGGCGACCGGTTTGAGCGCGAGGCGGACCACGTCGCTCGACAGGCGGTGCGCGGCGGTGGCGGCCCAGCGTCCATCCCGCCCACCATCACCGCACTGGGCTCCTCACTGGGGTCGCAGTGCGCCCCGCTCCCGCCGGCGACGAAGGAGAAGCCCGAGGACAGGGCGTCCAAGCGCACGCGACCCGTGCAACGCAAGCCTGCCTCCTCGCTCCCGAGGGTCGACGACGACAAGCGGCCCGGCAAGCGGGCCCAGCGCGACTCGACCGACGGCGGCGGTGGCGGCGCCGCACCGGCGGGGGTGGAGAGCTCGATCAGCCAGATGCAGGCGGGCGGCGGGCACGCCCTCGACGGCGGCGCGCGGACCCTGATGGAGAGCCGACTGGGCCGCGACTTCTCCGGGGTGCGGGTGCACCACGACACCGGGGCTGCGAGTGCGGCCCAGGCGCTGCACTCGCGGGCGTTCACGGTCGGGCGGGACGTCTTCTTCAATGCGGGGGAGTACTGCCCCCACACGCCGTCGGGCCGCGAGCTGATCGGGCATGAGCTAACCCACGCCGTGCAACAGGGCCGTGCGGGCGGGGCCGCCGCACGGAAGGTCCAGCGGACACCCACGCCGGGCACCGGGACGACGCCGCTCCAGCAGGACGAGCAGGATCAGCCCGCGGCCGTCACGTCGACGACGTTCACCTCCACACGGCTGCCTGGCGGCGGCGTCGACACGAACGACGTGGCCGGCAGCCGGGGCACGATCACGCTCCCGGTGCTCGGTCTGCCGACAGTCGCCGGTGCTCTCAAGGGCACTGCGGGCGGGCTGGTCACGCCCGTGGCGTCCCCGGGGCGTGCGGTGCCGGCTGCCGGGGCGCCGTTCACGCTCGGCCCCGTGGGGGCGCGCGACGACAGCAAGGCCTACGAGGTGTGGACGGCGAACGCACGCACCAACTTCAAGGCGGGCGTGCGGGGCAAGCTCGACACGATGCTCGCCGCCACCCCCAACGTGCCGCAGCTGACCGCAGGGGGCAGCGCGCCGGTCTACTACCTGAAGTTCAAGAACAGTGGCGCGCACGTCTTCATCGGGAGCCTCGACGAGCTGTCCGACCAGGACGCCCTGCTACGGCCGCAGTGGAGCACGACCGGCAGCCCTCTCCAGGGTCGCGGCGAGACCCTCGACGCTGACCACTTCCTCGAGCTGCAGATCGGCGGCAACGACGCCGCGGACAACATGTGGCTACTCAAGGGCAGCTACAACAGCGCGGTCGGCAGCGCCATCAAGACCAACATCGAGAAGGACCTCAAGGTCATGCTGAACGAGGTCAAGGGCAGCCAGGCGATCCCGACGACCGAGAAGCCGACCGACGTCACCGAGATGAAGCGGAACTGGACGATCCGGTTCGCGACCGTCGCCGCGGGGTCTGGCTTCGCGAAGGCTCCCCGGGACTTCTGGACGCAGAACCAGATCAACACCGGCGCCCACCTCGACCACCTCAAGTTCATGACCGAGGCAGACCTGGTCGCCGCGGGGCTGCGGTTGGAGAGCAACGGTGTGCAGCCGACCCAGGTGCGGATCTTCCCGGGACCGGGTGGCGGGGCGATGAAGAGCGTGCGGCTCAACGCGACCGGCCAGGTGCAGGGCACGGCGTTCCTGTACCCGAACATCTGGGTCACCGGCGGCACCTACTTCGGCGGCTCGACCGACCAGGCCGAGACCCGGCTCCTCTCGCTGGACGTCGTCATCAACAAGGTCGCGCGCGGTACCTCCAACCCGATCGGGGAGAAGCGAGGCACGATCGACGTGCTGCGCGACCCGCGGCTCGGCATCGCCGGCTACCTCTCGCGCCAGTCGATCGTCAACCAGTTCGCCTCCATGGACTTCATCCCGCTCAGCCCGCTGACGTTCACGGACCTGGGCGTGAACGCCGAGGGTGTGTTGGTCGGTACGGGCAGCATCCTGTCGTCGAAGGCGCTGTTCCCCGGGCTCAACGTGCCGCTGGTGCTGTACGGCGACCGCATCATGATGAGCTTCCCTGTGCCGACCGAGAACCTCAGCCTCGGTCCGCTCACCGTCACGGAGGCCGCGCTGTCGCTAGGCGTCGGCCCACCCGGCCTGTTCATCGAGGGGTACGCCGGATTCGTCGTCAACGGCCTGGGTTCCGGGTCTGTCACGGCAGAGATGGACCGGAGGGGTCCGCGGCTCGCCGGCGCCTTCAACTTCGACACCGACTTCTTCACGCCCGCGCAGGTCAACGCGACGTACGACTTTGCGACCGATACCCTCGCCGCCCGCGGTACGCTCGGGGTCGACAAGGGCAAGATCCCCGGCGTCGACTCCGGCACGGTCACGGTGTTCGTCTCACGCGA
Organism: Frankiaceae bacterium; assembly: GCA_016650445.1. Lineage (GTDB taxonomy): Bacteria > Actinomycetota > Actinomycetes > Mycobacteriales > SCTD01 > RYN-124. The sequence continues at coordinate 2,376 of JAENVS010000003.1, read as the reverse complement.
CCAGCTCGACTTCAACGGGACCATCAACCTCGGCGCACCTTTGACCGGCACCGTGCTCACAGTCGCCTACACCCGCGACCAGGGACTCCGGATCGGCGCCGACAACATCCCGCTGCCGTTCGCGAGTCTGCCCGCCGTCCAGAACGCCACGATGTCGATCGCCGCGACCCGCAGCCCCGAGGGCGCCTGGAGCTTCGCTGGCACCGGTCAGGCGACCCTCGCCGTCCCTGGCGCGACGGGCACCATCGACCTGCGCTATCTCGACGGCCGCGTCACGATGACCGCGGCCGGCCAGGTCGCGAAGGGGCCGGCCAGCGGCACCCTCAACTTCACCGCGACCAACGCCCCCCTCGACGAGCAGGGCAACCCGGTCGACGGCCCGCCGACCGGCACGATCAGCGTCTGGGGCCGAGGCTCGGTGACCATCCGGTTCGGAAACATCCTGACGGGGACGGCCGGCATCCAGCTCACGCCGGACAACCGGGTCATCCTCAGTGGCGTGATCGCGCTGCCACCGGAGTTCGAGGTGTTCCCGCGGCGGGACTTCAACAAGGACCTGCTTCACCTCCAGCCCCCGGAGTTCCCGATCTGGGGCGTCTCGGTCGCCGGCGTCGGGGTAGGGGTCTTCGCGTTCGTCGACGCCCGCATCGCGTTCGAGGCATATGTCGGCGCGGGCGTCATCCGCGGCGCCGCCATCACCGCCGAGCTCGACCTCGACCACCCCGAGCTCGCCACCCTGCACGGTCACGGCGAGTTCTTCGTCCCGGCGTACGCCGGCCTCACCCTCGATGTCGGCGGTGGCCTCCGCGCGCGCGCGGCCGTGGCCTACGCCCAAGGCCGAGTCGGCCTGCAGGGCACCCTGGGCATCCAAGCCGACGCCTCCGCCGGCCTCGACGTCGACTGGAGCCCGGCCAGCGGGCTCGCCGGCGAGATGCGGGTGGCGGCCAACGTGCGGCCGAAGTTCCGGCTCAGCGCCAACGCCTCGGTCACGATCGGCGTCGACCTCCTCGTCACCGACGTTTCCCACACCTTCGGCCCGTGGCAACGCACTCTGGGAGAGTTCGGTCCCGACATGGAGCTCGGCGTCGAGTTCCCCGTCCGCTGGTCCGAGGCGAACGGGCTCGACCTCAGCCTCGACAACATCGTTGTCCACCAGCCCACCCTCGATGCTGGCAGCTTGATGACCAGTGTCTTCGACCAGTTGGCGGGGTGAGTCGGGGGTTGGTTCACGCGAGCCTTCAGGTCACCAGCGTTTGGGTCATCCCCTCCGGTGAGCAAGATCGCGCGGCTCAAGCCGATCTCGTATCCGATCAGTTCGGCTGCTTCGAGCCTGACGTCATCCTTGGCACCTCCAAAGACGGCGATCACGGGCCGCGCCTCGTCCGCACGTCAGAGAGCTTCCGCTGGCTTGTCCGTGCTAGGAACGGGCTCACCCTGATCCGGGGACTCACCTGATTCTCCTTGGAGCACTCTTCGTAGGAATCGAGGATCGCCTGCAGCGGGTCCGCCTTCTTCTTTTCACACGCCACCCGCCTTGCGGTCTTCCAGCACCGCGACGATGCTCCACCCCGACACCAGACACTTCAGCGCTCCGCGAAAGGCAATCCGCGTACGCCTTCACCGACGCGAAACCACGTCCGAGCCGAGAAATGACAGCAGAACTGTCCAAGATCAGCAAGCGGGCGTACCAAGACACCGCTTTGCTGATGTCTCCTCCAGCTGCTACGTCCGCCACCAACGCCTTGGGCGTCGGCATACTTGTTCCGGGCATCCTGGAACTGGGTGCGCCAGTCCTCAAGTGGCTGGGCAACCTCGTTCATCACCTCGGCTTGACGTGCAAACTTCTTGGCGGTGCACGTGAGCGCCTCGATCTCGACGAGATCGCACTGCTGCAGTCGCTTGAGGGCTGTTGCTGCTGGCCGGAGCTCCCCGCGGGCACGTTGTCATCGTGGCTCCTTCACCTCTTCCATTGCGGCTCCACCACCTCTGGACCACCAGCGTCTGCCCGCCGGTGTCACTCGGGCGTCTCTGTAGACGTGATGCAGTGGTGACGCACGGGTGACGTTCATCTCGCTAGCCTCACGAGGTCCGGGCTCGGCGGTGGATGAGGTGGCGTCGATGGCGTTGTTAGAAAGCGTTGGTCCGGCTGCGCCTTGCACGCTCTGTCTGGTCGGTGGCCCGTACGTGCTGCAGTTCGGGCGTCGCGTCAGCGTCCCCGAAGGGAGCCAGCGGCTCCTTGCGTACGTGGCCCTGCACGGCGGTCGGGTCGACCGCCGCCGCGCGGCGGGCACGCTGTGGCCGGACGGGTCCGACGCCAGAGCCGCTGGGAATCTGCGGTCGGCGCTGTGGCGGCTGAGGACCGCGGGCCTCGAAGTG
>JAENVS010000002.1 GCA_016650445.1 Frankiaceae bacterium | reverse complement strand
GACAAGGCGAAGACCGACCTCGACGGCTACCGCACCAGCTTCGGCCAGCTCATCAGCTCCGTCGTCCCGGAGCTACCCGCCGACGCCGTCGCCAGCGAGCTCAAGCCGCACGTCGCCAGCCTCTTCACCGCCATCGACGCGGTCGTTGCCGGTGACCCCACCGCCTTCGCGAAGCTCCAGGAGGCGGCCGGCCACATGCCGGGCACTGCGGCCACGCTCGCCGGTGGCATCGCGGAGAACGCCAAGCTCAGCTGATCCCGGGTGCACGAACCGGCAGGGCGCGTCCTCGGACGTGCCCTGCCGGCGTTGTCGGCCGACTACGCGCGCGAGTCGATGCGGTGCGGCTCGGCGAGCAGCGCCCGCACGATCCGGGCGAGCTTGGCGGCGTGCGCGCCGTCGACGAGCCGGTGGTCGGCGGTCGCAGTGATGACGAGCTGCGGGCGGACCACCACCTCGCCGTGCACGACCAGCGCCGCGTCCGAGACGGCGCCGACGCAGATGTACAGCGGCACCCGCGCGAGCGGCACCGGCGCGACATAGCCCTCGTCGAGGCCGAACGACCCGATGTTGGTGACGAAGAGCGAGCCGAGTGGGTGCGCCGGCTGGCCGAAGGCCCGGACGCCGATGCCGCCGTTCAGCAGCGACGCCAGCGCGAGCAGCGGCCGCAGCAGGAACCACGGGACGAGCCGCGCGATGCCGTTGGTCGTCTGGAAGTCGCGGTCGGCCCGAGCCCGCAGCCGCTCCGCGCCCGCGACGAGCTCTGCCCCCACCTCGGCGACGGTCTTCCTGTCCGCGTCGCGGACCTTGGTCGGCGCGAGGTCGTCGCCGCCCTCGATGTCGACGGCGAAGGCGACGTCGTACGACGGGAACGGCACGATCCGCCCGAACACGACGCGGTTGTGGAAGGCCGGGACCTGCTCGACGCCGCGCTGGAACGCCAGCCCGACAACAGCGGCCGGCGTCACGGGGATCCCCGTGAGGGCGCGCTGCTCCGCGCAGAAAGCCAGCAGGGCCGTCGCGTCGACGGCCATCCGCGCGTAGAGGCGGCCCTCCTTCGAGGCGCGCCAGGTCGCGACCGCGATCTTCCGTCGGACGCTCGGACGGCGCTTCGTGCTGCTCACGCCTTGGTCCGCCGCATCCGCTTACCCTGCCACTCGTGACAGCCGGGTACAGCGGCACGCCGTTGCCACGCAAGCTCGGGGTGAAGCCCGCCGGCCGGGTGCTGCTCGACGGGGCGCCGGCTGGCTTCGCGCTGGCCGGGGTCGACACGCACCGCCGGGCGGGCACATCGCCGTACGACATCGTTCTGCTCTTCGCGCCGGACCGACGCAGGCTGGAGCAGCGCTGGGGCCCACTGGCCTCGCGACTGACCGTTCCCGGACGGCTCTGGGTGTGCTGGCCGAAGCGGGCGAGCGGCCGGCAGACCGACCTGTCGGAGAACGACGTCCGTGACTACGGCCTGGCACAGGGACTCGTCGACGTGAAGGTCTGCGCGATCGACGACACCTGGTCGGGACTGGCCTTCGTACGCCGGCTGGCTGATCGCTAACAGCGGGCCTCGGCCGGAGCGCGTCCGGTGAGCAGGTAGGCGTTGACCGGGTTGACGATGCAGGCCGGCGCACCGGCCCGGTAGGCGGTGTGCCCGTCGCCCACGTGCGTCAGCAGGATGCCGTTGTCGAGCTGCTCGGCCAGGCCCTGCGCCCAGATGTAGGGAGTGGCCGGGTCACGGGTGGTGCCGATGACGACGATCGGCGGCGACCCGGTGCCGGACACGGCGTGCGGCGTGCCGGTCGCGGGCACCGGCCACAGGGCGCAGGTCGAGCCCGACCACGCAATGGCCGGCCCGAACCGAGGCGCGTAGGCCTTCGTCTTCTCCGCGAGCTGCTGGTAGGCCGCGGTGTCCTTCGGGAACGGCTTGTCGATGCAGTTGACGGCGTTGTTGGCGTCGATCGTGTTGGCGTAGCCGCGCTCGGTGCGGTCGAGGTAGATGTCGCTCAGCTGCAGGATCAGGCCGCCGTCGCCCTGTTGGGCGTCGGCGAGCGCCGTTCCCAGGAACTCCCAGTAGCTGGTGCTGTAGAGCGCCTGACCGGTGCCGTACGAGAACTCACCCGGCCCCACGTCCCGCTTGCCGTCCCCAGGCAGCGGCTCGCCCTCCACCCGGTCGCGCAGTGCGTCGAAAGCAGCACCGAGGTCTCCGCTGACGGCCTCCCGGAACTCGCACTGCGAGCGGTGCTTGTCGCACCAGGACAGGAAAGACCCGAGCGCCTGGTCGAAGCCGCGAGCCTGTCCGGCGAGGAGCTGCTCCCAGGTCGAGCGGGGGTCCAGGGCGCCGTCCAGCACCATCGCCCTGACGTGGGTGGGGAACTGGTCGAGGTAGGCGGCGCCCAGCGAAGTCCCGTAGGAGTAGCCCAGGTAGGTGAGCTTCGGCTCGCGCAGCGCGGCCCGCAGGCTCTCCATGTCTCGGGCGGCGACCGCCGTCGACATGTGCGGCAGGATCCGGCCGGACCGTCGCTGGCAGCCCGCGTCGAAGCTGCGGTTGGCGGCGACCAGCGCATCGATCTCCTGCGCGTTGTCGGGATCGGGGTCGACGTGCACGAAGCGGTCGAACTCGGCGGTCGTCGCGCAGTGGACGGGCGAGCTGCCGGTCGTCCCTCGAGGGTCGAAGGCGACGAGGTCGAACCGCTGCCGGACGGACGCCGGCGCCGAGCCCTTGGCGAAGCCGCGCAGGAAGTCGACCGCCGACACCCCGGGCCCGCCCGGGTTGACGACGAGCGAGCCGACCCGCTGCGCCGGGCGACTGGCCCGGATCCGGATGAGCCGCAGCGTGACCGAGCCTGCGGCCGGGTTGGCGTAGTCGAGAGGGACCGTCAGGTTGGAGCACTGGAACCCGTCGCGACAACCATCCCAGGCCAACGGCGGCGGCTGGGGCACGGCGACGCCGGGTGAACCTGTTGCCGTCCTCGACGGCGACGCGACCGGTGACGCCGCCTCAGACACGGTCGGCGAAGGAGCGGTCGGGGCCGGCGACGCCGCGTCCGGGCTCGAGCTCCCCGCGCATGCCGTGCTGAACGCGGCGAGGAAGATCACGATGGCGGACAGGGGGTGGCGTCTCACCGTGACATCTTGCGTCACGACACGGACGGGTACCGGTTTCGGGTGACTTCCCGCGCTCGGCGGCGTCAGGGTCAATGATAGCCACGTGAAACCAACGGACGTCGGGGATCCGGACTACTTCCACCAGGTCGTGGACTGCCAGTACGCCTGCCCGGCGCACACGAACGTCCCCGAGTACATCCGGCTGATCGCCCAGGGCCGCTTCGACGACGCGTACATGGTCAACCGGGAGTCCAACGTCTTCCCGGCGATCCTCGGCCGGACGTGCGACCGGCCCTGCGAGCCGGCCTGCCGCCGCGAGCGCATCGACGGGGAGCCGGTCGCGATCTGCCGGCTCAAGCGGGTCGCCGCCGACCTGCGCGGCGACATCAGCGATCGCCTCCCTCGGGCGCCGGAGCAGGGCAACGGCAAGCGGATCGCCTGCGTCGGCGCGGGCCCGGCCTCGCTCACCGTCGCCAACGACCTGCTGCCGCTCGGCTACTCGGTGACGATCTACGAGCAGTTCGAGAAGGCCGGTGGCCTCATGCGCACCAACATCCCGGCCTTCCGGCTGCCCGCCGAGGTGCTCGACGAGGAGACCCAGGTCATCCTCGACATGGGCGTCGACATCCGCTACGGCACGCCGGTCGAGAGCCTCGGCGCGCTGCTCAAGGAGGGATACGACGCCGTCTTCGTCGGCACCGGCGCACCCCGCGGGAAGGAGCTCGACCTGCCCGGCCGCTGGGACGAGACCGGCGACTCGCGCATCCACATCGGGATCGACTGGCTCGAGTCCATCGCGTTCGAGCACATCACCTCGGTCGGTGAGCAGGTGATCATCATCGGCGTCGGCAACACGGCGATGGACTGCTGCCGCTCCTCGCTCCGACTCGGTGGCAAGGACATCACGGTTATCGCGCGTCGGCCGAGGCGCTTCTTCAAAGCCTCGCCGTGGGAGCTCGACGACGCCGAGGAGGAAGGCGTCGAGATCCTCATCAACCACTCCCCGACCCGCTTCATCGTCGAGGACGGCCGACTGACCGGCGTGGAGTTCGAGGTGCTCGAGTGGGACGAGAACGCGACGAAGTCGCGCCGGGTCGACACCGTCGTACTCCCGTGCACCGATGTCATCCTCGCGATCGGCCAGGAGAACGCCTTCCCGTGGATCGAGCGGGACGTCGGGCTCGAGTTCGGCGACTGGGACGTGCCGGTCGTCAACGAGACAACGATGGAGTCGACGCTGCCCGGCGTCTTCTTCGGCGGTGACTCGGCCTTCGGGCCGAAGAACATCATCTGGGCCGTCGCGCACGCGCACCAGGCCGCGATCTCCATCCACAACCGCTGCGAGGACCGGCCGCTCACCGATCGGCTCGAGGAAGGCATGAACCTCATCAGCGCGAAGATGGGGCTCAGCGAGTGGAGCTACCACAACGACTACAACCCAGCGGGCCGCCAGAAGATGGAGCACGTCGAGCTCACCAAGCGCTTCAAGGACATCGGCCTGGAGGTCGAGCTCGGGTTCACCGTCGAGCAGACCGTACGTGAGGTGCAGCGCTGCCTGAACTGCGATATACAGACGGTCTTCAACACCTCGCTGTGCATCGAGTGTGACGCGTGCATCGACATCTGCCCCGTCGAGTGCCTGACCATGACGGCCGACGGCGAGGAGGCCGAGCTCTCCCTTCGCCTCAAGGCACCACGGCTCAACCCGGACCAGGGCTTGTTCGTCTCCGAGGACCTCCCCCAGACCGCGCGGGTCATGGTCAAGGACGAGAACCTCTGCGTGCACTGCGGCCTGTGCGCCGAGCGCTGTCCCACCGCCGCCTGGGACATGCAGCGCTTCGACCTCATTCTCCCGTACGCCGGAAAGCCCTGCTCGAACGGGAACGGCTCATGACGACGCTCGACAACGCGCAGGACGTTGCCCCGGCGCAGGTGCGGGTCAACGACTTCGCCGTCAAGCTCGCCAACGTCAACGGCACCGGCTCCGCGAGCGCCAACGGCCTGCTCATGCGAGCGATCTTCCGGATGGGCATCCCGGTGTCGGGCAAGAACCTGTTCCCGTCGAACATCCAGGGGTTGCCGACCTGGTACGAGATCCGCGTCAACGGCAGCGGCTGGACCGCGAGGGCGCTCGACTACGACCTCATGGTCGCGATGAACGCCCAGACCTACGCCGCCGACATCACCGAGGTCCGCAGCGGTGGCTACGTCCTCTACGACTCGACCTGGCCGCTCGACGCGGCCCTCGACCGCGAGGACGTCACCTTCCTCGGCGTACCGCTGGCGCAGATGTGCGTGGACGCGTTCGACAAGCCACGTGAGCGGCTGCTGCTGAAGAACATCTGCTACGCCGGCGTCCTCGTCGCACTGCTCGACGTGGATCTCGAGGTCGTCTCAACGCTGCTCGATGAGACCTTCGCCAAGAAGGAGAAGCTGCGGGAGGCCAACCAGCGCGCGCTGCGGCTCGGCTACGACTACGCGCGGGAGCACCTCGCCTGCCCCTTGCCCTTCCACCTCAGCGCGATCGACGCGACCCGCGACAGCATCCTCATCGACGGCAACACCGCGACGGCCCTCGGATGCCTGTACGCCGGAGCGACCGTCGCGGCCTGGTACCCCATCACCCCGTCCACGTCCGTCATGGACAACTTCACCTCGCTGTGCCGCACGTACCGCCGCGAGGCCGTGCACCGGCCGGACGGCACGACGGACTACCGCAACGACTACCTGATCCTGCAGGCGGAGGACGAGCTGGCGGCTCTGGGCATGGTGCTCGGCGCCAACTGGAACGGCGCACGGGCCTTCACCGCCACGTCCGGCCCGGGCATCTCGCTGATGAACGAGCTGCTCGGGTTCGGCTACTACACCGAGATCCCCGCCGTCCTCATCGACGTCCAGCGGACCGGTCCTTCGACAGGGATGCCGACGCGAACCCAGCAAGGCGACATCCTCGCCTGCGCCTACGCCTCGCACGGCGACACCAAGCACCTGCTGCTGTTCCCGGCGAACCCGGCCGAGTGCTTCGACTTCGCTGTCCAGGCGTTCGACCTGGCCGAGCGCTTTCAGACACCGGTGATCGTGCTGACCGACCTCGACATCGGCATGAACGACTGGGTGGTGCCGACCCTGACGTGGGACGACACCTACCTCCCCGACCGCGGGCGGGTGCTGACGAGCGCCGATCTGGACCTGATGACGGAGTTCCACCGCTTCGCCGACGAGGATGCCGACTTCGTCACGCCGCGCACGTTCCCGGGCGAGGACTCCCGCGGTGCATATTTCGTCCGCGGGTCCGGTCACGACAAGTACGGCGGCTACACCGAGATCCCGGACAAGTACCAGGAGGTCGTCGACCGCCTGGCGCACAAGCACAGGGCAGCCGCCGACCACATGCCCGGCCCGGCCGTCGAGCGACGCGCGGAGGCGCGGGTCGGCATCGTGACCGTGGGCAGCTGCGACCTGGCCGTGCGGGAGGCAGCAGAGCTGCTGGACGACGGAGGTATCCCCGTCGATGTCATGCGCATCCGCTCCTTCCCGTTCCAGGCCGAGGTTCGGGAGTTCCTCGACGCCCACGAGACCTGCTTCGTCATCGAGCAGAACCGTGACGCGCAGCTGCGCTCCCTGCTCGTGCTCGAGACAGGTGCCGATCAGAGCAGACTGAAGTCCGTCCTCGTGTACGGCGGCTTCCCGCTCAGTGCCGAGCACGTCGTCGACGGCGTCCGCAACCAGCTGGGAGGCTGAACCGTGCCCTCGATCGCCAAGCCGCTGGTCCCGCTGGCGCACCTCCAGCACAACGACCTGGGGCTGACCGTGCGCGACTACGAGGGCGCGCCGTCGACGCTCTGCGGTGGTTGCGGCCACGACTCGGTGACCGCCGCGCTGATCGAGGCGTTGTTCAAGCTCGGCATCCCGCCGCACAAGATCGCCAAGCTGTCGGGCATCGGCTGCTCGTCCAAGACGCCGGCGTACTTCGTTCGCGGGGCACACGGGTTCAACTCGGTCCACGGCCGGATGGCCACGATCGCGACCGGGGCGAACGCCGCGAATCGCGAGCTCACCTACCTCGGCATCTCCGGAGACGGCGATTCGCTGTCGATCGGGCTCGGGCACCTGGCTCACGCGATCCGCCGCAACATCAACATGCTCTACGTCATCGAGAACAACGGCGTCTACGGGCTCACGAAAGGCCAGTTCTCCGCGTCGGCCGACATCGACTCGACGTCGAAGAAGGGCGAGCCGAACCTGCTGCCCCCGATCGACCCGATCGTCATGGCCCTCAGCCTCGGCGCCACGTTCGTCGCGCGGGCGTTCTCCGGCGACAAGGACCGGCTCATCCCAATCCTGCAGGCCGGCATCTCGCATCGCGGTTTCGCCCTCATCGACGTCATCTCGCCGTGCATCCAGTTCAACGACCACGAGGGCTCGACGAAGAGCTACCTGTTCACCCGCCAGCACGAGGTGACGGCAACCGACTTCGTGCCGCCGCGGGAGGAGATCGTGGCGGCCGTACCCGCCGAGGGGGCGATCAGCGTCACGATGCACGACGGCACCGCGATGCGCTTCCGGGCCGTGCCGAAGGGTTACGACCCGACCGACCGGCAGGCCGTCGCCCGCTTCGTCGAGGAACACCGCGCCCGCGGCGAGGTCGTCACCGGCCTGCTCTACGCCAACGACGAGGTCGCCGACCTGCACGACCTGAACAAGACGCCGGCCGCCGCGCTCGCGTCGATCACCTACGACCGGCTGTGCCCGGGGTCCGACGCCCTGGCGAAGCTCCAAGCCGGCTTCCGCTGACGCCGTCGTACAAGAGCTACTTGACGTACGCCGACAGCGCCGTGCGCAGCTCACGCAGGCCGGCCTTCGCGTCGCTGAAGAGCATCGAGGTCTTCGGGTCGCCGTAGAGCTCGTTCTCGATGCCCGCGTAGCCGTGCCCCATCGAGCGCTTGATGACGATGACGCTCTTGGCGTGGTCGACGTCCAGGATCGGCATTCCGGAGACGGCGTTGCCCGGGCGGCGGGCTGCCGGGTTGGTCACGTCGTTGGCCCCGACGACGAGGACGACATCGGTGCGGCTGAACTCGCCGTTGATCTCCTCCAGGTCGCGCAGCTGGGTGTAGGGAACGTCGGCCTCGGCAAGCAGGACGTTCATGTGCCCGGGCATCCGGCCGGCGACCGGGTGGATGCCGTAGCTGACCTCCACGCCATGTGCCTCGAGAGCGGTCGCGAGGTCGACCATCTCGTGCTGTGCCTGCGCCGCGGCCAGCCCGTAGCCGGGCACCATGACGACCTTGGATGCGTAGGCCAGCTGCAAGGCTGCGTCGTCCGTCGTGGTCTCTCGCACGGAAGCACCACCGGCGCCCACGGCAACGACCTCGTCTCCCGTGCCGAAGCCGCCGAGCATGATGCTCATCAACGAGCGGTTCATCGCTTCCGCCATGAGGAGCGTGAGGATCGCGCCGGCCGCGCCGACGAGGGCTCCGGCAACCACCAGCAGCGTGTTCTCGAGGACGAAGCCGGCCATCGCGACCGCGGTGCCGGTGAACGCGTTGAGCAGCGAGATGACGACGGGCATGTCGGCGCCGCCGATCGGCAGCGTGAGCAGCACGCCCAGCCCGAGCGCGGCCACCCCGACGACGACGAGGACGGCTCCACCGCCGTGTCCGGTGAGGATCACCAGGGAGCCGACCACAGCGACGACCGCCAGAACCATTGACGCCGCCCGGCCGAGCGCCGATGTCACCGGTGCACCCGACACTCGACCAGCGAGCTTGCCTGCGGCGACCAGCGAGCCGCTGAAGGTGATGGCGCCGATGAGGACGTCGAGCACCGTGGGCAGCGACAGGCTGACGGCGGCGTCCCGCAGGCCCTCGCCGTCGACCACCTCGACGAGTGCGACCAGCGCTGCCGCGCCGCCACCGACCGCGTTGAACAGCGACACCAGCTGCGGCATCTCCGTCATCTTCACGCGCCGGGCACCGATCAGACCGGCGACCGCGCCCACGACCAGCCCCGCAACGAGCACGCCGACAGACCCGCCGGAGATGACGTCGTCACGGACCAGGACGACCCCGGTGGTGAGGATCGCGACGGCCATCCCCGTTGCGGACACCGCGTTGCCGCGGCGGGCGCTGGCCGGGGAGTTCATCAGGTGCAGGCCGACGACGAACGACGTCGCAGCGGCGAGGTAGATCAGCGCGACGGTGCTGTCGAACGCGCTCATGAGCCGCCGCCCCGCTTCGCCCGGAACATCTCCAGCATCCGGTCCGTGACGACGTAGCCGCCGACGACGTTCATCGCGGCGAACACCGCCGCAATGAACAGCAGGATCCGGCCGAGCACCGAGTCGCAGGACGCGGCGATCACCATCACACCGACCACGATCACACCGTGGATGGCGTTGGCGCCCGACATCAGCGGCGTGTGCAAGCTCTGCGGGACCTTGCTGATCACCTCGAAGCCGACGAGCAGACCGAGCACGAAGACTGTGATCGTGGCGAGCAGGGCTGCCGTCATCGGCTGCCTCCCAGCGTCTCGGGGCGGTTGACGACGCCGTCGTGAGTGACGACGAGTCCGGCGAGCACCTCATCCTGCAGATCGACGCTCAAGGCGCCGTCGCGGACGAGCAGACCGAGCAGAGCGGTGACGTTGCGCGCATACGCGGTGGACGCCGCGCGCGGGACCTGGGACGGCAGGTTGCCGGCACCGATCACCGTCACACCGCGGTCGGTGACGATCGTCACGTCCGGGGCCGAGCCGTCGACGTTGCCGCCGAGCGGGCTGGCCGCGATGTCGACGACGACCGACCCGGTCCCGAGGCGGTCCAGCGCCTCACGCGGAACCAGCACCGGCGGTCGCCGGCCCGGCACCTGCGCCGTGGTGATGATGACGTCGAAGCCGCTGATCGCGTCGACCAGCGCCTGCTGCTGCGCCGCGCTCTCCTCCGCGGTCAGCGGTCGGGCGTATCCCCCTTCGCTGGCCACGCTCACGCCGCCGAGGTCGAGGAAGGCGGCGCCGAGCGACAGCACGTCGCCCCGCGCCTCCGCGCGGACGTCGTAGCCGGTGACCCGGGCGCCGAGGCGCTTCGCGGTGGCGATCGCCTGGAGCCCGGCGACGCCCGCGCCGAGCACGAGGACGGACGCCGGCCGGGTGGTGCCGGCAGCGGTCATGAGCATCGGGAAGAACCCGCCGTAGGCATCGGCGGCAACGAGGGCGGCCTTGTAGCCGGCCACGTTGGCCTGCGACGTCAGCGCGTCCATCGACTGTGCCCGCGACAGAGTGCGCGGCAGCCCCTCGAAGCTGAGCGTGGTGGCCTTCGTGTCCGCGAGCGTCGCCGCCAGCTCGAGGTCGAGATCGGGACGCAGCATGCCGATCAGCGCCTGCCGCGGCCGCAGTGCCAGCATCGTTGGGCGGTCCGGCGCGCGGACGGACACCAGCACGTCCGCACGGGACAGCAGCTCCTCGCGGGCCACGAGCAGCGCACCCGTGGCGGTGTAGTCGCCGTCGCTGTACATGGCCCGCTCGCCGGCGCCGCGCTCCACGAGCACCTCCAGCCCCAGGGCCTGCACCCGGCCCACGACTTCGGGCGTCAGCGCGACTCGGCGCTCGGCCGGCGCCTGCTCGCGCAGCACCCCGACCACGAGCGATGGTCGATCCCTGTCCATGCGCCTCCTCCGAATCCGCGCGGTCTGGGCGTACTGTCCCCGATCCTTGCCGACTTCGGAGTCACCCCAGGGGTGTCGTCGCGTACTTCCTCACAGGTAACCTGAGGGGTCGCCAGGCCAGCCAGCTCGGCGCCTGAGGGATCTTCCGGGAAGAGGCGAAGCCCAGCGTGTCCACGCAGCCGGGACAGCAGACCGACTTCGGTGCCAACGAGTGGCTCGTCTACGAGATCCACCAGCAGTACCTCAAGGACCCCTCGAGCGTGTCAGCCGAGTGGCGTGAGTTCCTCTCCGACTACTCCCCAGGCGAGGGCCCGACCGCCAACGGCGGGCCCAGCGGCACGGCCAACGGCACGGCGGCATCGACTCCCGCGCCGGTGGCCGAGGCGCCCGCGACGCCCGCTCCCGCGCCGGCTGCCCCAGCCCCCGTGATCGCGGCCCCACCGGCTGCGCCGATCGCCCCCGCGCCTGCCCCTTCCGCACCGACCCCTGAGGTCGCCGCCCCTGCGGGCACGGCAAGCACGCCGTTGAAGGGCGCCGCGGCCCGCGTCGTCGCCAACATGGAGTCGAGCCTGACCGTGCCGACCGCGACCAGCGTGCGGGCTGTGCCGGCCAAGCTGCTGGCCGACAACCGCACGGTGATCAACAACCACCTGCGTCGCAGCCGCGGCGGCAAGGTGTCCTTCACGCACCTGATCGGTTACGCCCTCGTGAAGGCCGTCGCCGACGTCCCGGTCATGAACAACGCGTTCGCCGAGGTCGGCGGCAAGCCGGCGCTGATGACGCCGGAGCACGTCGGGCTGGGGCTGGCGATCGACCTGCAGAACCCCAACGGCACCCGCTCGCTCGTCGTGGCGGCCATCCGCGACGCCGACACGATGGACTTCGCCGCCTACTGGGCGGCGTACGAGGACATCGTGCGCCGCGCACGTGGCGGCAAGCTGACGACCGAGGACTTCCAAGGCGCCACGATCAGCCTGACCAACCCCGGCGGCATCGGCACCGTCCACTCCGTGCCCCGCCTGATGAAGGGGCAGGGCGCGATCCTCGGCGTCGGGGCGATGGAGTACCCCGCGGAGTTCCAGGGCGCGTCGGAGGAGACGCTCGCGGCGCTCGCGATCAGCAAGATCATCACGCTGACGTCGACCTACGACCACCGGGTGATCCAGGGCGCCCAGTCCGGTGAGTTCCTGCGCCGGATGCACGAGCTGCTGCTCGGCGAGGACGGGTTCTACGACGAGGTCTTCCACTCGCTGCGGATCCCGTACGAGCCGGTGCGCTGGGTGCACGACCAGCACGCGACCGCCGAGGGCGAGCTCGACAAGGCGACCCGCGTCCACGAGCTCATCCACGCCTACCGGGTCCGCGGGCATCTGCTCGCCGACACCGATCCGCTCAACTTCAAGGTCCGCGCCCACCCCGACCTCGACGTCGTCAACCACGGCCTGTCGCTGTGGGACCTGGACCGCGAGTTCCCGGTCGGCGGCTTCGCCGGAAAGCGCGTCAAGAAACTGCGCGACATCCTCGGCGTACTGCGCGACTCCTACTGCCGGACCGTCGGCCTGGAGTACATGCACATCCAGGACCCAGCCGAGCGGGCGTGGCTCCAGCAGCGGGTAGAGCGCAAGGCGGAGGCCCCAGACCGCGACGACCAGCTGCACGTGCTCAAGCGACTCAATGCGGCAGAGGCTTTCGAGACCTTCCTGCAGACGAAGTACGTCGGGCAGAAGCGCTTCTCGCTCGAGGGCGCGGAGTCGGTGATCCCGCTGCTCGACGGCGTGTTGAGAAAGGCTGCAGCGGCCGGCCTGGACGAGGTGGCGATCGCCATGCCGCACCGAGGCCGGCTCAACGTGCTGGCCAACATCGTCGGCAAGAGCCACGCGCAGATCTTCCGTGAGTTCGAGGGCAACATCGACCCGCGCACGGCCCACGGCTCCGGCGACGTGAAGTACCACCTGGGGGCCGAGGGAGTCTTCGTCTCACCCGACGGCAACGCGGTCAACGTGAGCCTGCAGGCCAACCCCTCGCACCTCGAAGCCGTCGATCCGGTTCTCGAGGGTGTCGTGCGCGCCAAGCAGGACGTCATCAACAAGGGCGAGGAGGGCTTCACGGTCCTCCCGCTGCTGCTGCACGGCGATGCCGCCTTCGCCGGCCAGGGCGTCGTGGCCGAGACGCTCCAGATGGGCCAGCTGCGGGGCTACCGCACGGGCGGCACGATCCACGTGGTCGTCAACAACCAGGTGGGGTTCACGACGGGGCCGCACAGCGCACGGTCGTCGGTCTACGCGACCGACGTCGCGCGCATGGTGCAGGCGCCGATCTTCCACGTCAACGGGGACGACCCGGAGGCGTGTGTTCGCGTGGCGAAGCTCGCGTTCGACTACCGGCAGGCGTTCAAGAAGGACGTCGTCATCGACATGGTCTGCTACCGCCGCCGCGGACACAGCGAGGTCGACGAGCCCTCGTTCACGCAGCCGCTGATGTACGACACGATCGACGCCAAGCGGTCGGTGCGCAAGATCTACACAGAGGCCCTCATCGGGCGCAGCGACATCACCGTCGAGCAGGCCGAGGCAGCGCTGCGCGACTACCAGGAGCAGCTCGAGAAGGTGTTCCAGGGCACGCGCGAAGCATCGACCGCACCCTCCGTCGAGCCGGTGATGGAGACGCCGGCACCGGAGGCGGTGCAGACCGCGATCCCGATGGAGGTCGTGAAGACGATCGTCGACTCCCAGGTCAACCTGCCGGAGGCGTTCACGGTGCACCCGCGCCTGCTGCCGCAGCTGCAGAAGCGCGCCGCCATGATCAACGACGCGACGATCGACTGGGCGCTCGGCGAGACGCTGGCCTTCGGCTCGCTGCTGCTCGAGGGTCGGCCGGTCCGACTAGCGGGCCAGGACTCACGGCGCGGGACGTTCGGTCACCGTCATGCCGTCCTCGTAGACCGTACGAACGGCAACGAGCACACACCGCTCGCGCACTTGTCGGAGAGCCAGGGGACGTTCTACGTCTACGACTCGCTGCTGAGCGAGTACGCCGCGATGGGCTTCGAGTACGGCTACGCCGTCGCCCGACCGGAAGCGCTCGTGGTGTGGGAGGCGCAGTTCGGCGACTTCACGAACGGCGCGATGACGATCATCGACGAGTTCATCGCGAGCGGCGAGGCGAAGTGGGGCCAGCGCTCCGGCGTGACGCTGCTGCTCCCGCACGGCTACGAGGGCCAGGGGCCGGACCACTCCTCCGCTCGGCTCGAGCGCTACCTGCAGCTGTGTGCCGACGACAACATGACCGTCGCGGCGCCGACGTCGCCCGCCAACTACTTCCACCTCCTGCGGCGCCAGGCGCTGGCGTCGCACCAGCGCCCGCTGATCGTCATGTCGCCGAAGTCGATGCTGCGGCTGCGCGCTGCCTCATCGTCGATCGACGACTTCACCTCAGGGACGTTCGCGCCGGTGCTCGGCGACCCTGACGCGCCGGAGCCGTCCGGCGTCACGCGCGTCGTCCTGACCGCGGGCAAGGTCTACTACGACCTGCTGGCCGCGCGACGCAAGTCCGGGGACACCTCCACCGCGCTCATCCGAGTGGAGCAGCTCTACCCCCTGCCCGGCGAAGAGGTGACCGACGTGCTCTCGGCGTACCCCAACGCCCGCGACGTCGTCTGGGCCCAGGAAGAGCCGGCCAACCAGGGCGCGTGGTCGCACATCGCCCTGTCCTTGCCCGACCACCTGCCGGACCACGTCACGCTGCGGCGCATCTCGCGCACGTCGGCCGCCTCTCCCGCGGCCGGCTCCAGCAAGGTGCACGAGGCAGAGCAGGCGGCCCTCATCGAGGGCGTCTTCGCGAGGTAGCGATGTACTTCACCGACCGTGGGCTCGAGGAGCTCGCCCAGCGGCGCGGCGACGAGTCGGTGTCGCTGGCCTGGCTGGCCGAGCGGCTGCGCGAGTTCGTCGACCTCAACCCCGACTTCGAGGTGCCGGTCGAGCGACTGGCCACCTGGCTCGCCCGCCTCGACGACGACGAGGACTAGACAGGGTCAGCGGCTGCGGGCATGCCGAAGCCGCTGGCGGGCGGCTGCTCGTCTGCGGGTTCGGGCTGACGGTTGGCGGGGCGGGCTGTGACGATGTCAGTAGCCCTTGGGATGTCGGCGGAACTGCCACCCGCCGCGGGTAATCCAGATGTAGCTGCCGTCAGTGTCGCGTAGGACGGTGAAGATCGTGTGCTTGGCGCGATGGTGATGTCGGCACAGGCAGTCGCCGTTGTCGGCGCTGGTCGGACCGGCCGGCCAGGGCCTTCGGTGGTCTTTGTCGGTCTTGCGGGCGGGTCGGCCGCAGCCCGGGAACACGCAGGTGCGGTCGCGCTCCTCGAGGAACCGGCGGAGCCGGGGTGGGAATCGGTAGCCGCTGCCAGCCATGTCCCGCATCGACGGAGGGGAAGCGATGCGGCGCAGCACCCGCGGTGACAGCGGCGTCATGCCCGATCGCTGGACCAGCGGCTCGTCGGCCGGCGGCTCGCTGGCCGGCGGCTCGCTGGCCGGCGGCTCGTCGACCGGCGGCTCTTCGACCGGCGGCTCGTCGGCGGGTCGTCCCGGTGGGGAGTCGGGTCGGATCGGGTCGCCGACCGCGATGACCTTGCCGTCCTGGTCGACAGCGATCTGGGTGATTGTGTCGCACTGGCCGAGCAGGTCACGGGCGGTCGAGGGCAGGATCGGGCCGAGGCCCGGGATATCGGCCAGCTCCACGTCACCGGCCTGCGCGACAGAGAACGGGACGACAACTTCGGCACTCCAGGATCCGGCCTCCGCGCCGCCGGTCAGCAGGTCGACGAACAGGTCGAACTCTCGCGCGTCCCGGCTGCGCTCATCCCCGGGCTCGGCCTCGTCCGGCAAGGTCGCCTCGAGCGACGCGCGGATCGCGGCGATCTTCGCGGCCGGCCCGCGGGCGAGCACCAGCGCTTGGCCGTCGACGTCGCGGGAGAACCACACCTTGCGCTCCCCGGTGGCCTTGGCGTCCCGCGCGGCAGCAGCCGCCCGGTCGACCTGCACGATCAGCCGGGCCACCAGCGCGCCGAGCTCACCGGGTGTCTGCCCCTGGTAACGCGCGAGCATGACGAGCACGACCGCCTGCCGCTGCTCGAGCGTGAGCTCGACCCTGTCCAGCTCGCGCACAACCGCCAGCACGTGCCGCTCGGTGAGCTGCCCGGCATCGACCGCTTCGAGCAAACCGGGCAGCGCCGACACCGCGAGTGCTTGCGCGACCAGGTTGCCGCCTGTCGTCGACGCCGCCCCGACCGCCAGACCGACCTCGTCGGCAGCGAACTCCCGCTCCTCGGTGCCCGCCCGGTTGTAGGCCGCCACGATCTCGCGCATCAGACCAGCGAACGCCCGGTCCTTGATCTGCTGCCAGCGTCCGATTGCGTCAAGCTCCTCGGTCGGCGTCGCCGTGAACAACATGCCGTCCGTGCGGGCGACCGCCTTGTCTACGAACGCCGCCAGCTTCTCAGGCGACATCGCCGAGGGCCCCGGTCGTGTAGACCAGTCGACGGGCGAGGCGGCGGTGGGCATGCGAGAAACCTACTGACGACCTCCGACAAAACCGGAACGGATTCCCCTGCTGTGCAAGGCATTCCTCGCTGTGGAGAACATTGCCGCTCCGCCAAGAGCTCGCACGTCCACGTCCGTCACGGACATGGGCTAACGGCATCCCTATGCGCTGACTGCCGCCAACGCTGCGACGACCTCTCGGGCGACCCCGGCAACGTCAAGAGCCGTGGAAGTGTCCACAGCGATAAGCGGCCCAGGGAGGTCGAGCAGCCCGCCTCCGTCGGAGAAGCGATCCCAGTCGTCCATCGCGTTGTGCACCGCATGCCGTCGGCCCACTCGCGCCCGCCGCTCAAACCGCTCACGCGCCAAGGCGGGGTCGCAGCGGCAGTGGACCTGTACCAGCGGTCGATGCAGCGCAAGGAGTTCTGGCTCCGACAAGCCGGGCCAGAAGAACGACTCCAGCACTACCTCGGGCGACCTGGCTGCCAACCCGAGCATGACGTGCACCGCCGCTCGCCCGTACTGCTCCGCCAGCGGCCCGAGTCCCAGCTGGTCGGCCAGCATCTCCTTGATGTGGTCTTTGGAGATGAGCGGCAGCGCCAGTTTGGTCGCCAGCGGCTCCGCCAGCGTCGTCTTGCCGCTGCCCGGCGACGACCGCGAACATGAGACGAGGGTATGGCTTGATAGCCCGAGGGGGCCACATGAGGTGGAGCAGCGCCGGGTAGCTCAGCGACCGGCGTACGGGCCCCACCGCGGGTGCAGCTCGCGGGACCGCGCCGTGTTGCGGATCCGCCAGACCAGGGCCGCTCCGACGACGAAACCGACGACGTGTGCGCCGTACGCCACGCCTGATCCCGTGGCGAGCCCGGCACCGCGGAAGTAGAGGTACTGAAGGACGAACCAGGTTCCGAGCACCAGCCATGCCGGGAGCCGGACGGGGAGGAAGAAGAAGAACGTCAGGAGCGACCACACCTTCGCGCGCGGGAACAGCACGATGTAGGCACCGAGCACCCCGGCGATCGCCCCGGATGCGCCGACCAGCGGCTCAGTCGAGCCGGCCTGGAAGAGCGAGAAGCCGTACGTCGCGGCGTAGCCGCAACCCAGGTAGAACAGCAGGTACGTGAGCCGGCCGAGGCGGTCCTCCACGTTGTTGCCGAACACGTAGAGGAAGAGCAGGTTGCCGAGCAGGTGCAGCCACCCGCCGTGCAGGAACATCGCCGTCAGCACCGAGAGGAACGGTGACTTCTCGAACGGCTCGGGGGTCGGGCACACGTACTGCCGTTCGCCATCGGTCAGCACGATGCGCCGCTGCGGCTGCGCCTCGTTGGACAGGACCTCCTTCGGCTCGGCGGCGTACCTGTCGAAGAACTCCACCTGACGGCACTGGGTCGCCTGCGCGCTCTCGCCGATGATGTGGTGCGACACGGGGCTGTAGAGGAAGGCGATGACGTTGATCGTGATGAGGACGTACGTCACCCAGGGCGTACGCCGCGTCGGGTTGACGTCGTGGACTGGCAGCACCACGGCGGACTCCTAGGTCGTCAGGACGATCTTGCCGAACACCGTGCCCGATGCGAGCCGTTCGAAGCCGCGACGTGCGTCACTGAGTGGCAGCGTCTCGTCGATGAGCGGGCGCACGCCGGTGGCCTCGCAGAACCGAAGCAGCGCGACCAGCTCGTCGCGGGTGCCCATCGTCGAGCCGTGCACACGCAGCTGCAGGAAGAACAGCCGGTTGAGGTCGGCACCCGGGTCCGGTCCGCTGGTGGCGCCGGAGACAACGAGCGTGCCGCCCGGCCGGAGCGACTTCATCGAGTGCGCCCAGGTGGCCTTGCCGACCGTCTCGATCACGGCGTCGACCCGCTCGGGCAGCCGAGCACCGCTGTCGAACACCTCATGCGCACCGAGCTCGAGCGCCTTCGCGCGCTTGGCCTCGTCGCGGCTGGTCGCGTAGACGACGTAGCCCGCGGCCTTGGCCAGCGCGATCGCGGCAGTGGCAACTCCCCCGCCGGCGCCCTGCACGAGCACCCGGTCACCGGGCCGCAGGCCGCTTTGCGTGAAGAGCATCCGGTACGCCGTCAGCCACGCGGTCGGCAGGCATGCTGCCTCCGTCCACGACAGAGCTGTCGGCTTGGGCAGCAGGTTGCGGGCGGGGACGACGACCGTCTCGGCCAGGGCGCCGTCGTAGAGCTCCGAGAGCAGCGTGCGACGCGGGTCGAGCGTCTCGTCGCCGGTCCACCCTGGGGTGCTGATGACGGCATGGACGACGACCTCGTGCCCGTCGTCGGTCACCCCCGCGGCATCGCAGCCGAGCACCATCGGCAGGCGGTCCGCCGGCAGCCCGACGCCCTTGAGCGACCACAGGTCGTGGTGGTTGAGGGCGGCGGCCTTCACGTGCACCCGGGCCCAGCCCTCGGGCACGTCGGGATCGGGGCTGTCCCCCACCTCGAGACCGCTCAGCGGGTCGTCGGCGGATTGAGACACGCAGGTGACGGCGAGCATGCGAATGACCCTAGAGCCGGGCGACACCGTCTTCGCGGGCGGCTGCGGCGACGGCGTCCGCGACGGCAGGGGCGACGCGCGGGTCGAACACACTCGGGATGACGCAGTCGGCGGACAGCTCGTCGCCGACCACTCCGGCGAGGGCGTCGGAGGCGGCCAGCTTCATGTGTTCGGTGATCCGCGACGCGCGCACGGCGAGCGCGCCCTTGAACACGCCGGGGAAGGCGAGCACGTTGTTGATCTGGTTCGGGAAGTCGCTCCGACCCGTGGCAACGACGCGGGCGCCGACGGCGTGCGCGACGTCGGGGTGGATCTCGGGGTCGGGGTTGGCCATCGCGAAGATGATGCAGTCCTTCGCCATAGTGCGCACCGCCTCGGCTGGGATGGTGCCGGCGGACAGGCCGATGAAGACGTCCGCCCCGACGAGCGCCTCGTCGAAGCTGCCCGTCAGTCCGCCCTTGTTGCTGATGGCGGCGAACAGCCGCTTCTCGTCGTTCAGGTCCTGGCGACCGATGTGGACGATCCCCTTGCTGTCGGCGACCGCGAGGTCCCCGATCCCTGCCTCGATCACCATCCGCGAGACCGCGATGCCGGCCGCCCCCGCCCCGCTCACGACGACGCGCAGGTCGCTGAGCGGACGACCGCTGAGCCGAGCGGCGTTCTTCAGTGCCGCCAGCACCACGATCGCGGTGCCGTGCTGGTCGTCATGGAAGACCGGGATGTCGAGCCTGTCCTGCAGGCGGCGCTCGACCTCGAAGCAGCGCGGGGCGCTGATGTCCTCGAGGTTGATGCCTCCGAAGGCGGGCGCGAGCCGGGCGACGGTCTCGACCAGCCCGTCGACGTCGGTGACGTCCAAGCAGATCGGTACGGCGTCGATGCCGCCGAAGTGCTTGAAGAGCAGGGCCTTGCCCTCCATCACCGGCAGCGCGGCCTCGGGGCCGATGTCGCCGAGCCCGAGCACGGCTGTGCCGTCAGTGACCACCGCGACGGTGTGGGACTTCCAGGTGTAGTCGTAAGCCAGCGTGCGGTCCTCCGCGATCGCGGTGCACACGCGTGCGACGCCGGGCGTGTAGGCCAGCGACAGGTCCTCACGTGACTCCAGCGGGACCGTGGAGCGGACCTCGATCTTGCCGCCGCGGTGCAGGACGAACGCCGGGTCCCGGGCACGATCTGCGGCCTCAGACGACGTCACGACCCGGTTTCCGACACCTCTCGATCGTGGCACAGCCAGGACGGGCCGAGCACCGTGGGCCCGGGACTGCCAAGATGTGCGCATTCGCGTCCAGGGGGCGCCTTGTCAGAGGAGCGCACGTGCGTCGTACCGGATCCCGCTTGCTTCCTGCCCTGGCCGCCGCCGCGGCGCTTGTCCTGAGCGGCTGTGGAGGCTCGTCCGACGGCGACGACCCGACGCTGTCCCAGCCATCCGGCACGGCGAGCGGCACCTCCCTGGCAGAGCTCCTGCCGCAGGCCATCCGGGACGCGGGCGTTCTCAAGGTCGGCTCCGACGTCGCCTACGCGCCGATCGAGTTCTTCGACAAGGACGGCAAGACCATCATCGGCGTGGACCCTGACATCGGCAAGGCGATCGGAGACCAGCTCGGCGTCAAGCTGACGTTCCAGAACGGCACGTTCGACGGGCTCATCACCCAGCTGCGGTCCAAGCGGATCGACCTGATCATGTCGTCGATGAGCGACACGAAGGAGCGGCAGCAGCAGATCGACTTCGTCGACTACTTCACCGCCGGCACGTCCATCCTCGTGAAGAAGGGCAATCCGGAGAAGATCGCGAGCCTCGACGACTTCTGCGGCAAGACGATCGCGCTGCAGCGGGGAACGACCCAGGACGACGTGGCCACAGCTCAGCAGGCCACGTGCAAGACGGCGGGTAAGGAGCTGAAGGTCCTCAAGTTCGACCGCGACACCGAGGCGCTGCTGCAGGTGAAGCAGGGGCGCGCGGTGGCCGACATGAACGACTTCCCGGTCGCGGCGTACAACGCCCAGACCTCTGGCGGCGGCAACGACTTCGAGGTCGTCGGCGAGCAGATCGAGGCGGGACCGTACGGCATCGGCGTCCGCAAGGAGGACACGGCGATCCGCGATGCGCTGCAGAAGGCCCTCCAGGCGATCATCGACAACGGTGAGTACGCCAAGATCCTGGAGAAGTGGAACGTGAAGGCAGGCGCAGTGACCAGCGCCACCGTCAACGGCGGATAGGGAGCGCGTCCAGATGAGCGCCGGGGCGCCGGAGCGCCTCGTCGCCGTACCGGTCCGCCACTACGGACGGTGGGTCAGTGCCGTCGCCGTCCTCGCCGGCTTGGCCGCGGTCGTTTACGCCTTCTCGCAGGCGGAGATCGACTACGGCACAACCGGCGAGTTCTTCACGGCAGACAACATCGTGCGCGGTGCCGGCCGGACGCTGCTCATCAGCGTCCTGGCCCAGGCCATCGGCATCGCGCTCGGTGTCGTGTTCGCGGTGATGCGCCTGTCGAAGAACCCCGTGACGAGCACGGTCTCCTGGTGCTACATCTGGCTGTTCCGCGGCACTCCGGTGCTCGTGCAGCTGCTCATCTGGTACAACCTCGCGCTCGTCTTCCCGACGATGTTCGGCCACCCGACCAGCGATCTCATGACGCCTTTCGTCGCTGCGCTTCTCGGCCTGGGCATCAACGAGGGCGCGTACATGGCCGAGATCGTCCGGGCCGGCATCGCCTCGGTCGACGAAGGGCAGACGGAGGCATCTCAGGCGCTCGGGATGACCCAGGGGCAGACCCTTCGCCGGGTCGTCCTTCCGCAGGCGATGCGGGTCATCATCCCGCCGACGGGCAACGAGTTCATCAACATGCTCAAGACGTCCTCGCTGGCCTACACCATCCAGTACGGCGAGCTGCTGCTGTCGGCCGTGTCGGTCTACACGCGCAACCTGCAGGTCATCGAGCTGCTGTTCACCGTCTCGCTCTGGTACCTCGTGCTCACGAGCGTGTTCAGCATCGGCCAGTACTACCTGGAGCGCCGGTTCGCCCGGGGAGCGCTGCGCGACCTACCCGCGACACCCCTGTCGAGAGTGCTGGCCAACCTGCGCGGAGGGCCACGCATATGAGTGGGCTCATGGTGCTCGCGGAGAACGTCCACAAGTCCTTCGGTCGGGTCGAGGTGCTCAAGGGCATCGACCTCGAGGTGCGGCGCGGCGAGGTGTGCTGCCTGCTCGGGCCGTCGGGGTCGGGCAAGTCGACCTTCCTGCGGTGCATCAACCACCTGGAGAAGGTCGACGCCGGCCGGCTGTCGGTGGACGGCAAGCTCGTCGGATACCGGCAGCAGGGGGACAAGCTCTACGAGCTCAAGGAGCGCGAGACGGCGCAGGCCCGCTCGGAGATCGGCATGGTCTTCCAGCGCTTCAACCTGTTCCCGCACATGACGGCGCTGGGCAACGTGGTCGAGGCGCCGATCAGGGTGAAGGGCGAGTCGAAGTCGGCGGCCGCAGACAGAGCGCGCGCCCTGCTCGACCGGGTAGGTCTCGCCGACAAGGTGGACGCCTACCCCGCCCAGCTGTCCGGTGGGCAGCAGCAGCGGGTCGCGATCGCACGCGCGCTGGCGATGCAGCCGAAGCTGATGCTGTTCGACGAGCCGACCAGCGCCCTCGATCCCGAGCTCGTCGGCGACGTCCTCGACGTCATGCGCGGGCTCGCCGAGGACGGCATGACCATGGTCGTGGTCACCCATGAGATGGGCTTTGCGCGCGAAGTGGGCGACACCGTCGTGTTCATGGACGGCGGCGTGGTCGTCGAGCAGGGCGATCCGAAGTCGGTCATCAACAACCCGCAAGAGGAGCGCACGAAGGCGTTCCTGGGAAAGGTGCTGTGACGTGGACGTCGCCGAGCTGAAGATCGCGGGGTCCTGGGTCTTCACACCGCGCCAGTTCCCCGACCCGCGTGGGGTTTTCCTCGAGTGGTTCAAGGGCGCCGTCGTCGAGGAGGCGATCGGTCACCCGTTCGTGCTGCGTCAGGTCAACCACTCGACGAGCAGCCTGGGCACCCTGCGCGGCATCCACTACGCCGACGTGCCACCGAGCCAGGCGAAGTACGTCTACGTCACGCGTGGCGCGGCGCTCGACATCATCGTCGACATCCGGGTCGGTTCGCCGACGTTCGGGGTCGTCGAGTCGGTGCGGCTCGACGACGTCGACCGACGGGCGGTGTACGTCGCAGAGGGCCTCGGTCACGCTGTCATCGCGCTGACCGACGACGTCAACCTCAACTACCTCGTCACGCAGCCGTATGCCCCCGAACGCGAGCGCGGCATCAACCCGCTGGACCCGGCCCTCGACCTCCCGCTGCCCGACGGGGTCGAACCGCTCCTGTCCGACAAGGACGCCGCCGCCCCGACCCTCGCCGAAGCGGAGGCCCAAGGGCTGCTGCCGTCGTACGACGCGTGTCTCGCCTTCTACGACACCCTGCGCGGCGGCAGCGGTCGGTAGCGCAGGAGCACCCGCGCCTCCACGTCGGCGACCCCGGTCGGTCCTTCGACGAACGGGTTGTCCGACGAGAGCAGCCAGCCGCCGTCCCGTGGCGCGACGGTTCGCTTCACGACAAGCAGGTCCGGTCGGCTGCGGTAGCAGGCCACCACGACCTGCCCGGGACGGATCCGGGCGCCGCGGAGCACCACGAGCCAGTCGCCGTCGCGGACCGCGGGCACCATCGACGGACCGCTGACGCGGACCGACGCGAAGCGCACCGCCCACCTCGCACTAAGGTCGCTGGAAGAAACCGAACCGGAAGGAACACATCATGCGTGCCCTTAGCTGGATCAAAGACCTTGGACCCCAGACCATCGTCTCCGCGCACTGCGACCTGCCCTGCGGCGTCTACGACCCGGCGCAGGCCCGCATCGAGGCGGAGTCGGTGAAGGCGATCCAGGAGAAGTACCAGGGCAACGAGGACGCGGTCTTCCGACAGCGCGCCGTGCTCATCAAGGAGCAGCGGTCCGAGCTCGTGAAGCACCACCTCGCCGTGTTGTGGCACGACTACTTCAAGCCCCCGCACTTCGAGAAGTACCCCGAGCTGCACAACCTGTTCAACGACACCATCAAGCAGGCCAGCGGCACCGGGGCAAAGCAGTCGATGGACCCCGCCGACGGCCAGAAGCTGCTGGACAACATCAAGGAGATCGACCGGATCTTCTGGGAGACGAAGAAGGCCTGACGCTTTCCTCATGGGCGAGCTGTGGTTGGTCAGGCACGGCGAGACGCACTGGTCGAGGACGGGCCAGCACACCGGCCGCACCGACGTCCCGCTGACACCTCACGGCGAGAAGCAGGCCCGTAGCCTGCGGCCACGCCTCGACCGACCGTGGACTCTCGTCCTGACGTCCCCGCTCGTACGCGCCAGCAAGACGGCCGAGCTGGCCGGGTTGGCCGCCATGGAGAACGACGACCTGCTCGAGTGGGACTACGGGCACGCCGAGGGGCGCACGACGGCCGACCTGAACCGGGAGCAGGGCGGTTGGAGCATCTGGACCGACCGCGACCTGCCCGAGACGCCCGACGACGTGGGGCGGCGGGCCGAACGGCTGCTCGAGCTCGTCGCGCCGGCGCTCGCGGCGGGTGACGTCTGTCTCGTCGGGCACGGGCACGCGCTGCGCATCCTGGCCGCCGTGTGGCTCGGCCTGCCGGCTGCGGACGGCCGGCTGTTCGCCCTGTCGGCTGGCGCGATCAGCGTTCTCGGCAGCGAGCACGAGCTGCCCGTCGTCGTGCGGTGGAACACGTGATCCGCTCGGCCACCCCCGACGACGTGCCGACGATCCTGCAGCTCTTGCGGCTCCGGCAACCAACCGCCTAGCTGTGGCGGATTTCGCGGACGCCGCGGTCGGGGTGCCAGGACGTGATGACGAGCTGGGTGCCGGCGTCATCGAGGTGGGTCAGGACGACCTCCGTCACGTCGACGGCGAACGCATGCGAGTCGTCTAAGGACGGGCGCACGACGGCTGTCCCTGCGACCTTCGCCTCGCCGTCCCACGCCGCAGGATTCCCGTCAGGTGGGTCGACGGTCGCAGAGTGAATGGCCAAGCGCGGGTCGCGCAGCAGGTCCTTCGCCTTCACCGCGCCAGGCATGCTCCCGATCCGCAGCTCGCCGTCGGTGATCTCGACTTCGGTGCCGCTGATGCGCGGCGAGCCGTCGCGGCGCAGCGTCGCCATCGTGCAGTGCTTGCGCGCTGCGAACCGCTCACGAACCCGTCGCGCCAGGTCGGGCGCATCAGCTTCGAACTGCTGCCATGAGCTCATGCCGCGACCCTCCCAGCGGCGTACGACAGATCGAGCTCAGCCGGTGACAGCCAGGCCGAGAGCGCAGGCAAGGCAGCACAGCAGCACGCTCATCGCGACGAAGCGCACGTCCGATCGAGCCCGCAGGGTCACGGCCTCGACCGCGAAGGTCGAGTACGTCGTGAAGGCGCCGCAGAAGCCGACACCCAGGAGCGCGTACGCCGAGTGAGAGAGCCCTGCGAACAGACCGATCAGCAGGCTGCCCAGCACGTTGACGACCAGCGTCCCTCGCTCGTCGGCAACGACGCGCGAGACGACGAGCCGCGCGGGCGCGCCCAGTCCGGCACCGAGGGCGACCAGCAGCGCGGTCATCGCAGCCGCACCCCCAGACGCAGCCCGACGCCGGCCGCGGACAGACCGACAGCGAGCGACAGGGCGACGTAGACGACGGCGACGACGGGTGCGCGCTCGAGCAGCCGGTCGGTCTCGAGCGCGAACGCCGAGAAGGTGGTGAACCCGCCGAGCACACCCGTGCCGAGGAACGGCCGCATCCACATCGCGTGCGGGCGCGCCGCGACGAGAACGCCGAGCAGCAGGCAGCCGAGGACGTTGACCAGCAACGTGGCCAGCGGCAGATCGGCCCGGCCGTGCGGCATCGCCACCCCGATGCCGTAGCGCGCCAGCGATCCGAGGACCCCGCCGACCGCGACGACGAGGAGCAGCGGGAGGAGCGGCACCGGATCGGGCGGCAGATCCGGGTCGACGGTGTGGGTTCCCGGCACCACAGGGAGGTCCGGGTGCGCGGCCGTCACTCCGGCGCAGGCTCCGTGCGAGCGGTCGCGGCGACGTCGTCGACCCGGTGCGACCAGCGCAGGGCCAGGCCGGCCGCAACGGCAGCCGCAGCCGCGATCGGCACGGCGACGTCCGTGCCGGTTGCCGGCAGCTCGCCGGGCGCCGTCGGCGGCACGGCTGTCGGCGGGCGCTCGACAGGAGCTGCGACGCCCAGGGCGAACGGCGCCTTGACGAGCAGCTCGACGTTGCGGTCCTCGACCTTTCCGCGCCGGGCGTCCGACTGCTCCTGCCAGTCGTTGGCCGCGAGCTCGCGGCCGAGCGACGCGAGCGACGTCGGGCTGTCGAGGCGACCGCCGTACGACAGCGGCGCTGCAGCGTCGACAACGGTGGCGAAGATGGAGAGCGTTCCGTCGCGGTTGTCGACGAGCTCGAGCAGCCGCGCCTGGCAGGGCCAGTCGACGTGCGCCGCCGTGTTGACCTCCCAGAAGCCGCCCTCACCGGTGGCCTTGTACGGCGTCACGCGGTTCTGGTGGGTGTGCCCGTTGACCCACAGGACGACGTTGGGGAACTGCAGCAGCAGAGCTACTACCTCGGGCCCGAGCACCCGCTGCCCCGGGCTGTCGGCGAAGACGATCCGGTTGTCCATCGAGCTCGGCGGGTGGTGGCTGAAGACGATGACCAGCTTGTTCTTGCCGGCCCCGCTGACCGCCTCGAGCTGTGTCCTCAGCCACGCGAACTGCGCCTGGTCGAGCGAGCCGCCGGACTCGCCGTTCGGGTTGACCGTGTCGAGGACGATGGCGCGCACCTGCGGATCCGGGTCGAACGTGTAGTACGCCGTACCGTCCGTCACGTTCTTCGAGGTGTAGCCGTGGCCGAGCGGCACACCGCCGCTGGTGAAGTGCTGCTTGACCGTCTCGGTGCGCGTGACGACCTTGCGGCTCGCGTCAGCCGTGACCACGCGCGCAGGCGCCACCGCGACAGCCGCGCCCGCGGCCGGGTCGCCTCGCTGGAGCTCGTCGGGCGAGACACCAGCGGGGAGCGTGAACACCTTCAGCGGCCCGGTGGCGGCGTTGCTCAGCTGGAACGACTGCGGGAAGTTGCCCTGCACGAGCCCGTCGTGGTTGCCGTAGCAGGTGTACCAAGGCATCCCGATCCCCTGCGGCGTGAAGGGGCGGGTCGCCGCGTCGAGCAGCCCCTTCACGACTGGGAAGCCGAACACCCGACGCGGGTTGTCGTCGGTCTTCCCGACCGGTGTGCCGTCCGGGTGCCAGTAGTGCTCGTCGTACGTGTCGGCGTTCTGGTCCGCGACGCCCTCGAACGTCTTCGGATCGCCCGACGTCGGCGTCAGTGGGGTGCCGTTGAGGACGGCGATCTGCCACTGCAGCTCGTTGCCCTGGCAGTTGTCGTTGTTGTCGCCCGTGCAGATGGCGAACGTCAGCGGCCGGCCCGCGGCCGGACCGACGCCGACCTGCGCCACGGCGGCCACGATCGAGTCGGCGACCTGCGTGGTGAGGAACTCGTGGGCGCGGTAGGCAGCCCCGAAGATCAGCGGCGCGCCCGGCCCGTCGTTGTAGCGGTCGAGGTACTCCACCCGAGCCGGCGACTGGGCGTCGACGACGTGGATGTCCGTCAGCTGGGCGAACGACAGGACTTCGCGCCGCCGGGCCTCCCGACCTGACTTCGCCTTTGTCCCGAGCTCGTCCCGCACCCGGAACGGCTCACCGGCCCCTGACGCGAGCCGGAGATAGCCCTGGGCGTTGATCTTCGCTCCGCGCACGACGGTGCTGTCGAGCGTCGTGCCCTCCGGTCGCGCGACCGCGGGAGCCGCGAGGGCCGCCCGAGCCGGGAAGGCCCGGAGACCGCCGTACGCCGCCGCTGCGGCAGTCCCCCGCGCGATGCCCTTCAAGACCTGCCGCCGGCTGGCGTCCATGCCACCTCCCGTCCTCGGCCCGAAGCGTGCCATCCCGGAGCGGGCTCCGGGCGAAGTACGACTGTGGCGCCCCGGCGCATCGCGGTGGGCACCCGTCCGACATAGGATCGGGGCATGACTGAGCAGGTGGGTACGACGAAGGCTGGCGACGCGCTGTCGGGAGCCGGCCGAGACGTCGTCACCCTTCGGCTGCCCGCCGCGGGCGCCTACCTGTCCGTGCTGCGCACCGCGACGGCGAGCCTGGCGTCGCGCCTGGACTTCACGATCGACGACATCGAGGACCTGCGCATCGCCGTCGACGAGGCCTGCGCGATGCTGCTGGCCCAGGCCGTCCCGGGCGCCGACCTCGAGTGCAGCTTCGAGCTCACCGGTGACTCCATCGCGGTCTCCGTCGCGGTGCTCACCCTCGACGGGCAGCAGCCGTCGCGCGACACGTTCGCCTGGACCGTCCTGACCGCGCTGGCCGGCGAGGTCGACAGCTCCGTCGACGCCGAGAACCGCGTCGCCCTCTCTCTGCGCAAGCGGCGTGGGGAGTTCCTGGGCGAGACCCCCTCCGGCTCGTGAGCGGACACACCGGGGACGGCACCACCACGTCCGTAGACACCTCCGACGTGCCCGTGCAGCCCGACGTCGATCTCGTGACCGGACCCGAGGCAGAAGTGCCCTCCGAGGCAGAGATCGCCACGATCCCGACGCGCTCCGAGCGCAGTGCCGCCGACCGGGCCAAGGCCCGCGAGATGTTCGTGCGGCTCGCCGCGCTGCCCGAGGGCGACGCGGAACGCCACCGGCTGCGCGATGAGCTCGTCGAGGCGCACCTGCCGCTCGTGGAGTACCTCGCCCGCCGCTTCCGCAACCGAGGCGAGCCGCTCGACGACCTGATCCAGGTGGCCACCATCGGGCTGATCAAGTCGGTGGACCGGTTCGACCTCGAGCGCGCCGTCGAGTTCTCGACGTACGCGACCCCGACGATCGTCGGGGAGATCAAGCGGCACTTCCGCGACAAGGGCTGGGCGATCCGGGTTCCGCGTCGACTGCAGGAGCTCAAGCTCAGCCTGACCAAGGCAACCAGCGAGCTGTCGCAGAAGAACGGCCGGTCCCCCACGGTGGCGGAGCTGGCCGCGCACCTGCAGATGACCGAGGAGGAGATCCTCGAGGGCCTGGAGTCGGCCAACGCCTACTCGGCGCTGTCGCTCGACGCACCCGACGGCGGCGACGACGACTCCCCCGCCGTCGCGGACACGCTCGGGATCATGGACGAGTCGCTCGAGGGCGTGGAGTACCGCGAGTCGCTCAAGCCGCTGCTCGAGAAGCTCCCGCCGCGGGAGAAGCGCATCCTGCTGCTGCGGTTCTTCGGCAACATGACGCAGTCGCAGATCGCCGCCGAGCTCGGGATCAGCCAGATGCACGTCTCCCGGCTGCTCGCGCGCACCCTCGCCCAGCTCCGCGAGGGCCTGCTCGTCGAGGAGTAGTCAGGTCGCCTCGGCGTCGGCGCCGCCCGCCAGCACCAGCACCATCGTCACGCCGGCGAGCAGCAGCACCGGCACCCCGGCCGCCCACACCCCGCCCTGCAGCAGGCCGATCCCGACCGGCACAGCCAGCAGCTGCAGCACGATCGCGGGCGACCGGGCCCAACCGCGGCGACCGTCGATCGCACGGGCCAGCACGAGCAGGACGACGCCGGCAGCGACGGCGAGAGCGGCCTGGCCGTAGGAGAAGCCGCGCCGCGCCGGTGAGCCGATGGTCGTGGCCACAGCGTCGACGCCGCCAAGCACGATGAGGGCGACGCCCTCGACGGCCAGGAGCACCGCTGCACGGCGCACTACGGGGGTCGCACGCTCCACGGCGATGAGGTTAGCCGCGGATACGCTGGTGCCCATGCGCGCGCTGCTGGTCGTCAACCCCAAGGCCACAGCCACCACCGAGCGGGCCCGCGACGTCCTCGCGCATGCACTGGCCAGCGAGACGAAGCTCGACGTCGTCCACACCACCGCCCGCGGCCATGCGATGCAGCTGGCCCGGCAAGCTGCCGCCGACGGTCTCGACCTCGTCGTCGCTCTCGGCGGCGACGGCACCGTCAACGAGGTCGTCAACGGCCTGCTGACCAACGGTCCGGGTCCCGGCGTACCGGCCCTGGCTGTCGTCCCGGGCGGCAGCACCAACGTGTTCGCGCGTGCGCTCGGCCTGCCGGAGTCGCCCGTCGAAGCCACGGGTGATCTCCTCGAGGCACTGCGCATCAACCGCCGACGCACGCTTGGGCTCGCCCTCGCCGACGACCGGTGGTTCACCTTCTGCGCCGGGCTCGGGCTCGACGCCGCCGTCGTACGCCGTACCGACCGTCGCCGGGCCAAGGGACGCAAGGCCACCCCCACGTTGTTCGTCACCGAGGCGCTGCGCGAGTTCTTCCTGTCGGCGGAGCGCAAGACGCCGCCGCTCACGCTCACCCGCGAAGGGGCCGAGCCGGAGCAGCTCGGCCTGGCGCTGGTCTGCAACACCGCCCCGTGGACCTACCTCGGCGGTCGACCGGTGCTGCCCTGCCCCGAGGCCTCCTTCGACACCGGACTCGACGTCTTCGGCCTGCGCCGCCTACGCACAGCCACGACCCTGCGCCACCTGCGCCAGATCCTGTCCTTGGAGCCGAAGGTCCGCGGCAAGCACCTGCTCGCGCTGCACGACGTCGACGCGTTCACGATCTCGGCGCAGACACCGCTGCCGTTCCAGCTCGACGGCGACGACCTGGGCGAGCGGACGTCCGTGACCTTCCGCGCCGTGCCACGCGCGCTCGACGTCCTGGTCTGAACAAATCGGGGCGTTCCACGCATGAACCGGTCGGGTGCGGGGACAGCCCGGCCACGGGTGACGAAGACGACACCCGGGACGAACCGAATGACGTTCGGAAACCCTTGCCAGGTCGACCGGTGGGGTGCTTGGGTTGCTGAGCGCCTCAGGAAGCGGGGCGTAAGCGGCTCGGTCTCCACCGGACTTCTGACAACGTGATCGTGAAACGCTTCACAAGGTGCCCGCGAGGGTGCCGCCCCGAGGGCAGCGGCTGTCGGGACCCAGCAGCCCGCCATGCCAGGCCGGGTCGCCCACGAAGGAGTTGGACCGCATGGACTGGCGCCACCTCGCGCTCTGCCGTAACGAGGACCCGGAGCTGTTCTTCCCGATCGGGACGACCGGGCCGGCCGCGACACAGGTGGATGAGGCCAAGCAGGTCTGTCACCGCTGTTCGGTCCTCGACGACTGCCTGTCGTGGGCGCTCGAGACCGGTCAGGACGCCGGCGTGTGGGGCGGCACGAGCGAGGACGAGCGGCGCGCGCTCAAGCGCCACAGCGTCCGCCTGCAAACCTCCAGCTCCGCCTGAGTCGACGGTCCGGCTGCGATCTTCGTGAGCGGCGAGCAGTACGTCCGGCCACCCCTGGTGCCGCGTGAGGCGCCGCCGCGCTGGCACGCCGTGTGGCGCTTCCGCGTCACGGCGCTCGCGCTGCTCGTCGTCGTGCTGATCCTCGGGTACGACGCGTTCCAGCACCTGTCCGGCGCCACCGACCAGGACCCCGGCCTGTCCTCGGCCCCAGCCTTCAGGTAGCGGCCGTCAGGTTGCCAGGGGGAGCCGCAGCCGCGCTGCCGTGCCGCCGCGCTCGCCGGGAGCCAGGTCGATCGTGCCGCGCAGCTCACCCTCGACCAGCGTCCGGACGATCGTCAGCCCGAGGCGCGTCGAGGCATCGAGCGTGAAGCCGTCGGGCAGCCCCTGACCGTCGTCGCGGACCACGACGGCCAGTGCGTCGTCGGTGCGCTCCACCTCCACCTCGATGCGACTGGCGGCGGCGTGCTCCACCGCGTTCTGGACCAGCTCGGTGAGCACCATCGCCAGCGGCGTCGCGACATCGGCGGCGAGGACACCGAACTCACCCCGGCGTACGACGGTGACCTCCGACTCCGGGGCCGCCACCTCGGCGCACATCGCCAGCACGCGGTCGGCGATGCCGTCGAACCGAACCGACTCGTCGACGGCGAGCGACAGCGTCTCGTGCACCATCGCGATCGACGCCACCCGGCGTACTGACTCCTCCAGCGCGGCGCGGGCCCGCGGCTCGTCCAGCCGGCGGGCCTGCAGGCGCAGGAGAGCGGCCACGGTCTGCAGGTTGTTCTTCACCCGGTGGTGGATCTCGCGGATCGTCGCGTCCTTGCCCAGGATCTGGCGGTCGCGCCGCCGCAGCTCGGTGACGTCGCGCATCAGCACAAGCGCCCCTCGGGGCTCGCCCCCCGGCACGAGCGGCAACGCCCGCAGCAGCACGGTCGCCCCCTGTGCCTCCACCTCGGAGTCGCGCGGCTCCTGGAACCGCAGCACGGCCGCCAGGGCGGCGGACCCGCGCGGCTCGTCGAGCCCGCTCCCCCCGGCCAGCCTGGCGATCGTGCGTCCCAGGTGCACTCCGATCAGGTCGGCGCTGACCCCTAGCCGGCGGTACGCCGAGAGCGCGTTCGGGCTGGCGTAGACGACGTGGCCGGTGCGGTCGAGCCGCAGGTAGCCGTCCCCCACGCGCGGGGAGTGCTCGGGCTCGCGATCCGGACCGGGGAACGGGAACGTGCCCTCGGAGACCATCTGGAGCAGCTCGCCCGCCGACGTCAGGTACGACAGCTCCAGCTGGCTGGGCATCCGCGCCGCCGACAGGTTGGTGTCCCGGGACAGGACGGCCAGCAGCCGGTCGCCGCGACGGACGGGCACGGCCTCCTGACGGACCGGCGTGCGCGCGCGCCACTCCGGCTCGCCGTCACGGACGATCCGTCCCTCGCGCCAGGCGCGCTCGACCCGGAAGCTCAGGCTCTCGTCGAGCAGGGAGCCGACGACGTCAAGCGGGTACGCCGTGGGGCCGGTCGTCGGTCGCATGTGCGCGACCGCCAGCCAGGTGGCCTCGTTCGTATGGACCCAGAGCACCAGGTCGGCGAACGACAGGTCGGCGACGAGCTGCCACTCGGCGACCAGCCGGTGCAGCCAGTCGACGTCGTCGTCACCGAGATCGGTGCGGGCGCGCACCAGGTCGCCGAGGGTCGACACTCCGGCAGCCTAGAGCTGCCGCCGGGCGGATCAGGCGGCGACGAGCTCGAGCCGGCTGAGCAACCAGTCGAGGCCGTCCGGCGCCAGGCGGGCGTCTCGCCAGCCGAACAGCAGCGTGTCCATCAGGTCCTCGTCGCGGACCACGGCCAGGACCGAGACGTCCGTGCACGAACCGTCGTACCCGTCCGCCTTGCAGACGTAGAGCTCACCGGTGTCTTGGAGCCAGGCGACCCGGTGGGCGTCGGGGGCGTCCGCGTAGCGCCACGTGGCCCCGAGGTCGACCTCGGCGGACTGCCGACGGCGCGGGTCGGCCGCGTGGAACGCCTGCTCGTCTGGCCAGGTCACGTGCACAGCGCCTCCCGGGTCCGTTACCTGCAGGCTTCCCCGGGTTCGTCGCGGCAATCCAGGAGTCGGCGTCGAGACACCTGTCGTCTTCGCCACAGTCGACCGCTGCGAGGATCGCCCAGTGCGCTGCTTCGGTGCGGGTGACCCGCTTTACGAGCGGTACCACGACACGGAGTGGGGGCGGCCGCGGCGCAGCGAGCAGGCGCTCTACGAGAAGCTCTGTCTGGAGGGCATGCAGGCCGGCCTGTCGTGGATCACCGTGCTGCGCAAGCGAGAAGCGTTCCGCGAGGTCTTCGACGGCTTCGACCCCGACAAGGTCGCGGAGTACGACAGCATCGACCACCTGCTGACCGACGCCCGGCTGATCCGCTCGCGGGCCAAGCTCGAGGCGTGCGTGCGCAACGCCCGCGCCACGGTCGCGCTACGAGCGTCGGGCGGGCTCCCGGAGCTGCTGTGGAACGCCGCGGCACTGCCGTCGCCGGCGTACCGGGGCTGGGCTGAGGTGCCACCCACGACACCTGCGTCCGCCGACCTCGCCAAGCGGCTGAAGAAGGCGGGCTTCACCTTCGTCGGACCCACCACGGTCTACTCGCTCATGCAGGCGTGCGGGCTGGTGAACGACCACCTCACGACGTGTCCCGTGCGGGTGGACGTCGAAGCGGAGCGCGTCCGCGCGTGGTGACGGGAGTCCTCACGGCGCTGGCCGTGCTGGTGGGGGCGGTGGCGCAGTCACTGAGCGGCATCGGCTTCGTGCTGGTGTGCGGACCGCTGCTCGTCGCGGCCCTCGGGCCCGACGACGGCGTCCGACTGGCGGTGGTGCTGTCGCTGGTCGTCAACTCCGCGATGCTGGCCCGGACCTGGCGCGACGCCGAGCTGCGAACGGCGCTGCTCCTCCTCGCCCCGGCAGCGCTCGCGACACCGCTCGCCGCGCGGCTGCTGCGGTCGGCACCGGACCGGCTCGCGGAAGGTCTCGCCGGTGCGTCGGCGGTCGTGGCCGCGGCGGCACTGGCCATCGGGCTCCGGTGGCGCGCGGCTCGGGGTCGTGCCGGCGCCGTGCTCGCCGGCATCGTCAGCGCGGTGATGAACGTGGCGGCCGGGATCGGCGGTCCCGCGATCGCGCTGTACGCCGGCAACGCGGACTGGCCGGCCACGGCGATGCGCTCCACGGCGCAGATCTACTTCGTCGGGCTCAACGTCGTCGCGCTCGTCAGCCTCGGCTTCCCCCATGTCGCCGGTGCGCTGCTCGCCGGCTGCGTGGCGGCTCTCGCCGTCGGCCTGCCTCTGGGCGCGGTGGTGGCTCAGCGAGTCTCGGAACCGGCCGCCCGGCGGCTGACGCTGTCGCTGGCGGGGGTCGGCGGCCTCGTGGTCCTGCTCCGCAGCATCGTCAGCGGATGACGCCGAGCAGGAACAGCAGGACCAGGGTCACGGCGGCGGACAGCAGCAGGCTCGGCAGACAGCCCAGCCGGTTGGAGAAGAAGAAGAACATGTCTTCCGCATACCCCGCGCAGCCCGGCACGACCATGACATCGCTCTCGTTCGCTCTGAGGTAGACACGATGGCGTGGGCACACCGCAGATCCGCGCCGTCCGGCCGGAGGACTACGCCGCCGTCGCCGAGCTGACGGCCCGGGTCTACCTGGACGAGGGCTACGGGTCACCGGAGTACGAGCCCCGACTGCGCGACGTCGCCGGCCGCGATGCAGCCGCGCACGTGCTGGTCGCGGTCCTCGACGGCCGGGTCGTCGGAGCGGTCACGCTCGCGCCGTACGGAAGTGACTGGGCCGAAGCGGCCGAGCCCGCTGAAGCCGTCATCCGGATGTTGGCTGTCCACCCCGATGTTCGTGGCGCCGGCACCGGCGAAGCCCTGGTCCGCGCCTGCGTCGACGTCGCGCGCGCCGACCGTTGCACGCGCATCCGGCTGTCGACGGAGCCCACGATGACCGTGGCGCACCGGCTGTACGAGCGCATCGGCTTCGTCCGAACGCCGTCCGACGACTGGGAACCGGTGCCGGGCGTCACCCTGCTCGGCTACCGCCTCGACCTTCAGATGTAGCTGGGTTCGGCAGCGGGCTCGGATCGATGGTGCGTGAGGAGACCTCCGGAACGGAGACCAGCCCGACCGAGGTGAGGCGCGGTCGCCGCCCTGCGCGGCTGGTTCCAAGATCGCCGTGCGCACGGCACGCTCACGTCATACACGTGCGGTGCGCACGCCGATCACGCGCGGCGCCGTCGTTTGCGCCCCTCATCCGTGCTTGCTGCCGAACTCAGGCGTAGCCGAGGCGCGCGAGCATCCGCCGCTCGAGCACGACGTGGATCGCGATGGCTGCTCCGATGAGGAGCAGCGCCACCGGGAGGCCGCCGTGGTGAGCACCGACGAGCGTCATGAACATCAGCACGTCGCCGACGACGAAAGCGACGAGACCGATCACCACCGCGACGAGATCCGCAAGCGGGATTCGACCGAGGCCCTCCTGCCAGAGCTCCATCCAGGTCGCGGGTCGCTGCCGCTTCGCTCCCGGACCCGCGCCGGTGAAGAACGGCGGCTGGCCGCCCGGTAGCGGCTGCGACCCGGTGAAGAAGGAGGGCGGCTGCTCGGTAGGTGTCGGCGCCGGCCGCCACGAGCGCGGCACCCAACGCGGCATCTGCTGCGATCGATTGCGCGGCGCCCTGACGACAACCCACGGACCGAGATCGCGGGATGCTGCGGAAGTCGTCATGAGCCAGAACAGAACGGCGCCGTAGACGGCGATCGGCAGGCCCATCAGTGGCGCGATGGTGCAGCCGACCAGACCGGAGAGCATGACGCAGCCACCGATGACCGCGGCCTGCAGCCGTGCTCCGGGCTGGTGCTTCAGCAGCTGGCGGGACAGCGACACCGACACGGTGAGCAGCTGGAACCCGGCGACGAGAACGGCGCCGATGATGACGGGCAGCACGGCGAACAGAAACCCCGGGTCAACCGTGAAGAGCATGCCGCCGGCGACGAGGAGCAGCACGCCGAGCACCGCGCCGGCGCCCACCATGACGGCAGCGATCCGGACCTCAGGCGAGGACCCGGACGAGTCAGCGACCGGTGCGTGGCGCATGCCCCGAGTCATCGGCAGGTCGCCGGGAAACCTTCAGCCCATCGCCGGTGACTGGTCTCGGAGCAACCGGGCCGACTCGCCGGCGTGTCAGCCCGGCATCTCCGAGATGACGAGGCGGGCAGGTGTCAGGCGACGAGGCCGAGGCGGCGCAGCTCGACGGTGAGGTCGTGCGGGCTCGTGCTGGCGGCCATCGCGGCCTCGAGCGTGATGACGCCGTCGCGGATGAACGTGACCAGGTGCTGGTCGAAGGTCTGCATGCCGTAGTAGCCGCCCTCGGCGATCAGCTGCGGCAGCGACGAGGTCTTGTCGGGGTCGGCGATCGCGTCGGCGATACGGCCGGTGTTGACCGCGATCTCCATGACCACGCAGCGGCCCTCGCCATCGGCCCGCGGCACGAGGCGCTGGCAGATGATGCCGCGCAGGGCGCCGGCGAGCGCGAGCCGGATCTGCTTCTGCTCGTGCGGCGGGAAGAAGTCGATGATGCGGTTGACGGTCTCGGCCGCGTCGGTCGTGTGCAGCGTCGACATGACGAAGTGGCCGGTCTCGGCCGCGGCCAGTCCCGCCTTCACGGTCTCGTGGTCGCGCATCTCACCGACGAGGATGACGTCGGGGTCCTGCCGCATGGCGGCGCGCATCGCTGTCACGAAGTCCTCGGTGTCGACGCGGACCTCGCGCTGGTTGATCATCGCCATCTTGTCGAAGTGCAGGACCTCGATCGGGTCCTCGATCGTGACGACGTGGACCTCTTTGTTGCTGTTGATGTGGTCGATCATGCCGGCCAGCGTCGTCGTCTTCCCGGACCCGGTCGGGCCGGTGACGAGGACCAGACCTCGGGGCTCCATGGCGAGCGAGGCGAGTACCGCCGGCAGGCCCAGGTCCTGCAGCGGGATGGCACCCACGCTGACGCGCCGGAAGACCAGTCCGCAGGACCCGCGGGAGCGGAAGGCGTTGACGCGGAAGCGGCCGACGCCGGACAGCGAGTAGGCGAAGTCGGCCTCGTTGGACTTATGGAACTCCTCGACGAGGTCCTCGCGCAGCACCTCGCTGACCATCTGCGAGGTGTCCGCCGCGCTCAGGTCACGCGTCTGCAGCTTGCGCAGCCGGCCGTCGATGCGCACCCGGGGCGGGGACCCGACCTTGCAGTGCAAGTCGGAGCCGCCGCACTCGACGAGCGCGCGCAGGAAAGGCTCGATGGAGTTGGTCACGTTCTGCTCTTCGGCGTACGACGGCCCCGGCTTGACCCACCCGAAAGGGTCAGTCTGAGCGCTGCCGTCACACCTCGCTCACGAGATGACCGCGATCACGTCGCCTTCCTGGACGACGTCGCCCTCGCTCACGGCGAGCGTGGAGACGGTCCCGTCGCCCTCCGCCAGCACCGGGATCTCCATCTTCATCGACTCGAGGATGACCAGGGTGTCCCCGTCGGCGACAGGGTCCCCTTCGGCGACCACGACCTTCCAGACGTTCGCGACCATTTCGGCGCGTACCTCGGCCATCTGCACTCCTCGCTCGATGTCGCTCCGACCCTAGTGCCAGCACCTTTCGACTGCACTGACCTGAAATTTGTCGGACGGGCCGGGCACCATCGCCGACATGGGCGAGGTGGCTAGGCCGCAGGCGAGACTTCGCCGGTACGGGGTGTCGTTCAAGCTGGATCCGACCAACATGCAGACCGGTTGGTTCGCGCGGTCGGCTGGTTCGCGTCGGTGGTGCTTCAACCAGTCCGTTGCGCTGATCGCCCAGAACCACGCCGTCTGGCAGGCGCAGCGTGATGCAGGCATTGACGCGAAGGAGCGGGTCAAGCCGCTGTCGGCGATGGATCTGCGCAACGCGCTGAAGGCGGATCGGCCGGAATGGCTGCGTGAGCTCAGCGTGTGGGTCTTGGAGTTCGCCGCTGTCGACGCGGCAGCGGCTTCGAACGGGTTCCTGTCGGGCCGGACGCGGTTCCCGAAGTTCGCGAAGAAGGGCAAGGCTCGGGAGCGTTGGACCGAGTGGGGCCGGGATTGCCGGCTGGCGGCCGGGGCGCTGCGCCTGCCGAAGATAGGCGAGATCCGGATTGCTGGCCCCGACCCCGACCAAGCGAGGCTCCGCCGGCTCATCCGTCGCGGCCGGGCCCGGATCACGAGTGTGACGATCGCGCGGCATGCGGACGGTTCGTGGTGGGCGTCGTGCAAGATCGAGCAACAGTTGCGGGCGCCGGCAGTGGCGGCGGCCGCCTGCATGCCGATCGTCGGGGTCGACCGGGGGATCCGGACGGGCGCGGTCGCCGCAACCGCCGACGGAGCAGCGGTTCTCGCGCTCGACTCCGGGCGGTATCTGCGTCAGACCTCGCGGAAGCTCGCTCGGGCGCAGCGCACCGTCAGTCGCCGCACCGTGCGCGGACAAGCATCGAGCCGGAACCGACGCAAGGCTGTCGCCAGGGTTGGACGGCTACACGAGAAGGTCGCGCAGCAACGTAAGAACGCCCTCCACGCCTACTCGAGCGCCCTCATCCAGACGCACCTGGTGCTCGTGCTGGAGACCCTGTCGACCAAGAACCTGATGGCGAACTCGCGGCTGGCCCGTTCCATCGCCGACGAAGGCTGGGGGGAGCTCGGCCGGCAGCTCACCTACAAAGCCGACTGGGCCGGCGGCACGGTGCTGCTCGCCCCCCGCTTCTTCCCCTCGTCCAAGACGTGCTCGAGCTGCGGATCAGTGAAAGCCAAGCTGGCCCTGTCCGAGCGCACCTACACCTGCGACCGCTGCGGTCTGGTCCTTGACCGCGACCTGAACGCTGCCGCGACCCTCGCCGCCTGGGGCGAGCACCAACGGGGCACCTGCCCCTGCGATGACTCCCAGGCCCGGGACCTGCACCCAGCAGGCCGGTCAGACGAGCCCGCTCGTCACGCCTGTGGAGGGTGGACGTCAGACCCGGCAGCCCAGGCTGTCTGGTCGGTGCCACCCGATGAAGCAGGCACCAGCCAGCCACTCGTGGCATAAGAACTGGACGCCCCGGACAGGGGCGCTCTACACGCGCACGGAGCCCATTTGGGTCAGTGCTCTCGTAGAGGGGGGTGGTCGAGCGACTCCTCGCGAAGACCCGACATCCACGCCTCGACCTCGTCCGGGTGCCTGGGCAGGGCCGCGGAAAGGTTGCGGCAGCCGTCCTTCGTCACGACGACGTCGTCCTCGATCCGCACACCGATCCCGCGCAGGTCCGCCGGCACGGTGAGGTCGTCGGGCTGGAAGTACAGACCGGGCTCGATCGTGAGGACGTAGCCCTCGGCGAGGGTCCCCTTCGTGTACATCTCCTTGCGCGCGTGCGCGCAGTCGTGCACGTCGAGGCCGAGCATGTGGCTGACGCCGTGCAGGGTGTAGCGGCGGTAGAGCTGGCTGTCCTCGGCCAGGGCGGACTCGGCCGACTCGAGGATCCCCATCCGCTCGAGGCCCTCGGCGAGCACCTTCATGGCGGCCCGGTGCGGGTCGAGGAAGTCGGCGCCCGGCTTGCACGCTGCGATTGCCGCTTCCTGCGACTCGTAGACGAGGGTGTAGACCTCGCGCTGCCGCGGCGTGAAGGTGCCGTTGACCGGCAGAGTCCGGGTGACGTCGGCGGTGTAGAGCTCGTGGCCCTCGACGCCCATGTCGAGCAGTACCAGATCGCCCTCGCGCACCTCGCCGTCGTTGTCTGTCCAGTGCAGGATGCACGCGTGCGTGCCGGCCGCGCAGATGGAGCCGTAGCCCACGTCGTTGCCCTCGACCCGAGCGCGCAGCCCGAACACGCCCTCGATCCAGCGCTCGGTCGTCTGCACCGCGGCCGGCAGCTGCCGCACGACGTCCTCGAAGCCCAGGATCGTCGCGTCGACGGCTTCCTGCAGCTGCGCGACCTCGTGCTCGTCCTTGACCAGCCGCTGCTCGGACAGGAAGACCGCCAGCTCGGTGTCGTTCTCCTCCTCCGAGTCGAACAGCGACTCGATGCGGGCGTCGAAGCCACGCACGACGCGGGCCTTGCCGGACAGCTTGTCCAGCTCCTCGAGCGGGCGCGTCTCGATGCCCAATAGCGCGCTCGTCGCGGCGAGCGTCGGCCGCGGCCCGACCCACAGCTCGCCGTACATCCGGTCGGTGAAGAACGACGGCGTCGAGCGGTCCATCGACGGTGCTTGGTAGAGGACGGCGTCCCCCTTGGCGTCGATGACCAGCACGGCGTCGGGCTCGTGCGAGCCGGCGAGGTAGGCGAACTCGGTGCCCGGTCGGAACCGGAACTCCGTGTCGTTCGCGCGGGTCTTGTAACCCCCGGTCGGTACGACGAGGACCTCACCCGGGAAGCGCTCGGCGAGGGCCCGCCGACGAGCGGAGCAGTACGACGATGCGGGCGCCGCAGCCGGCAGCGACTCCTCGCGGGGGGCCCAGCCGGTGCTCATGAACTCCAGCAGCGCCGCCGGGCGGTCGGGGTCGTGCGTCGCCGCGGCAGTGGCTTCCTGAGGCGTCTCCGTCATGCCGTCGAGGTTACGCCGATCAGGGCCGGATCAGAGCCGATCAGCGGCCCTTCCACTCCGGCTTGCGCTTCTCGAGGAAGGCACCGACGCCTTCGGCGGCGTCCTGCGTGGTGTTGAGAAGGGACAGCTGGGCCTGCATGGCTTCCAACCCGGCTTCGAGCGAGCTGTCCATCGCGGCGAAGAAGGCCTTCTTGCCGAGCCGTACGGCGACGGGCGGCTTGGCGGCGAGTGCGGCAACCAAGGCGTCGGTCTCCGCGGGAAGGTCGTCGACGACGCGCGAGATCAGCCCCATCTCGAGTGCCTCTCGGGCTGGCACGCGGCGGGCCGACAGCATCATCTCGAGTGCGCGCTTCGGGCTGACATGCCGACCGAGCAGCGCACTGACCATGAACGGCCAGAGCCCGAGGTCGACCTCCGGGAGCCCGAAGGCAGCCGACTCCGCGGCAAGCACGATGTCGCAACCCATCACCAGGCCGACCCCGCCGGCCAGGCACAGTCCCTGCACCGAAGCGACCACCGGGAGCGGGCACGCGCGCATCTCCAGCACGACCTCACGCAGCAGGCCACGACCCTCGTGCACCTCGAGCCCGGTGGCGTTGGGTGCCATCGCCACGAGGTCGGCGCCGGAGCAGAAGACCTTCTCCCCCGCGCTGCTGACGAGCACGACGCGTGCGTCGCCCGGTGACCGCAAGGCATCGAGCATTCCGCGGAGCACCTCGCCGTTGAGGGCGTTGCGCTTCGGCTCCCGGTCGATGTGCAGTCGCAGCACGCGACCCTTGTTGCTGACCGCCAGGTCACTCACTTCTTGGCCCTCATCCGCTCGACCAGCCCGGTGTCGTAGTCGCCGCTGACGAACTCCGCGTTCGCGAGCAGCTCGGTGAAGAACGGCAGGTTGACCTTCGGCCCCTCGACCGCAAAGGCAGCGACGGCGTCGCGCGTGCGCTGCAGGGCCTCGTCGCGGTCAGGTGCCCAGACCGCGAGCTTGGCGAGCAACGGGTCGTAGTACGGCGTCACGACGTCACCCTTGCGGTAGCCGGCGTCCACGCGGATGCCTTCACC
This sequence comes from Frankiaceae bacterium, assembly GCA_016650445.1. Lineage (GTDB taxonomy): Bacteria > Actinomycetota > Actinomycetes > Mycobacteriales > SCTD01 > RYN-124. The sequence goes on along the minus strand of JAENVS010000002.1, from coordinate 33,610 downwards.
GCTCGGCTCCTCCCAGCGCGTGATCGTGCCCGGCCCCGGCAGGAAGCGCACCGGGTCCTCGGCGTAGATCCGCAGCTCGATCGCGTGCCCGTCAGACTGCACGTTCACGTCGTACGACGCAGGCTCACCCGCGGCCACCAGCAGCTGCTGCTCGACGAGATCGACGCCGTGCACGAGCTCGGTCACAGGGTGCTCGACCTGCAGTCGCGTGTTCATCTCGAGGAACACGAACTCGTCACCGGAGACCAGGCACTCCACGGTGCCCGCGTTGCGGTAGCCGACGGCTTCGCCGGCGCGCACGGCGCCGGCCAGCATCCGCGCGCGCAGCTCCGGCGAGACGCCCGGCGACGGCGTCTCCTCCGCGACCTTCTGGTGCCGTCGCTGCACGGAGCAGTCGCGCTCGCCCAACGTGACGACCCGGCCGTCGGCAAGCCCGAGCACCTGAACCTCGACGTGCCGTGCCTTCTCCATGTAGCGCTCGAGCAGGATCGCGGGCGAGCCGAAGAAGCGCTCCGCGCGCGTGCGGGCGGTGTCGAAGGACGTGCGCAGCTCCGCCTCGTCGCGAGCGACGCCCATGCCGATGCCGCCGCCTCCCGCGGACGCCTTGACCATCACCGGGTAGCCGATCTCCTTGGCCGCGCTGACGGCCGCCTCGACGTCGGCCAGCGGCTCCGGCGTCCCGACGGCGACGGGAACGCCGGCGGCAGACATCAGGTTGCGGGCGTTGATCTTGTCGCCCATGCGGTCGATCGCATCGGGCGACGGGCCGATCCAGGTGAGCCCGGCGTCGATGACTGCCTGCGCGAACGTCGCGTTCTCGGCGAGGAAGCCGTAGCCCGGGTGGACAGCCTGCGCGCCGGTCTGCCGCGCCGCCTCGAGGACCTTCAGCTGGTCGAGGTAGGACTCGGTCGGCGGCGCCGGGCCGATCAGCACCGACTCGTCGGACTCGACGACGTGCAGCGCGTGCGCGTCGGCCTCGGAGTGCACCGTCACGGCCTTCACACCCAGCCGCTGGCAGGTGCGCACGACCCGGCGGGCGATCTCGCCGCGGTTGGCGACCAGGACGGTGTCGAACACGCGGGGTCCTTCCAGAGCGGGAGAGGTTCGACCGGCGACACTAGCGAGGTGGTCCTGGCCGGAGTCGCGCTGCTCATCGCGGTCGTGCTCGGCTGGCTCACCGGCGGCAGCCTGGACCGGCTGGGAGCGATGCCGATGCGGTCGCGGCGGCTGGTCTGGTCGGCGTTCGCGGTCCAGGCGGCGGCGACGCTCATCGGCGGGCCGGTCTACCCACTCGGGCTCGCTGTGTCAGCCGGGTTGGTCGCGTGGTTCCTCCTGCACAACCGCGGGATCCGCGGCACCGGGCTGATCGCGCTGGGGCTGCTGGCCAACGCCCTGGTGGTCGGCCTGAACGGAGCGATGCCGGTGTCCGTCGACGCCGCCGGGCGGGCCGGGACGACGACCCAGCACATCCTCAGCGGCGAGGACCCGCGGCACGAGCTGGCCGACCGGAACACCCGGCTGGGCTTCCTCGGCGACGTCATCCCGCTGCCGGCGCCGCGCTGGCCGGAGGTGGTCAGTCCGGGCGACATCCTGGTCGCGGCCGGTCTGGCCCAGCTGGTCTTGCTGGGCATGCGGACCGGGCGCGGACCGGCCAAGCACGCCCGTCGCGCGATAGCCCCAGCGCCGGTTGTGTAACCCTGTACGTCGCCGCCCATCGAACTGAAGACACAGAGGAGTCCGTCATGGCGAAGAGAGGCCGCAAGCGCCGCGGGCGCAAGAAGAACGCCGCCAACCACGGCAAGCGCCCCAACGCGTAACAGCGTCGTACGACGAGGAGCCCGTCACCCACGAAGGGTGCGGGCTCCTCGCATGTCCAGCCACTGCTGACCTCGGAGTGACCGGGCCGCCGCGCCGGCGGGTCGGACCGGCAGCTCCGAGACGGGGCGGGCGGCTGCGAGGATGACGGCGTGGCCACTCTCCTCGACCCGTTCGTCGAAGGCACCGTCACGGTCAGGGACGGGCGGCGACTCGGCTTCGCAGAGTTCGGTGATCCGCACGGGCGCGCCGTCCTGTGGATGCACGGCACCCCCGGCGCCCGCCGCCAGATCCCGCAGGCGGCCCGCCTGGCTGCGGTCGAGCTCGGCGTCCGGCTCATCGGCATCGACCGACCGGGCGTCGGCCACTCGACACCACACCTCTACGACCGGATCATCGGCTTCGCCGGCGACCTCGAGGACGTGCTCGACCGACTGGGCATCGGCGAGTTCTCGATGCTCGGCCTGTCCGGCGGCGGGCCCTACGTCCTCGGCTGCGCCGCGGCGATGCCCGACCGGATGAAGGTCGCCGGCGTTCTCGGCGGCGTCGCGCCCACTGTCGGCGACGACGCAGCGGCGGGGGGCGTCACGGCCCTGGCGGCGACGTTCGCACCTGCGCTCGCCGCACTCCGCGTGCCCCTGTCGTGGGCGCTGGCCGCGTTCTTCTGGAGCGCGAGGCCGGTCGCCGTCCCGGCGATCCACCTGTACGCGCGCTTCTCACCGCCGGGCGATCGGGCGGTGTTCGCGCGCCCCGAGATGCGGGCGATGTTCCTCGACGACCTGCTGACCGGCGGTCGGCCAGGCCTGCGGGCTCCGGTCTACGACGTCGTGCTGTTCGGTCGGCCTTGGGGCTTCGCGCTGGCCGACGTCACCATCCCGCTGCACTGGTGGCACGGCGACGCCGACCACATCGTTCCGCTGGCACACGGCCGACACGTTGTCAGCCGGGTGCCCGACGGGCACTTCTACGTCCGCCCGGGCGAAAGCCACCTCGGGACGCTCGGCGTCGCCGAGGAGATCCTCGGCACCCTGCTCGAGTCCTGGGACCGCCGCACCCCGGGACAGCGCGACCGAGCGCAGTGACGGCGCGGCGGCTGACGCCGATCAGTCGCGGGCGGCGCGCCAGCCGGACCAGGCGGTCGCGACCATGTCCTCGAGGTCGCGCGTCGCGATGAAGCCGAGGCCGTCGCGGATGCTGTCGACCGCCGCGACGACGCGTGCCGGGTCACCCGGGCGGCGCGCGACGAACTCCGGCGTCACATCGCGCCCGGTGACCTGGCCGATCACGTCAAGCACCTCGAGCACCGAGGAGCCCTCACCGCAGCCGATGTTGTACGTCGCCGGCTGCGCACCGTCGTCGAGCGCACGGGCCGCCGCGAGGTGCGCCGCCGCGATGTCGGCGACGTGCACGTAGTCGCGGATGCAGGTGCCGTCCGGGGTCGGGTAGTCGATACCGAACACCTTCGGCCGAGAGCCCGCTTCCAGCTCGCGGAAGACCATCGGGATCAGGTTGAACACCCCGGGGTCGGCGAGGTCGTCCGTGGCAGCCCCCGCGACGTTGAAGTAGCGCAATGCCATGTAGCGCAGGCCGAACGCCGTCGCGCAGTCGCGCATGAGCCACTCGCCGACGAGCTTGGTCTCGCCGTACGGCGACAGCGGGACCCCCGGGATGTCCTCGGTGACCAGGTCGACATCGGGCAGCCCGTACGTCGCGGCACTCGAGGAGAAGACGAAGCGGTCCACTCCGGCGGAACGGCACGACTCAAGGAGGGTGACGAGCCCGCTGAGGTTCTCCCGGTAGTACTTCAGCGGGTCCTCGACCGACTCACCGACCTGCTTCTTCGCGGCGATGTGCACGACCCCCGTGACGCCGTGCTCGGCGATCGTGCGATCCAGCAGCGGACCGTCGAGAACGCTGCCGACGACCAACGCTGCGCCCTGGACGCGATCGGCCCCGCCGGTCGACAGGTCGTCGAGCGCGATGACGCTCGTCGCGTCCTCGACCATGGCACGCACGACATGCGCACCGATGTAGCCCGCGCCTCCGGTCACCAGCCACGTCATGCCGGCGAGGTTAGGTCACTCGGCGCGGAACTCCACGTGCTCGATCTCCAGGCGAACCTCCTGGATGCGGACCATCACCCGCTGCTTGAGATCCTCCGGCGGGGCATCCCCACCGCAACATCGCGCGACGAGCGCCTTCACGGCGTTCTCCAGGCCGTACTGCCGCAGGCAGGGGGCGCACTCGTCGAGGTGGAGCCGCACGTGCTGGTGGTCCTCGGAACCCGCCTCGCCGTCGAGGTACAGGTAGACCTTCTCGAGGACCTCGTCGCAGGGGGTCTCGTGCGGCTCGCCACAGCTCATGAGTCCTCAGCACCCGCCTTCACGAGGCCACGCTCGACGGCGTAGTCACCAAGGAGCTTCTTCAGGCCGCGGCGACCGCGATGCAACCGACTCATGACGGTCCCGATCGGCGTACCCATGATCTCGGCGATCTCCTTGTAGGAGAAGCCCTCCACGTCGGCGAGGTAGACCGCCATTCTGAAGTCCTCGGGCAGCTCCTGCAGGGCGTTCTTGACATCGGAGTCGGGCAGGTGGTCGAGCGCCTCCATCTCGGCGCTGCGCAGGCCCGTGCTCTGGTGCCCCTCCGCCGCGGCCAGCTGCCAGTCGGCGATCTCGTCGGCCGGTGACTGCTGCGGCTGACGCTGCTTCTTGCGGTAGGTGTTGATGAACGTGTTGGTCAAGATGCGATACAGCCAGGCCTTGAGGTTGGTGCCCTCCTGGAACTGGTGGAACGCCGCGAACGCCTTGACGAACGTCTCCTGGACGAGGTCCTCGGCGTCGGCGGGGTTGCGCGTCATCCGCATCGCCGCGGCGTAGAGCTGGTCGAGGAACGGCAGGGCATCGCGTTCGAAGCGGGCAGTGCGCTGCTCGCTGGTCTCGCTCTCTGCTGACTGCGGAACCCTGCCCACCTCCTCGCGCTGCCCGAAGAACCAGCCTACCGTCGCGGGCGCGGGCCACTCATCCCTCACCAGCCCGTGGGCAAGCATTCGCTCTCCTCCCGCAACACGTCCTGGTGCTGCAACACCGGGCCTTCGGCCGGCGATTCCCGGAGCCGTCGCACGTACGATTCGGGGCGTGGAAGGCCACCACCCGGCAGTCGAGCAGTACCTCGAGACCATCCTGGAGCTCGAGGAGTCCGGCGTCGTCCCGATGCGGGCCCGGCTGGTCGAGCGCCTCGGGGTCTCCGCACCGGCGGTGAGCGAGACCGTCAAGCGGCTGGAGCGAGAGGGCTACCTGACCCTCGACGGGGACCGGGTCATGCACCTGACCGAGACCGGCCGGGCCTACGCCACCTCGATGCTGCGGCGCCACCGGCTCGCCGAGCTGCTGCTGGTCGACGTCCTGAAGGTGCCCTGGTCGCAGGTGCACGAGGAGGCCTGCCGCTTGGAGCACGCCATCAGCCCGACCCTCGAAGCGCACCTGGTCACCCTGCTCGGCGATCCGGGGGCCTGCCCGCACGGCAACCCCATCCCGGGCTCGGCCAACGCGGTCGACCCGGGACCGCTGCAGCCGCTGTCGACGGTTCAGGCCGGCCGGTCCTGCGTCGTACGCCGGATCGACGAGCACCTGCAGACGCAGATCGTGCACATGCGAGAGCTGGAGTCGGCGCACCTCATGCCCGGCCAGGAGGTGCTGGTCGGCGAGACGGCGTCCGGCGAGCTGTCGGTCCGCGTGAACGGTGTCGACGTGCTGCTCGAGCACGACGTGGCGGCCAACGTCTACGTGACGGTCTGAAGCCAGTCCCGCACGGTCTCGCGCACCTCGGTCAGCACCTCACTGCGGGTGCGCCCGTCCTGCCGTCGTACAGCGAACGAGTGGTCCGCCCCGTCGACGACGTGCAGGGAAACGCCGTCGCTCTCGGCCGGCAGGCCGAAGGTGTCACGACGTCCTTGTACGACGAGGCGCGGCACCGTGGGCAGCGCGAGCTCGTGCGCCCGACTGGTCGCTCTTCCCGGTGGCACAAGGGGAAAGGCCAGTGCGAGTACGGCGCTGGCTCGTAGCTCTGTCGCCGTACGGCACGCCACCCGGGCGCCACTGCTGCGACCACCGAGGACCAGGGTGCCGTCGTACTGCAACTGCGCAATGACAGCGAGCCAGGCTTCATCCAGCTTGGGTGCCGCCTCGGCCACTCGTTTCCCGGCCACCCGCCACGGCTGCTCCACGCGTGCCACCGACAAGCCCGCTGCCAGCGCGCCCTCTCTCGCGGCGAGCAGGTCCGGCGCCTCCGGACCACCGCCCGCGCCATGCCCCAGCACGAGCAACCCGCGCTCCCCCGGGTCCAGGTGCACCCGCGCCGGCCCGCGAGGAGTCTCGACCTCCCGCATTTCGCTCATCGTCCGACCCACAAGCCCATGATCAACGGCGAGCTGTCCGCATCAGCGCCTTGGGATACAGGTAGCTCGCCGATGATCAAGGAGCGGGGGGTCAGGCGGCGTCTTCCGCCTTCGACTGGCACTCCACGCACCGGGCGGCCTCGGGCCGGACGGACAGCCGCGCCTCGCTGATCGCGGCGCCGCAGTCGGTGCAGGTGCCGTACGTGCCGTCGTCGATCCGCGCGAGCGCGGCGCGGATCTGGGCCCGCTGGGTGTCTGCCGCCTCGAGCAGCGCGTTCTCGCGGTCCTGGTCGACGAGGTCGCTCGCGTTGTCCGCCGGGTGCTGGTCGACGTGGCTGAGCTCCGCGTTGTCTCCCGCGCCCTCGCTCTCGAGCGTCGTCGTCGCGGTGTCGAGCTCATGCAGCATCTGCTCGAGCTGCTGGCGGGCGTCCTGCACGTCCACGGGGGTGCTCCTCGATCGTTGGTGTAACAGTCACTCTGCCCTTCCGCGGCGCGGGCACGCGTGGACGGACAGCATCTAGCCTGCCGATGTGCAAAGGGTCACGGCGGTCACGCTTGCGCTGACGGCCGTCCTGGCCTCGGCAGCACCGGCGTACGCCGCCACGATAGAGCTCCCGGTGCCGGGCGCCTCGCGCGCGCAGGAGCTCGCGCTCGTCTGCAACAAGGTCGTCGGCGCGCTGCCGGACCGGTGCAAGGCGTCGTCGGTGCCCGGGCCGGTCGTCAACGACGAGGTCGTGCTGGTGGGAGTCGACGGCGCAGGGACTCCCCATCGCGTACTGCTGGAGCAGCGCCTGCTGCTGACCAAGGTCGGTGACTACGTGATCCGGGAGCGCGGGCCGGCTCGCGCCGCCGTCGGGCTGGTGCCGGACTCCGACCCCCCGAACACGAAGTTCGGCGCGGTCGTCTTCCAGGGCTTCACGCCAGGGAACCGCAAGCTCGGCGCCCGCCTCACCCTCGATGCGGGGCTCGAGGCCGAGCGGCTCCCGCTGCGCGCGACCGTCAGCTTCGACGGCGGCGACGGCCCGCAGCCGCTGGCACCCGGAGGGCAGCTTCCTGGCCCCGGCACGGTCCGCGTCGTCCTGGAGAACCGGACCGCCCAGCCGGCCGAGCTCCCGACGGGCAGCGACGCCGACGCGGCCGTCCTCGCTGGACCGCTGGACCTGGCGCTGCGCACCGCCAAGGCTCCGCCCGGTCCGCGGCTGCCCACCACCGAGACGACACTCCCGAAGACGCTGGACGTCAGCGGACCCGCGCGGCGCCAGGGGACTCAGTCGGTCCCGCTGCACATCAGCGGCTCGTTGCGCGTGACCGGCGCTGCGGCCAAGGTGACCGGGCCCGGGGTCACGGCCCTGCCCGACGGTGGCGTCGTCGCGGGCACACTCACCGCCGAGCTCCGCACCGTCGAGCTCGCAGCCGAGGTCGACGGCGCGGGCACGCTGCGGCTGGATCTCAACGTCGTGCCGGCGCTGGACGAACGCGTTCTCGCTCCGCCACGCGACCTGCCGTCGTGGGCCGCGTGGTCGCGGTCGAAGCCGCCGCTTGCGGAGCGGCGGGCCGCCCTCGACCTGCTCGTCGCCACGGCAGCCACCGGCGCGCGGGCCTCGTCGTACTCGCCCTACCTCGGTGCCGACCTGCCCGGCACCGGGTCGACCGTGTTCCGCTACGCGTTCACGCCGCCGGACACGGTGTCAGCCGCGCGACCCGTGCTGCACCCGAGACCCGGTCCGATCGCCATCGTGCTGGCGGCTGTCGCCCTGCTGTTCGCCGCCGGAACCGCGGTCTGGCGCCGTAGCTGATCAGAACAGGGGCGCGTCCTCGACGGCCTGCGGCTCGACGAGCTCGGGGCCGTTGTTCTTCACGTTGCCGACGGCCTTCGACACCGGCCAGGCGTCGAGAAAGCCCGGCGTACCCGGGACGAGGAGGTCCGGGCCCGGGTCCTCGACCGACGGGTCGAGCCACCTCGCCCAGTCGTTCTTGGGCACCAGGAGCGGCGTGCGGTCGTGGATCTGACCGAGCTCGTCGGGCGCGTCCGTGGTCAGGATCGTGCAGGTCCAGAGCAGCGTCTCGTCCGGCGCCTTCCAGACCTCGTACAGCCCCGCCATCGCCAGCGGCGAGCGGTCGCGCGCGGCCAGGAACCACGGCTGCTTGTGCGGTCCCTGCACCTGCCACTCGTAGTAGCCGTCGGCCGGAACGAGGCATCGCCGGCGCGAATAGGCCGCGCGAAACGCCGGCTTCTCCGCGACCGTCTCGCGGCGCGCATTGATGAACCGCGCACCGCCCTTGGCGTCCTTCGCCCACGACGGCACGAGCCCCCATCGCACGACCCGCAGCTGGCGCTTCTCGTGCCGCTCCATGACGACGTAGACGGGATCGGTCGGAGCAACGTTGTACGACGCAGGCAGCACCTCCTCGGGCGGCTCCTCCACCGTGAAGTACGACGCGAGGTCGTCCGGGTTCGCGCTGCTCGCGTAGCGCCCGCACATGGCTGCTGCCGCTACTGCTCGACGACGGGGAGGTTGGTCGAGAGGATGTCGTCGGTGACCGAGGCGAACCGCATGTCCTTGAACACGCCGAAGTACATGTCATCCGGGCTGACGCCCTCGCGGTCCTCGGCACCGAACCCGCGCTCGTCGCCGTTGGCACCGGTGATGACGGTCCGCTCCATCGCGTCCATGAACGGCCCACCCAGCTTGCCGCCGGAGTTCTTCAGCACCGCGGCGACGAGCTTCACCGAGTCGTAGGAGTACATCGACCAGTCCGGCGGCATGAGGACCCGTCGGCCACCAGCGGTCACACCGACCTCGTCCTCGCCGAAGGCCTTCACGTAGGCCTTGCGGTACGCCGCGAACGGCGCCGGCCCGGTCTCGCTCGTGATGCGGAACGACACGAACGTCAGGCCCTCCACCCACTCGGGGTGGTCCGCCAGCCGCTGCCGGACGAGTGGGTCCTCACCGGTCGGCCCGCTGTAGATCGGCACGTCCCAGCCACTGGACCGGGCTGCCCGCATCGCGGCCGCGAGACCTGTCGCGCGAGTCCACACGACGAGCGCCTGGGCACCCGCCCGCCGGGCGTCGAGCACCTGCGTCGCGACGTCGCTCGCCCCCTCGGGAACGGTCTTGTCGGAGGCGACCCGGATCTCGTTGCGTGTGAAGGCGATACGTGACTGGACGGCGCCTTCGCGTCCGTAGGTCGAGTCGTCCGCGAGCAGCGCGACGACCTTGTACTTCTCCGACATGTAGTCGGAGAGCCTGGTGGCCATGGGCTTGTTGGCCGGCGCCATCCTGAACAGGGTCGGGCGCTGGGTCGCGTCGACGAGCGAGGCACCGCCTTCGAACACCATGAAGACGGGCAGCGACACCGGGTCGGTCACGTCAGCTGTAGCCACGGCGCCGACGCCGTCGATGATGAGTGCCGCCGCGCCCTGCGCGACCGCGGTGCGCGCGTTGGCGACGGCACGCTGCGGTGACCCGCCGTTGTCGAGGACCGAGACCACGACCTTCTTTCCCTCGACCCCGCCATCGGCGTTGAGCTCCTGGGCGGCGAGCTTCGCGCCCCGCTCGGCGAACCGGCCGATCCACGGCTGCGCCGTCAGTGGCGCGGACACGACGATCAGCACCTCGCCGTTCTTCGAGGACGCGGCGTCGCTCCCGGAGCAGGCCGCTGCGGCGCAGACGAGCACCACGAGCAGCAGCCGGTGGAGCACCGCCGTCCTCGGTCTCATGGGGTCCCAAGATAGGCGCGCTGAACCGCGGGGTCGGCTCGCACCTCACTGGGTCGACCAGTGGCGATCACCTGACCGGCATCGAGAACCGTGACGTGGTCGGCCACTGCGTTGACGAGCGTCATGTCGTGCTCGACGAGCAGCACGGCGATGCCGTTCCCCGCCAGCCGCCGAAGGACGTGCCGCAACGTGGTCCGCTCGTCGGAGGACATGCCGGCCGCGGGCTCGTCGAGCAGCAGAACACGGGCGCCGGTGGCCAGTGCGCGCGCGATCTGCAGGATGCGCTGCTCGCCGACGGTGAGCTCCGCGGGGTCCAGCCTCGCGACCGGCGTGAGCCGCGTCTCCCGAAGGAGCTCGGCGACCAACGATGCCGTCCGTCGCGCGGCGACGCGCGACGACGGCGTCGCCAGCAGGTGCCGCAGCACCGCCTGACGCGGTCGCGAGCCCCCGCGCAGCCCAACCGCGACCTGCCGTTCCGGCGTCAACCCGGGCAGGATGATCGTGCGCTGCGGTGTGGCCGCAACCCCTTCGAGCACGCGCTGCTCCGGCCCCGGAGCGGTCATGGTGGTTCCGCGCACCTCGACCTCACCGCTGTCGGGCTCGAGCTCGCCGGACAGGACCTTGATGAGCGTGGACTTCCCCGAGCCGTTCGGGCCGATGAGGGCGTGCACGTGGCCGCTCCACAGCTCCAGCGTGACACCGTCGAGGGCGCGCAACGACCCGTACGACGCCGTGATGCTTCGGGCGCGCAGCAGCACCGTGTCGGCGTCGCGGACCGGGTGCGGCAGATCCGGCACCGCGGCGCCGCGCGGCGCGGCGGCCGCGGTGCGCCGGCCCTGCGCCAGTACCCGGCGGACGAGAAGCACGACGACGAGCAGCGCCGCGGTGAGCACTCCGCGTCCTCGTTCGGCGTCGCCGGGCAGCGCGTCCGCGACGTGCGGCAGGGCCGTCAGCAGCGCAACGCCGAGGGCTGGTCCCCACCACGACGTCGTACCGCCGACGAGGACGGCGACGAACAGCTGCAGCGACAGCAGCGGGCTGACGTCGGCCGGCGCGACCAGTCCCAGGAGCACGACCGTGCCGGCACCGGACAGCGCACCGAGCGCCGCGGTGACGGTCAGGACAGCGCGACGGCGCGCGGCCACCGGGATGCCGAGCGACGCGGCCAGCTCCGGCCCCTCGCGCAGAGCGGCGAGATCGAGGCCGGCCGGCCCGCGTGTCATGCGGATGCCCGCCACGACGACGAGCGCGCACGTCACCGCGGCGACCACGACATGGACCGCGGGTGTCAGGGTCAGGTCGAGCCCCAGCCACGGCGAGACCAGATGCGCCGGCGACTGCCGGACCAGCCCCTGCGCTCCGCCGAAGGTCGAGGGGAACGCCAGCATCATCCGGTAGACCAGCCACGCCAGCGCCCACGTCGCGAGCGCCAGATAGGCGCCCTCGAGCCGGCTCGCGGCGAGCGCGACGAGGTGCCCGAGCACCGCCGCGGCGAGGATCGACACGAGGGCAGCGACCAGCAGGGGCCAGCCCCTGCCACCCGGGCCGAGCAGCGCCGTGCCGACACCGCCCACGGCGACGAAGGCGCCCTGGCCCAGGACCGGCAGACCCGCGTGCTGCACCGACAGGGCGAGCCCGAGAGCCGCGACCAGCAGCCACAGTGCCTGAGCCAGCTCGACGGCACTCACCGGCGCAACCCCAGCGGACGTACGGCGAGCAGGACGACGACCAGACCCAGCGGTACGACGTCGGCGTACTCCGCCCCCAGCGACGTGACCGCAAGCGACTGCGCAACTCCCACGACCAGACCGCCGGCGAGCGCGCCGCGTAGGGACCCGAGTCCGCCGAGCAGCGCGGCACCGATCCCCGCCAGTCCGAGGACGACCCCGTCGTCGACGCCGATCGCGCGGCCAGGCGCGTCCAGCAGCCCAGCGATGCCGGCGAGGAGGCCCGCGGCGACGAACGCGGTGAGTACGACGCGCCTGGCCGGGATGCCGCACAGGGCAGCCGCGTCCGGGTCGTCCGCGACCGCGCGCAGCGCCTTGCCGAACCGGCTTCGCACGAGCACCCGCTCGGCGGTCACGCCGACCACCAGGGCGATCACGAGAACCGCCGGGACACGCGCCGGCAGCGACCCGCCCCCGGGCAGCGAGAAGACGCCGGTGGCGCTCAGGGCGTCGAGCCGCAGCGGGTCCGGGACGGCGTACGCCTCCTGCGGGAGCAGCACCCCCAGGACCTCGCGCAGCAAGAGCCCGGCAGCGACGAGCGCGGCGACCCACCCCAGGGCGTCGCCCTGGCGGCCGGAGGCGACGTCCGGCAGGTGCGGCCGGACCGCGAGCCACCCGACGGCTCCGGAGAGCACGGCACCCGCGGCGAGGACGAGCAGCGCGAAGCCGAGGGCGGGGCCGGGGTCGAGCGTCGTCGCGACCGGCGTACGGCCGAGAACCACCAGAACCCCGGTGAACACGGCGGCCACGACGAGGTCACCGTGAGCCAGGTGCAGCACCCGCACCGTGCCCGCGATGAGCGTGAAGCCGAGGGCGACCAGGCCCAGGACGGCACCCGTCGCGAGCCCACCGACGAGTGCCTGCAGCAGCACGCCGGGATCCACGCGCGGACCCTAGTGCGTGCGGGCCGCCCTCAGCCGAACGGCAGTGGCGAGGGCGACGGGCCGGTGTGGGCCGGGAGCAGCGGCGTGCCCGTGCTCCGGCTCTGTCGCGTCACCGCCAGCACCCACTTCGTCTCACACAACGCCACGGCCGCGCCGCGCAGCACGCCGCGCAGGTCCCCCTTGTTGAACGGCGCGTCCGCCTCGGACGCCTCTGCGTCACCGCGCCCAAGGACGAACCCGGCGGGTGGCAGCTTCTTCACGATGAACAGCACACCATCGCGCAGCGAGGCCTTCGTGGAGAACAGGACGATGAACAGACCGTCCTGGGTCTGCCGGGTCGACTCGATCACCGCACCCGGGATCTTCGGCAGGTCCTGGGGGATCTGCTTGGGCCAGGAGTAGGTCGTGTTCGGCGCGGGGGCGCACGTCGGCAAGGGGGACGGCGACGGGGCCGCGAACGTCGGCACCGGCGAGGGCAGGGCCTGCGGCTCACTGCCGCCCGAGCAGGCAGTCAGCAGCAGCAGAGCGACGCCGGCGAGGATCGGTGCAGAGCGGCGCATGCGGTCAGGATAGGTGCGATTGCCTGCCTCAGCAGGTGCCGCCGAGCTTCGCCAGGCCGGCCAGGTCACCACTGCCGAAGTCCGTGGCCGCCGCCGGGATCGTCGGCGCCATGATCTGCGTCGCGTCGGAGGTGTGGCCGAGGCCCACCCCGTGAGCGAGCTCGTGCAGCGCGAACGTGAACCACGAGTTGCCGCCGGTCGTCGCTGCCTTCACACCGGCGTTGAGGGCGACGACGCCGCTGACGATGTGGGTCGCCCCGGTCGCCGGACGGGCCCAGATCGTCTGGTTCATGCCGACCAGGTTGGCCGGCTGGTTCGCCAGCAGGCTCGACGCCGACGCGGTGCTCCACCCGATGAGCAGCGGCTTGAACCCGGTCACGCCGCTCTGGCCATCGAGGTAGGCGCCGCTGGGGACCGCCGTGGTCGTTCCGTCGTACGCGAAGTGCAGTCCGGTCGCGCTGGAGACCCTGGCGACGGCGCTCTGCACCGCGGCGAGCCCACCGGCCGGGGCGTTGGCGGGGTTGAAGACCCAGTGCACGGTGCCGCAGGCGTCCCAGCGGATCGGGTCGCCGGCGGTCGGCTCGGCCATGAAGCTGTAGCTGCCCGCGTGCGCGGGGGTGAGGTTCGGTGCAGCGGCGACGACGGGCGCGGACACGACCGTCGCGCTGGTGCTGAGCGTCGGGGTGGCCAGGCGGCGGCGCGGGGCGGGGATCCAGTGCGCGGCGCTCTCGGCGCCTACGGAGACGACGACGGGCGCGACGTCGCGACCCTCTGCCAGGCCGCCGGCGACGGCCGTCGCGGCTGGGACGGGCCCCGCCGCGGCGGTCGCACCGAGCGCAAGAGCGGCCAGCAGTCGACGGAGCGCGGGGGACGTGAGCGGAAGGCGCATGCTGTCCCCTCGGCGGGTTCGGGCGAATCCTTGACTACAACGCGTGACTTCACGACCGAGATGTCCGGATTCCGGTTACAGCCTGTCGCCGATGTCACCTGGGAGACTGAGCGAGTGACCGATCTGTGGCCTGCACCGCGCGCGACGCACCCGCTCGCCGCGGTGGTGGAGCTGCCGGGGTCCAAGAGCGTGACCAACCGCGCGCTCGTCCTCGCCGCCCTCACCCCCGGGCGCTCCGTCGTTCGCCGGCCGCTGCGCAGCCGCGACACCGAGCTCATGGCAGCCGGCCTGCGCGCGCTCGGCGTCGGGGTCGCCGACGACGGCACCGACTGGGTGGTCGACGGCGTGGGCGGCCCGCTGCTGCCGGCAGCCGACCACGTCGACGTGGGCAATGCGGGCACGGTCGCGCGCTTCCTGCCGCCGGTCGCGACCCTCGCGAAGGGCACCGTGCGGTTCGACGGCGACCCCCGGGTGCGGCTGCGACCGCTCGGACCGCTGCTGGCCGCCCTGCGCGACCTCGGCGCCGACCTGGACCGGGTGGATGCGCTCCCCGTGACCGTCCGGGGCGGCGGGGGCCTGCGTGGCGGGGCCGTCGTCGTGGACGCCTCCGAGTCCAGCCAGCTGGTCAGCGGGCTCCTGCTCAGCGCACCTCGGTACGACGACGGCATCCGCGTGCGCCACGACGGCCCGCCGCTGCCCAGCGCGCCGCACCTGGCCATGACCGTCGAGGCGCTGCGCGCTGCAGGTGCGCTCGTCGACGACGCGACTCCCGGAGAGTGGACGGTCCAGCCGGGGCCCCTCGTGCCGCGGGACGCCGCGGTCGAGCCCGACCTGTCGACAGCGGCGGCCTACCTCGCGGCGGCGCTCGTGGCCGGCGGCTCCGTCACGGTGCGGGGATGGCCGCGGCACACCGCCCAGCCCGGTGCTGTGCTGCCCGATGTGCTCGCCGCGATGGGCGCCGAGATCTCCAGGGACGACACCTCCCTCACCGTGTCGGCCGGAGCGGGTCTGCACGGGATCGACACCGACCTGCGGGACGCCCCCGAGCTCGCCACCGTGATCACCGCGCTGGCCGCGCTCGCCGACGGACCGAGCCGCCTGCGCGGCATCGCCCACATCAGGCTTCAGGAGACCGACCGCCTCGCCGCACTCGCGACCGAGATCAACGCCCGCGGTGGGGACGTCCGGGAGCGAAGCGACGGCCTCGAGGTGCGGCCCAGGCCGCTCACGGGTGGCGTCATGAACAGCTACGACGACCACCGGCTCGCGATGGCCTGGGCCGTGCTGGGCCTGGGCGTGGACGCCATCGAGGTCGAGAACATCGCCACGACGCGCAAGACCGTGCCGGACTTCGCGGGCTCCTGGCACCGCATGCTGGGCGGCGAGTGACCGCGCGCGAGCTGGACGAGGACGACGTCCGGGTCCGCCCCGGGCGCAGCTCGCGTCCGCGCACGCGCATCCGCCCTGCCCACGAGGAGGCCGTCGCCGCGACGGTCGTCACCGTCGACCGCGGTCGCTACCGGCTCCGGCTCGCGGACGGCTCGATCATCACGTCGGTCCGGGCCCGCGAGCTCGGGCGGCGCGCGGTCGTCGTCGGCGACCGGGTCGGGGTGGTCGGCGACATCGCCGGCGGTCCGGATGCGCTCGGCCGGATCGTGCGGATCGAGCCGCGCAGCAGCCTGCTGCGGCGCACACCCGACGACAGCGACCCGGTCGAGCGCGCCGTCGTCGCCAACGCCGACCTGCTCGTCGTCGTCACCGCGCTCGCCGACCCTCCACCGCGGCCTCGGCTCGTGGACCGCTGCCTCGTCGCGGCGTACGACGGAGGTCTGGAGCCGCTGCTGTGCCTGACGAAGTCCGACCTCGCGTCACCCGAGGAGCTGCTCGCGCTCTACCGGCCGCTGGGTGTGGAGGCCGTCGTCACGGGACCGGCGACCGGGGTCCCGGAGCTGAAGGCCCGGCTCGCGGGACGGACCAGCGTGCTGTTCGGGCAGTCGGGGGTCGGCAAGTCGACGCTCGTCAACCAGCTCGTCCCGGACGCGCAGCGCGCGGTGGGGGACGTCAGCGGGATCGGCAAGGGCCGGCACATCTCGTCGTCCGTGATCGCGCTGGAGCTGCCGGGGGGCGGCACCGTTATCGACACCCCTGGGATCCGGTCGTTCGGCCTGGGCGCGGTGACGCCGGCCCGGGTGCTCGCGGCGTTCCCTGACCTCGCCGTGGCCGCCGAGCGGTGCCCGCCGGGGTGCAGCCACCTGCCGGGCACAACGGGCTGCGCCCTGGACGAGGTGGGGGTCAGCGCGGCCAGACTGGATTCGTTGCGCAGGCTGCTGGTCGCGCTCGCGGAAGGCGCGACCTAGGCGACGGCGCGGCGGGGGCGGGCGGCGAGCATCAGCGCGACACCGCCGACGAGCAGGCTGATGCCGGCAGGCAGGAGCGCCTCGACGTGGCCGCCGGTGAAAGCCAGCGCGGTCGGCTGGCTGGTCGCCCGCTGCGTGCGCGCCCCCGTGCGGGTGGAGGTGCGGGCCGGCGCGACGGCGGCCGGCTTGGCGACGGGCTTGGCGGCCGGCTTGGCCGCCGGCTTGGCCGCGGAGCCCTCCAGCAAGGTGCCGCCGATGATCCAGGTGCCGACGCTCGGCTGGACGACCGGCGCCTCGGTGGCCGCGGCGGTGTCCGTCGCCGTGACAGCGTCCGGCGGCGGCGTGGGGTCGGCCCAAGCCACCCCGCCGAGCAGCACGGCAGGGCCGGCGACGGCCAGCGCCACGACGGCGTGGGCGAGGCGGCGCTGTGGGGCTGATGTGGCCACGATGTACTCCTGACTGAACTGTCCGTTTTGTTGCCGCTGTCAGAGTGCGCGAGACGGGCGCCCGCCGTCATGGCCCGTTCGGACTACAGGAGGACCATTTTCGCGGGCGTGAGCATCCCCGTCGTACACCGAAGGCCGCGTCCTGTGTGGGACGCGGCCTCCGGGAGCTGCGCGGCTACTCCGCGCTGGTCCGCCGCCGGCGGGTGGCCAGCGACACGAACAGGCCGGCCAGCAGGAGCGAGACTCCGAGCTGCAGGAGCTGGGCGCCGTCGATGCCGGTGAACGGCAGGGCCCCTCCACCACCGGCGACGGGCTCGGGCGACGGTGAGGCGGCGGGCTCCTCCACGGCGCCGCCTCCACCGCCGGAGATCGGCAGCGGGACGACCGCAGTGGTCGCGGTCGCGCTGTTGTCACCGGCGTCGGAGTCGGCCCGGCCCGGGTCGACGACCGCCGTGTTGGCGACCGACGTCCCGCTGAAGGTGCTGTCGAGCAGTGCCCGGACCGAGATGGTGGCCGACTGACCGACGGTGAGCGCCGGACCGCCGTACACGCACGTGATGACCTGGGCGGCGTTGGTGCAGGCGAAGCCGGAGCCGACGGCGGAGCTGAACGACAGCCCCGCGGGCAGGGTGTCGACGACCGTGAAGGCGGTGGCCGGCGTACCCCGCACGTTGGTCACGTCGATCGCGTAGACCAGTTCGTCACCCGGCTGTGCGGTGCCGGGGCCGGTCTTGCTGACGCCGACGTTGTCCGTGATGCTGCAGTCCGCCAGCGCTGCGAAGACCAGCGGGAAGCTGCTCGGTCCGCTCAGGACGTAGCCGGGAGCCGCAGCAGCCGTCA
This sequence comes from Frankiaceae bacterium, assembly GCA_016650445.1. Lineage (GTDB taxonomy): Bacteria > Actinomycetota > Actinomycetes > Mycobacteriales > SCTD01 > RYN-124. Next base: position 15,975 of record JAENVS010000002.1, on the reverse strand, counting down.
CGGTCACCGTCGAGCCCGGCGTCGCGGTCCCGCCGGTGGCCGGCGTGTAGACCACACCCGTCGTCGTCGGGACGGTGAACGAGGGAGTCGTTGCGGTGCCGTTGGTGCACGTCGACTGCGACGCCGTCGGGGCAACCGCCGCAGCCGGGGTCGGCAGGACGACGCGGATCACGGGCTTCACCGTCTTCACCGTCGAGACGTTGCTGACGGCGGTGAACGGCGCGACCAGCGCCGCTGCCCTGAAGCGCCGCAGGCCCGGAACGTCAACGTCCACAGGAACGAACTTGGTCAACGTGACCGTCGCCCGGTTGGACTTGGTCACGCCGTCCTCCGGCGAGTAGCTGTCCGCGGTGAACACGCAGGAAGCACTGACCGTGGGCGCCAGGTTGGTGATCGCCGGCAGGCAGTTGTACGACGTGGGGTTGGGGCCCTCCGTGGGCTCCGCACCTACCCACACCTGGTCGGAGATCGACGGGTTGACGTCGATCGCGTAGGGGCTGGTGTTGGTGACCGTCAGCTTGAACTGCACGGGCTGTGAGACCGAGGTCGCCTCCTCCGAGATGCTGAAGGTCTCATCCCCGTTCGCGTTGTTGGCCTTCGTCACCGCCGCCGTGGGGGCTTCGCAGCCGGTCGCCACGGCCGGGAAGGTGTGGGTGTACTGCGCCAGTCCAGACAGGGTGTAGCCGGGAGCCGCAGTCACGTCGACCGTGAGCAGACCGGGGCTGGCGGCGTGCTGCCCCGCGGTCTGGGTGGCGGCACCGATCTTGTAGACCACACCGGTCGGGATCGGGTCAGGGATCGTGTAGGTGTTCGCCGTCGACTGGTTGGCCACACAGGCCGAGTCCGCGAAGGTCACGGCCTGCGAGGTCGCGAGGCCGTTCACGTTGACGACCACCGAGGCCGCGTTGTTGGTGTTGTCCGTGTCCTGCGGGTCAAGGTGCGCGTTGTTCGTCATGGACGGGATGCCCGCGGCCGTTGCCGTGCCGTTGACGGTGAAGGACGTCGACGAGCCCACCAGGACCGGCGGACTCGAGGGCTTGTACGTGCAGTCGACACCCGTGCCGACGCAGTCCCACAGGGGGGCCGTGATGGAGGTCAGGGTGAACCCGGCCGGCAGCGTGTCGGTGACCTGGAAGCCCACGCCGTTCAGCGGGCCGTTGTTGGTGACGGTCAGCGTGTAGTGCACCGCGTCGCCGACTGCGACGGTCGGAGTCGACGTCGTCTTGGACAGGGCCACGTCCGTCGAGCAGGCGCCGACGTAGATGACCTTGCTCTTGCCGACGCCGTCGACGCTCACGTCCAGCGTGACGTGGTACCCGAGGCCGGCGTGGAACGTGAGACCGGCGGTGTGCAGGGCAAAGGGGAGGGAGATGTTGAGCTCGGAGTTGCCGCTCGCGTTAAACGGGTAGGGGTTGGTCGCGCCGCTCGCGGGGGTGGTGACGATCGGCAGACCCGTGTCCTTCGCGGTCCACGTAACCACCGCGTTGTGCGCGCCCGCGTCGAAGTCGTACAGGGAGACCTGCAGCCCGCACGCCTGGTGCGGCGCGTTGCCGGGACCGCCGACGTCGTCACCGTCGACCTTGACCGTCCCGCTGCCACCGGCCGAGGCTGGCACCCCACCGAACAGGGCGACTACGGCGACGGCCAGGGCAAGCGCAGCGCCCCGCCGCGCAGCACGGCGTCGCAGGCCGGTCGCGAGGGACTGAGGGAGAACGTTCACGGCGACATCCGTCCGGCGAAGCGCAGCGGCGCTTTGGTCGTACCGGACAGATCGGGCTCGCCACTGGCTCCCCGAGCGGTCTAGGCGACCGTCTTCCTCCGTGCACCTTGTGGGTGTCGGTGTGGACCACTCGGATCCGTGCCCCCCACCCGCCAGCCGATCGCTCGGCCGGACGGCAGGTTTTGCCGTGCCCGTTGAGCGTTCTCCACGGCGGATGGCCGCGCATCACCCGTTCGGACAATCTTCGCGTGCGTACTTCCTATCTTTCCGGGCCGAATCGACCTCAGAGAGTGACGGAACGCACGGCTCGAGATACTCAGAGTGAGAAATTGGTTCCGCGGGATCATGAAGGTGCTCCGGGCAGGCCACAGCCCCCTCCCCTCGGTGCAGGGCAGGGGGCCTGGGCCGCGCCGGCGGCGACGAACTACCCGATGACCTCCGGGCGGCGTCGACGACCGAGGACCTGCAGGTATCCGCCGAGCAGCAGGAGTGCCAGCGCTGCTTGGGCGAGTCGCGCGGTGCTCGACCCCGTGAACGGCAGGGCCGCGCCGCCGCCCGCCGTCTCAGCCGGCGGGGCCACAACCGCACCGCCGCCGCCCCCAGTGAACTCCTCAGCGGGGTGCGTGACAGCGGTGATCGCTGTGGAGCTGTTGTCCGCGCTGTCGGTGTCCGGCCGGCCCGGAGTCAGAACAGCGGTGTTCGTGACCGCATCCGGCTTGTAGCCGGCGTCGAGGAGGGCCCGCACCGAGATCGTCGCGCTCGCGCCTACCGCCAGCGACCCGGTGTAACCGCAGCTGATGTTCGGGCCCGCGAGCGTGCAGACGAAGTCGTTGCCCTGAACCTGGCTGAACGACAGCCCCGGAGCCAGCCTGTCGGCGACCGTGAAGCCGGTAGCAGCCGCACCCGACGTGTTGGTCACGACGATGCTCCACACGAGCTCGTCGTCCGGCTGCGCCGTGGCTGTCCCCGTCTTGGTCACACCGAGGTTGCCGTCCAGTGCCGGGCCGCCCCCATCGCCTGTGCTCCCCGGTCCTGGGCCTGCGGGGGTGCTGCCGCACGGAGTCGGGGTCGCGGCGAAGGTGATCGGGAAGCTCGTGCTCCCCGTCAAGGTGATGGCTGCGGACGCAGCCGTTGCCACGACGGTGATCGCGCTGCCCGCCGCGCCGTTGTTCGTACCCGTCACCGGGGTGCCGCCGACGCTGTAGACCACCCCGGCGACCGGGACGATCGTGTACGTGGGCACGGTGCCCGCGTTGTTGACGCACTGCGACTGAACGACAGTCGGGGCCACCGCCCGCGCAGTCGCGGGCAGACCGCAGTTGTTGTTCAGGATGCTGATCAGCGCGACGTTCTGGCCTGCGTAGTGCTTGACGCCCGCGCCCAGGTCGTAGTCGAACGCCGGAATGATGTCGTCGACGTGGCCGCCGTGACCGGTTCCCTTGACGATGCTGTCGATGTTCGGGCTGTTCGTCACGTACGCCTTGGGACCGCCGATTGCATGGCAGATCCCGACTTTGTCGTGCGTGGTGAGCACCGCGGCCGCGGCCGGCGAAGCTGACAACAACAGCGTCAGCGGCACAAGGAGCGCCACCGCGCCGACGAGTGCCCGAAACCCGTGAACTGTGCTGGTTGTCGGGACATGGCGCGTACGAGGGGTCACTGTCGTCGTCCATCCAGGCGGGAGCGCCGCGACGCTCGTCCAGCCGGACAAGTCGGGCTCGCCGTTGGCTCCCCGCCGGTCTAGGCGACCGTCTGCCTCCGTGCACCGGTGCGGTGTCGGTGAGGACCGCGCGGATCTTCGCCCCCTGCCCGCCGGCCTGGTGGCCGGACGGCAGATTTCGTGCCGTTGCACGGGAAAGCCTCGTGCGCAGCCGATTGGCCGCGCATCACCCGATCGGACCAATCCCGTGGACGGATCACCCGGATTTCTCGCCCAATCCGGGACCACCATATTCAGACCCTGACACTGCCTCCGGTCCGCCAGTACTCGGCGTGCTCCCTCGACATAAAGCCCTCGTCGACGAGATACCGGCGCAAGGCCGCGTAGTCGTCGTGGAACGCCCGAAGCAGGGCATCCACGTCTCGCTCCTTGTAACGGACGCCGACCTCGAAGACCTTCGCGATGTGGTCCAGGACGACGAGCCGCTTGGAGCGGACCGACGGGATCGACGCCAGTCTCCCGTCGCGCAGGAACGCACGCAGCACGGAGGCTTGCTGCGGCGCGAGGCCCTCCTCGTCGTACGGCTCGAACGACTTGGACGTACGCCGAGCCTCGGCGGCGATGACGTCGCGGCACAGCTCCCACTCGGGCCCGTCGGTGCGCACGACGCCGCCCGACTCCAGCCGCTGCAACGCCTTCACGACGGTGCGCGGGTCCATACCGGTGTGGTCGGCGATGTCGGGCACCGACCGGGCACCGAGTGCGATGGCCGAGAACACCCGAAGCCGGTCCTCATCCGCGAGGAGCCCCCACAGCTCAGCCACGCGACACCCACGCCATGGCGACCAGGCTAGGGGGAATCAGTCGACAGCGACCGGCTGCTCGTCGGCACCGATGGCGATCGTCTGCTCGATCTCGGTGATCCGGCGCTCGACCTCGGCGGCCTCCTGCTTGTCGCGGTCGATCTGCTCGGCCAGGTCCTCGTCGTTCTTCATCAGCAGGTCGAGGTCGGCGTCGCCCATCTCCAGCACGCCCATGTCGGCGTAGGCCCGCTGGACCTTCGGGCCCCACAGGCCGATGTCCTTGACGATCGGGACGATGCGGGTGAAGAGCTGGTTGCGGAACAGCTTCATGAACTCCGACTGGTCGACGTAGCCGTCGCACTCCTTCTCGTCCAGCCCGCACAGCGCCCAGACCTCGCGGCCCCGGATGCGGTCGCGCATCAGGTAGCACGCCTCGACCACGAACTCCTCGCGCTCGTCGCGCTCCTTCGACGTCAGGTCGCGATAGGCGTCCTTCAGGGCAAGCCGGCCGAATGCGACGTGCCTCGCCTCGTCCTGCATGACGTAGGCAAGGATCTGCTTGGGCAGCGGCTTGGTCGTGATGTCGCGCAGCATCCCGAAGGCCGCCAGCGCGAGCCCCTCGATGAGCACCTGCATGCCGAGGTACGGCATGTCCCAGCGCGAGTCGCGCAGCGTCTCCTCGAGCAGCTTGGAGAGGTTGTCGTTGATGGGGTACAGCAGTCCCAGCTTCTCCTGCAGGAACCGCGCGTAGGTCTCCGCGTGCCGAGCCTCGTCCATGGTCTGCGTGGCGGCGTAGAACTTCGAGTCGAGGTCGGGGACCGACTCGACGATGCGCGCGGCGCAGATCATGGCGCCCTGCTCGCCGTGCAGGAACTGGCTGAACTGCCACGCCGAGTGGTGCAGGTTGAGCTCCTGCTTCTGCTTGGGCGAGATCTTGTCCCAGATCGGGGTGCCGTAGATGGCACTGGTCTCGTCAGGCAGGCCGAGCGAGTCGTACGGGTCGACCTCGATCGACCAGTCGATGCGGGACACCTGGTCCCACTGCTTGTCCTTGCCCTTCTGGTACAGCTGCAGCAGCCGGTCACGCCCGTTGTCGTACTCCCAGTTGAAGCGGGAGTCGCCTGCCATGGGCACGTCCCATGTCTTCGTGACGTCGACCGGCTTGGCGTAGAGGTCCTCGGTGCTCATTGCGGTGTTCCTCCAGGAAGCAGGCGGTCGACGAGGTGCGCGATCTGCTGTGCGGTGACATCGGCGGGTGCGGCCGGGGACACGATGTGGCTGACGGTGAGGCGGACGAGGGTGTCGGCGACGAACTCGATGTCGTCGACGGGCAGCTCGGGCCAGTGCCGGTGCAGGTAGTCGACGTTGCGCGCGGTCACCGCGGCGAGCAGGGCGTCGGACCGCGTGGTCAGGTAGGGCAGCAGGCCGTCGGTGCCGTCGTCGGTGAGCACCGCCTTGATGAGCGGGTCCTCGCGCGCGACTCGGAGCGTCCACTCGGTGGATGCCGCGATCGCCTCGGACGGGGATCCCTCGCAACCGGTCAGTACGGCTTCCGACCCGTCGACGAAGCGAGCCGCCTCGCGCAGGGCCAGCGCCTGGGCCAGCCCGTCCTTGCTGCCGAACTCCGTGTAGAGCGTCTGCCGGCTCACGCCCGCGGCGCTGGCGACATCACCCATCCGGGCGCGGCCCCAGCCGCTGCCGACCGCAGCGTCGTACGCCGCATCAAGCAGGGCATTGCGGACGGGTGACACGGGTCACAGGGTTTACAGAAGTTGCCTCCGTGTCAAGTGCCTAGTCTCGCCGTGTGGCCGGGACGGAGAGCGACCTCGCGCTCGCGCACTCCCTCGCCGACGCGGCGGACGCCGTCACGCTGGCGCGGTTCCGCGCTCTGGACCTGCAGGTCGAGCGCAAACCTGACCTGACGCCGGTGAGCGATGCCGACCGCGCCGTCGAGCAGGCCCTGCGCGGCCTGATCGCCAAGTCCCTTCCGACCGATGCTGTGCTCGGCGAGGAGTACGGCCTCGACGGCGAGGGGCCGCGTCGCTGGGTCATCGACCCCATCGACGGCACGAAGAACTTCGTCCGCGGTGTCCCGGTGTGGGCCACCCTGATCGCCCTGCAGGTGGACGGGCAGGTGAGTGTCGGGGTCGTCAGCGCCCCAGCTCTCGGCCGCCGTTGGTGGGCCGGCCGGGGGCTCGGCGCGTTCGCCGGCAGCTCGTCGTCGGACGCGACGGCGCTGAAGGTCAGCTCGGTCTCGCGGCTCGCCGATGCCGCGATGTCCTACTCCAGCCTCACCGGCTGGGCGTCGTCCGGACGCCTGGGCGGCTTCCTCGAGCTGACCGAGGCCGTCTGGCGGACCCGCGCGTTCGGCGACTTCTGGTCGCACGTGCTCGTCGCCGAAGGCGCCGTCGACATCTCCTGCGAGCCCGAGGTCTCGCTGTGGGACCTCGCCGCCTTGCAGGTCGTCGTCGAGGAGGCGGGGGGTCGGTTCACGGACCTCGCCGGGGACGCGCGCCCCGACGGTGGCAGCGTTGTGTGCACGAACGGCCTGCTCCACGACGAGGTGCTTGCGGCGCTGTCGCCCTCCGCGTGAGGCCACGCACCCTCGGCGTCCTGCTCGCCCTCGCCAGCTCGATCGGCTTCGGTGTGATGCCGGTGCTGACCAAGGTCGTGTACGACGACGGCGTCGGTCCCGTGGGCGTGTTGTCCGTGCGGTTCAGCGTGGCCGCGGTGCTGCTGCTCGCACTGGCGCGGCTGCGCGGCGAGCGGCTGCCCAGGGGTCGCAGTCTGCGCAAGCTCGCACTCCTCGGCGGGATCGGCTACGTCGTCGAATCGCTGTGCTATTTCGCGGCACTGACGCGCATCTCGGCCGGGCTCACCGCGTTGCTCCTCTACGTCTACCCGGCGCTGGTCGTCGTGCTCTCCGCCGTGCTGCTGCGGCACCGGCCACGGCGGGTAGCGGTGCTCTGCGTCGCCGTGGCATCGATCGGCACAGCCTTGACGATCGGTCCGGTGGCCGGCGGTCAGGCCGTGGGGGTGCTGCTCGGGCTGGGTGCCGCGGCGTCGTACGCGATCTACATCGTGCTGTCGTCGACGGCGGCGCACGGCATCGGCCCGCTGGCGACCTCGGCGATCGTCATGGCCGCCTGCGGGCTCGTCTACGACGCCTTGGCACTCGCGACCCGTGCCCCGTTGCCGTCGTCCGCTGCTGCGTGGACCGCGCTGGCGGGCGTGACGGTGCTCGGCACGGTCGTAGCGGTGGCGGCGTTCTTCGCGGCACTGGCCCTGCTCGGACCGTCGGACACCGCGGTCCTGTCGACGATGGAGCCGGTCGTGAGCGTCGGGGTCGCGGCGGTTGCGCTGGGCGAGACCCTGTCCCCCGTCCAGCTCGTCGGTGGCGCGCTCGTCGTAGGGGCCGTGATCGTGCTGGCCAGGACGCCACCGCTCCGCGCCCTCGAGGAGCCGTAGCGCGCGATCAGCCGCGGCGCGAACCAGATCGCGGCCGCGTCGAAGAAGCAGTAGCCCCCGGCGATACCGCTGGGCGGGTTGCCGATCGTCACCAGGCCGGTCGGATCATGCGGCTGCCACGTCCACGCGCCGATGCCCGTGCCGTAGAGCTCGAGGTAGGACGTCACGAGGAACGCGCCGCAGTAGACCAGCGGCGTACGGCCACGACGCATGAAGACCAGCAGGCAGCCGAACCACAGGGCGCCGAGCAGGTCGGGTCGAGCGGACAGGAACAACCCCCAGATCGCCCAGCCGCCGCAGACCACGACGGTGGCGGTGACGACCGCGCGTGCATGCCGGTGAGCCAGTGCACTGCGGCCGAGGACCAGTGCGGCGAGGTAGACCAGGCCGTGACCCGGCGGCACGAACGCGGGGACGTTCTCCAAGCGGTAGACGTAGACGCCGAGCCAGCCCGCGAAGACGTACTCCACGGCGGACGCGAACACGACGACGATGGCGACCTGGACGCGGGTCGCGCGGCTCTCGCCGCGCAGGACCAGCGCCAGCAGCACCCAGGTGCCGGCGCCCAGCAGGCGCTGCTGGGTGAGCGACGCACCGGTGTCGAGCCCGAGGACGAGCAGCACCCAGACCCCGACGAGCGCCGCGACTCGCAGGTCACGCACGCCCGTCACGCGCTCACGATGTCACGGCACGGCGTCATCGCACGACGCCCTGAGCAGGCGGACGAACTGCCCGTCAGATCGCGGACTCCACCGACGGCGATGGCGACGGCGACGCCTCGACCCGGGCCTGGCGTGGGTCGGTCGTGGTGGCCGGGCGCTCCTTGGCGCTGGGCGATGTGCTCGGCGAGGGGCTCCCGCTCGGTGACGCGCTCGGCGAGGGGCTGCCGCTGGGCGACGGGGAGCCCGACGGTGACGGCGACGGTGACGGTGAGGAGTCCGGCGAAGGCTCCGCGGCCGGCGTCGCCGTCGGCTGGGCCGTGGTCGCCGGTGCTGCCTTGGCGGCGACGGTCGGGCGGGGCGCGACGACGGTGACCTTCGGGGCCCCCAGCGGGGCCACGGGGTCGGCCGCAACGCGCGGTGCGGGCTGGACCTTCGTCGAGGTGGGCGCGACCTTCTTCGGCGCCTGCACGGGCTCCGAGACCGGGACCGGGGACAGCGCCCGCCCGACGGCCGGGAGGAGGTCGTGCAGCGGCCATGAGGTGAGGGCCGTCGCGGGCAGGTCGGGCCGGGCGCTCACCACGATCGCGATCATGAACAGAACCGCCACACCTGCGCGGCCACCGCCAGCCGCGGCGCTCTTGGCGAGCAACGACAGCGTCGACACGTCGTCGAGGTCGACACCCGGCGCCAGGTGTGTCTTGGCAAGGTGCCGGCGCAGAGCCCGGCGAGCCCGGTGCAGCAGGTGCTTGACGCTCTCCTCGGGGACCCCGAGCTCCTCGGCGATGACCGGGATGCTCTTCTCCTCGATCTCGCGCTTCACGAGGGCGTCGCGGTGCAGCGGAGTCAGCAGCGACAGCGCGTCGCGCACGAACGCGGCGTCCTCGGCCTGCACGACCGGGTCGTCGAGCTCCTCAGCGGCGAAGTCGTTCTGCGGGATCGACTCGATGTTGACCAGGCGCGGACGCCGCTTGTCGGCGCGGTAGCGGTCGATGCACAGGTTGGTGACGGTGCGACGGCAGTAGGCGATCGCCTGCAGCTCGGTGGCGAGCTCGGGCAGCGCCAGGAACAACCGCAGGAACGCCTCCTGCACGACCTCGTCGACGTCCCGTGGGTCGCGTAGGAACCGGCGGGCGTGCGCCGCGAACGACGAGCGGTGGCGGATGTAGAGGCCGGCGAAGTCGTGCGGGTCGGCACCGAGTGCGCGGTTGGGGTCGTCGACGGGCGTCTCGGGCCCGCTCATGGCGTCCTCGATGGCCGCGACGAACACGGGGTCGACCTCGACAGGGGGCAGTCCGACGACCTCGTCCTGCTCGTCAGCCATCGCGCACCCCGCTCTCTACTCGTCAGGACGCGGCAGAGCCGCATCGGTTGTCCTCGACAGCATGCCCCGTGAGCGTGTCTCGCACGCGAAGATCGACCAACAGGTACGTCGGACAGGCCCGCTACCGCGGGGGAAGTACCTCCACCTGGGCTGGGACGCCGAGGCCGATGGGGCAGCTGACGCCGTTGAAGCCGTGCGTGCAGTAGCCGTTGGGGACCTTGTGCAGGTACTGCTGGTGGTGCTCCTCCGCGGGGTAGAACTCCCCCGCCGGGAGAATCTCGGTCGTGATCATCCCGCGACCGGCCTTCTCGAGAGCCGCCTGGTAGAGCTCCCGCGAGGACGTCGCCTCGGCGAGCTGGCTGTCGGATGTCGGGTAGATCGCCGAGCGGTACTGCGTGCCGACGTCGTTCGCCTGCCGCATTCCCTGCGTCGGGTCGTGGTTCTCCCAGAATGCCTTGAGGATGGCGGCGTACGACGTCTTCGTGGGGTCGAAGACCACGCGCACGGCCTCGGTGTGGCCGGTCCGGCCCGTGCACACCTCGTCGTACGTCGGGTTGGGGGTGATGCCGCCCTGGTAGCCGACCGAGGTGGTCACCACGCCGTCGAGCCGCCAGAAGATCCGCTCCGCACCCCAGAAGCACCCCATGCCGACGTACGCCACCTCGAGGCCCTGGGGGTACGGCGGGTCCAGCGGGGTGTCGAGGACAGCGTGCCTGGCCGGCACGGGAAGGCGCTCGGGGCGGCCAGGGAGAGCTGTGTCAGCGGTGGGCAGGTCCGTCTTCTTACCGAACAGGGACACGTCGGAGCTCCTCGTGGCGGTAGGTTCACGTTGTACAACCCGGTCCGCTGAACGCGCGTTCCCGGCTCAGTGCAGTCAAGTGGCTCAGTGCAGTCAAGTGGCTCAGTGCAGTCAGGTGGCTCAGTGCAGCCAGCCGGCGAGCTTGCCGCCGCGCGAGACCGCCCGCAGGCGGGCCTCGGCGCCGGCGCGGGCCTCGGCGGTCGCGACGACGAGAACGGCGTCGCCGGCCTCGAGCCGAGTGTGCGGGCCCGGCACGAGACTGCGATCCCAGCGTACGACGAGAGTGAGGTGCGCGCCGTCCGGGAGGCGGAGCTCGTCGACGTACACCCCGACCAGGTGCGAGCCGGGCGGAATGGTCAGCCCGAGCAGGTCGGCGCGGACCTGCTCCAGCGGCGCCGCCTCGACCTCGAGGTCGGTGGCCTGGTCGGTCTCGATGACCCCGAGCCGGCGGCCCACCAAGGGCAGCGTCGGGGCCTGCACAAGGGTGTAGACGACGACCAGGACGAGCACCACGTCGACGACCCGGGTCGCCCCTCGGATCCCCTCGGTCACCGGGATCGTCGCGAGCACGATCGGGACCGCGCCGCGCAGGCCGGCCCACGACAGGAACACCTGGTCCCGCCAGGGCAGCCGGAACGGCAGCGCGGACAACCCGACGGCAAGCGGTCTGGCCAGCAGGGTGGCGAAAGCACCGACGACGATCGCCGTGGGAAGGGCACCGGGCAGCCGGCTCGGCGACGCCAGCAGTCCGAGCAGCAGGAACAGCCCCGCCTCGGCGAGCAGGGCGAGCGACCCGGCGAAGCCGAGCACCGCGCGCCGGTGCGGCAGGCGCGAGCTGCCCAGCACGACACCCGCGAGGTAGACGGCGATGAAGCCGCTGGCGTGGATCGCGTTGGTCGCGGTGAAGGCGACCAGGGTGAGCCCGACCGTCGCGACCGGGTAGAGGCCAGCGGAGGGCAGCGCCGCCCGCGCGAGCAGGAACCGGCCGGCGTAGCCGATCACGACGCCGACGACGACCCCGGCCGCGAGCTCGTAGACGATCAGGCCGGCGGACGCGAGCGCGGACATGTCGTTCCACGCGTTCGACGAGGCCAAGGTCACCAGGACGATGACGGGTGCGTCGTTGAGCCCCGACTCCGCCTCGAGCGTCAGTCGCAGCCGGCCCTTCAGCGGAAGTCGTCGCAGCACCGAGAAGACCGCTGCCGCGTCGGTGCACGACACGACGGCGCCGAGGAGCACTGCCGTGCGCACGTCGACGTCCAGCAGCACGTGGGTCGCCGTCGCGACGACGGCGACGCTGACTCCTACGCCGAAGGTCGACAGGACCGTCGCGAAGGGCAGCACGGGGCGCACCGCCGACCACCGCGTCGTCAGCCCGCCCTCGGCGAGGATCACGGCCAGAGCGAACAGGCCCAGGTCCGCGGTGAGCTCGTAGTCGGAGAAGCCGACGCCGAGGCCGGACTCTCCGACCGCCATGCCGAGGGCGAGGTAGACGAGCAGGACGGGTAGCGCCGTGCGGCTGGCGAACCGCACGGCGATCACCGCGACGAGCAGAAGGACGCAGCTGCCCAGGACAACGAGGTTCAGCTGCTCGTCCATGCCGAGCTACTCCGACGCGGCGACGAGCGGCTCGAGGAGCACGTCGGGGTGATCGCGCAGGACGCGGTTGAGCCGCCAGCTGCCGGCGAACAGCGCGAGCAGTTCGCCGTCGCCGCGCTCGAGCACCTCGACGCCGCTCTCGCGGTCGAGCACCTTCGCCCAGATGCGGTCGGTCTTGCGAGCGAGGGTGTACTCCAGCCGGTCCATGGTCACCGGCGCGGTGAACTCGTGCTCCATGCGATGCGTCGCGACCTCGAACTGCATCGGCCCCACCGCCGCGAGCACCGGTGCCTGGTCGCCGCGCAGGTCACTGCGCAGCACCTGGACGACACCCTCCTGCTCCAGCTGCTCGATGCCGCGGCGGAACTGCTTGTAGCGCCCGGAGTCCTTGGCGCGGACGACAGCGAAGTGCTCGGGAGCGAAGCTCGGGATCGGCGGGAACGTCACGGGATCGTCGACGTACAAGCTGTCCCCGACGCGGAGGCTGCTGGCGTTGACCAGGCCGACGACGTCACCGGGGTAAGCCACGTCGACGGTGGACCGCTCGCGGCCGAAGACCTGCTGCGCGTACTTCGTGGCGAACGGCTTGCCGGTGCTCGCGTGAGTGACGACCGACCCGCGCTCGAAGACGCCACTGCAGACCCGGACGAACGCCAGCCGGTCGCGGTGGGCGGAGTCCATCCCGGCCTGCACCTTGAACACGAACGCGCTGAAGGGCTGGTCGAGCTCGCGCGGCTCGCCCTTCTCGTCCGGCCGGGCACCCGGAGGCGGCGCCAGCTCGAGCAGCGTGTCGAGGAGCTGACGGACGCCGAAGTTCAGGACGGCGGAGCCGAACAGCACCGGCGTCGTCTTGCCGTTCAGGAACGCATCCTGGTCGTGCACCTGGCCCATGGCATCGAGCAGCTCGCTCTCCTCCACGGCGAAGGTCCAGGCATCGCCTTCAGATTCCGCCGCCTCCGCGGGCGACATCGCTCGCTCGGGGGCGATGGTCGCGCCACCCGCCGTACGCGTGAACTTCACGAACTCACCGGTACGCCGGTCGATCACGCCCCGGAAGTCGCCCGCGATGCCGACCGGCCACGTCAGTGGGGTGGGTTCCAGACCCGTCTTGTCGCGCACCTCGTCCATGAGCTGCAGGGCCTCGAGGCCCGGTCGGTCCCACTTGTTGATGACCGTCAGGACGGGGATGCCGCGGTGCCGGCACACCTGGAACAGCTTGAGCGTCTGCGGCTCCATGCCCTTCGCCGCGTCGACGAGCATCACCGCGCTGTCGACCGCGGCGAGCACCCGGTAGGTGTCCTCGGAGAAGTCGGCGTGGCCGGGGGTGTCGACGAGGTTGATGACGGCGTCGCCGTACGTGAACTGCAGGGCGGCGCTGCTGATCGAGATGCCGCGGGCCTTCTCGATGTCCATCCAGTCCGAGACCGTGCTCTTGCGACCTGCCTTGCCGTGGATCGCGCCGGCCTCGTTGATGACGCGCGCGTGCAGCGCAAGGGCTTCGGTGAGGGTCGACTTGCCCGCGTCGGGGTGGCTGATGACGGCGAAAGTACGACGTCGCGCGGCCTCGTCCCTCGCCGCGGTCGTCACCGTGACAAGGCTACCGGTGTCGCTGCGCTCAGGCCGCCGCTGCCCGCGGGGATGCGAGCATCCCAGATACTCCAGTTCGACGAAGGAGGCGGCGTGGACACGGAGGACGTGCGGCTGCAGATCTACCGGTCGTTCGTCGACACCGGGCGACCGCCGACGCTTGTGGAGCTGACCGCGCAGATCGGCCTCGACGATGTGCGGCGTGCCCTGCAGCAACTGGCCGGCGCCCGGCACATCGTTCTCGGCGCCGATGGCGAAGTGGTCATGGCGCATCCGTTCTCCGCGGTGCCGCTCGGGTTCAGCGCGATGGGTCGCCGGACGCTCTGGTGGGGTGGGTGCGCGTGGGACTCGTTCGCACTCCCGCATCTGCTGCCGGACGAACCCTCAGTCCTTGTCGCCACTCAGTGCCCGGGGTGCGCACGGGCGCTGGCTTGGGACGTGACGACGATGGCGCCGCCGGCCGGCCCGGAGGTCGCCCACTTCCTGACGCCGGTCTCGGCGATGTGGGACGACGTCGTGACGACGTGCGCGAACCAGCGCCTGTACTGCTCCGAAGACTGCGTCGATCGCTGGCTGCGTGAGCGCTCGGTTCCCCGCGGCTACGTGATGGATCTCGCGACGCTCTGGCGGCTCGCGTCCGGGTGGTACGACGGTCGCCTGACTCACGGCTACCAACGCCGGGATCCGGCGGACGCCGCCACCTATCTCCGCTCCGTCGGCCTCGAGGGTCCCTTCTGGGGCCTCTAGCGCGCCGATCGGATCCGGGCATGCCAGAGCCGCAGGCGGGCGAGGGCTCGTCTGTGGCTGTCGGCGGGGCGGGCTCGGACGGGGGTCAGAAGCCCTTGGGTTGTCGGAGGAACTGCCAGCCACCGCGGGTGATCCAGAGGTAGGTGCCGTCGGTGTCGCGGAGCACGGTGAAGATCGCGTGCTTGGCGCGATGGTGGTGGCGGCACAGGCAGTCAAGGTTGTCGGCGCTCGTCGGGCCGAGCGGCCAGGGTCGGCGGTGGTCCTTGTCGGTGCGCCGGGCTTGTCGGTTGCAGCCGGGGAACACGCAGGTGCGGTCGCGGGCTTCGAGGAACCGGCGCAGCCGGGGTGGGATGCGGTAGCCGCTGTAGGTCAGCTCCCGCACGACCGGCGCAGCGGCGAGCAGCGCGAGCCGGGCGGCCCGGACCGGGTCGGTCGGTAACGGCCGATCCAGGGGGCAGGGCACCAGATCGGGGGTCCCCGGCTTCGGCTCCGGCACTGGCGCGGTCTCGGCCGCTGGCTCGGGCTCGGGCTCGGGCCCTGGCGCGGACGTCGGCTCTGCGGCCGGGCGTTGCTGCGGAGCCGGGCGGTTGTTCCGGATGGGGTCGCTGACGGCGATGACCTGGCCGTCCGGACCGACCGCGGTCTGCCCGATCGTGTCGGCCTGATCGAGCAGGTCACGGGCGGTGGCGGGCAGGATCGGTCCCAGCCCGGGGATGTCGGCCAGCTCGTGGTCCCCACCCTCGGCGACCGAGAACGGCACCAGCACCTCGGCATGCCACGAGCCGGCCTGCTCCCCGCCGGTCAGCAGGTCGACGAACAGGTCGAACTCGCGGGCATCGCGGCTGCGCTCGTCACCGGGCTCAGCCTCGGTGGGCAGGGTCGCCTCGAGGGAGGCGCGGATCGCGGCGATCTTCGCGGCCGGGCCGCGGGCCAGCACCAGCGCCTGGCCGTCGACGTCGCGGGAGAACCAGACCTTGCGCTCGCCGGTCGCCTTCGCATCGCGGGCGGCGGCAGCGGCGGCCCGGTCGACCTGCACGATCAACCGGGCGACCAGCGCGCCGAGCTCACCCGGTGTCTGCCCCTGGTAGCGCGCGAGCATCACCAGCACGACCGCCTGCCGCTGCTCCAGGCTCAACGCGACCTTGTCCAGCTCGCCCAGCACCGCCAGCACATGCCGCTCGGTCAACTGCCCGCCATCGACCGCCTCGAGCAACCCGGGCAACGCGCACACCGCCAGCGCCTGACCGACCAGGTTGCTGCCCGTCCTCGACGTCGCCCCGACAGCGAGCCCGACCTCGTCGCCGGCGAAGTCCCGCGCCTGCGCCGCAGCCCGGTTGTAGGACGCGACGATGGCGCGCATCTGACCGGCGAACGCCTTGTCCTTGAGCTGCTGCCACCGCCCGATCGCGTCGAGCTCCTCCGCCGGCGTCGCGGTGAACAGCATCCCGTCCGTGCGCGACAGGGCCGTGTCGACGAACGCCGCCAGCTTCTCCGGCGACATCGCCGACGGCACCGGCCGTGACAACCAGTCGACCGGCGAGGCAGTGGTGGGCATGCGACAAACCTAGATGCGACCTCCGACACTTTCGGGTCGGAATCCCTTGCTGTG
>JAENVS010000001.1 GCA_016650445.1 Frankiaceae bacterium | reverse complement strand
GGTAAGTCTGACGAGCCGAACCCACCCCCGCCGCAAGCGCACAGGAGTGCCCGTGCCCGAGATCGTCCAGCTGAAGGTCCAGGCAATCGCCTGGACGCATTTCGAGGCTCCCGCCGACGTGCCGTGGGAGACCGACGCCGACGGGGGCGAGGCGCGCGCGGAGTTCGCCGGCCGCGCCTGCTACCAGTCGTGGAGCAAGCCCAACCCGGCCACCGCGAGCAACGCCGGCTACCTGCGGCACATCCTCGAGGTCGGCCACCTGTCGGTGCTCGAGCACGGCAGCGTGACCTTCTACCTGACCGGGATCTCCCGGTCCCTCACCCACGAGCTGATCCGGCACCGGCACTTCAGCTACAGCCAGCTGTCCCAGCGCTACGTCCCCGAGCGCGACGCCGCCATGGTGGAGCCCGCGGTCATCGCGGAGGACCCCGAGCTGCACGCGATGTTCCTCGAGGCCAGCGAGCAGGCGCTCGCGTCGTACACCAGGCTCCTCGAGGGCCTGGAGAAGAAGTTCGCCGACGTCGACAACGTCACGTCGCGCCGCAAGCAGGCCCGGCAGGCCGCGCGCGCCGTGCTGCCCAATGCGACGGAGACGCGCATCGTCGTGACCGGCAACTACCGCGCGATGCGGCACTTCGTCGCGATGCGGGCCAGTGAGCACGCCGACGTCGAGATCCGCGAGCTCGCGATCGCGATGCTGCGCGAGCTGCAGCGGGTCGCACCCAACGCGTTCGCCGACTTCGAGATCAGTCCGCTGCCGGACGGCACCGAGGTCGCCTCCAGCCCCCTCGTCGGCGAGGGCTGACCACTAGTCGATCCGCCGGCGCTTGCCGAGCGCAATCGCACCGGCACCGAGGCCGGCCGCGAACAGCACGAGTGCGAGCGGCAGCAGCCAACCGACGCCGTCGTCCAGCGCGACCGCCGGTCGAACGTCGTCCGATGGGCCGCCGGCCGAGTCGGGGGTCGGCGCCGAGTTGACGGCCGATGGTTCGGGGCTGTTCGTCGGTACGACGGCTGCCGAGGCGCTGGGTGACGGGCTCGTTGCCGGGCTCGGCGAGGGTGGGCTGGGCCGTGGGCTCGGACTGGCGCTCGGGCTCGCCGGCCGGGTCGGTGTCGGCCGCGGGCTCGGGCTCTTCGAGGGCGCCGCCGTGGCGCGGGTCGGGGAGGGCTGGGCGGTGGTCTGCGAAGGGGACGGCGCGGTCGTTGCGCGGATCGTGAGCGTGGCGACGTGCTGGGTCGCGCCGTGCACCTGGCAGTAGAGCGTGAAGGTGCCCGCCCGGCTCAGCGCGGGCGTCGCGTAGGTCGCGCCCGAGCCGCGCATGCCCGAGTCGAAGTAGCCGTCGACGGTTGCGGTGTGCTGCCCCTCCTCGAACCGGAAGACGAGCCGGTCGCCCTGGTCGGCGACGACCCGGCCGTCACCGGTGGAGGTGTCCTCGAAGTAGAAGCTGCCCACCCGGACGCCGACGTCAGCCGCCGCTGCCGGCAGGGCGAGCACCCCGGCGGTGGCGAGCACCAGCACCGGAGCCACGCTTCGCCCGCGCCCCATGCCGCCACCTCCTGTGCGCACCCTAAGGCGCACCGAAAGCGAGTCCAGATGTGACGGCCCAGTGACACGCATGCGCGGATCTGTCATGCTCGGCCCATGTACACGCAGGGCCTGGACCAGGCCGAACCGCTCGGCGACGAGGAGCTCTCGCGGCTGGGTGAGCGCTTCGAGGCCACGGTTGCCGCGGAGGAGAAGGTCGAGCCGACCGACTGGATGCCCGACGCCTACCGCACCCTGCTCACCCGCCAGATCGCCCAGCACGCGCACTCGGAGATCGTCGGGATGCTGCCGGAGGGCAACTGGCTCTCCCGCGCCCCGAGCCTGCGCCGCAAGGGCATCCTGCTCGCGAAGGTGCAGGACGAGGCCGGCCACGGGCTGTACCTGTACAGCGCCGCCGAGACGCTCGGCGTCACCCGCGACGAGCTCGTCGACCAGCTGCTCGCGGGCACCGCGAAGTACTCCAGCATCTTCAACTACCCGACACTGACCTGGGCCGACGTGGGCGCGATCGGCTGGCTCGTCGACGGCGCCGCGATCATGAACCAGGTGCCGCTGTGCCGCTGCTCCTACGGTCCCTACGCCCGCGCGATGGTGCGCATCTGCCGCGAGGAGTCGTTCCACCAGCGGCAGGGCTTCGAGGTGATGACCGTCCTCGCGCAGGGCACTCCGGCGCAGAAAGCGATGGCGCAGGATGCCCTCGACCGCTGGTGGTGGCCGTCGCTGATGATGTTCGGCCCGCCCGACGCGCAGTCGGTGCACAACGACCGGTCGCTGCGCTGGAAGGTGAAGCGGTTCACCAACGACGAGCTGCGCCAGAAGTTCGTCGACATGACGGTCCCGCAGGCGCACTTCCTCGGGCTGACGATCCCGGACGACGCGCTCTGGTACGACGGCGAGCACTGGGTCTTCGGCGAGCCGGACTGGACCGAGTTCACGCGGGTCCTGTCGGGTGACGGGCCGTGCAACCGCGAGCGGCTCGCCGCGCGCCGCACGGCGCACGACGACGGCGCCTGGGTGCGCGAGGCGGCGGTCGCCCACGCCGAGAAGAGACGGCGCGCTGATGTCGTCGCGTGAGACGTGGCCGATGTGGGAGGTGTTCGTCCGCTCCCGCGCCGGCCTGGCCCATCAGCACGTCGGCAGCCTGCACGCGGTCGACGCCGAGATGGCACTGGCCAACGCGCGCGACGTCTACACCCGCCGCGGTGAGGGCGCGTCGCTGTGGGTCGTCCCGGCGACGGAGATCGTCGCGAGCGACCCCGACGACAAGGAGTCGTTCTTCGGCCTCGACGAGGAGTTCCGGCATCCGTCGCACTACGTCGTACCCGACGGTGTTGTCGGTATCTGATGGGTGACTGATGGGTGACCACGCGGTCGAGGCGCTCCTGCGCGTCGGCGACTCCTGCCTCGTTCTCGCCCAGCGACTGACCGCCTGGTGCGGTCACGCGCCCGCACTCGAGGAGGACATCGCCCTCGCCAACATCGCGCTCGACATCCTCGGGCAGGCCCGTGGCCTGCTCACCCGCACGGGCGAGATCGAGGGCGCCGGTCGCGACGAGGACGCGCTCGCCTACCTGCGCGACGCACCCGACTACCGCAACGTGTTGCTCGTCGAGCAGCCCAACGGCGACTACGGGCACACGATGCTGCGGCAGTTCCTGTTCGACGCATGGGCTGTCGAGCTGTGGCCCAGGCTCGCGTCGTCGAGCGACCCCGTCGTGGCCGGCATCGCCGGCAAGGCGGCGAAGGAGGCGGCGTACCACGTCCGGCACTCCTCGACGTGGGTCGTGCGTCTCGGCGACGGCACCGAGGAGTCCCACCACCGCATGCTGGCGGCGTTGGACATGCTGTGGCCGTACACCGGCGAGGCGTTCCTCGACGACGAGGTCGACGTGGCTGCGGCGGAGTCTGCGCTGATGCCGCTGCCGTCGTCGCTGCTGCCGGCGTACCGCCATCGGGTCGAGGCCGTGCTGGCGGACGCGACCCTGCCCGTGCCGCCCGACCCCTGGTGGCAGCGCGGCGGTCGGCAGGGCAGCCACAGCGAGCACCTCACCTACCTCCTGGCCGACATGCAGGTCGTGCACCGTGCGCACCCAGGTGCGTCCTGGTGACCGCGGCCACCGAGATCGAGCGGGCCTGGGCGCTGCTCGCGCAGGTGCCCGACCCGGAGCTGCCGGCCGTCTCGGTCGTCGACCTCGGGATCGCGCGTGATGTGCAGTTCGACGACGGTCGGCTCGTGGTGACGATCACGCCCACCTACAGTGGCTGCCCGGCGATGCGCGAGATCGAGGAGGACGTGCGGACCCTGCTCGCGCAGCGGTTCGACGACGTCGAGGTGCGCACCGTGCTCTCGCCGCCGTGGACGACCGACTGGATCACGGAGGACGGCCGCCGCAAGCTGGCCGATGCCGGGATCGCGCCGCCCGGCGTGCGGATGCTGCCGCTGCTGATGCAGGGCCAACCGGAAGCGTGCCCGCACTGCGGGTCATCGGCGGTCGAGGAGCTTGCCGGCTTCGGCTCGACCGCGTGCAAGGCGCTCTGGCGGTGCACGTCGTGCCGCGAGCCGTTCGACTACGTCAAGGCGCACTAGTGGTGCAGAGCAAGGCAGCCTTTCGTCGGCTGCGCGTCGCCGACGTGCGGCGCGAGACCGACGAGTGCCTGTCCATCGCTCTCGAGGTTCCGCCCGACCTCGCCGACGACTTCCGGTACCTGCCCGGTCAGTACCTCACCTTCCGCACGGTGCTCGACGGTGTCGAGGTACGCCGGTCGTACTCGCTGTGCACCGCGCCGGGGGACGGCGAGCTGCGCGTCGCGGTGAAGCAGGTGCCCGGCGGGGCCTTCTCGTCGTACGTCGCGAGCCACATCCGTGCCGGCGACGTCATCGAGGTGATGACGCCCGAGGGTCGCTTCACGCCGGCCCCCGACCCGAAGCCGCACCGGCACGTGCTCGGCGTCGCAGCAGGCAGTGGGATCACGCCCGTCATCGGCATCGTCCGTCACGTCCTCGCGACCGAGCCGACGGCACGCGTCACCCTCGTCTACGGCAACCGGACCGCGTCGTCCGTCGTCTTCCGCGAGCAGCTGGCCGACCTCAAGGACCGCTACTTGGAGCGGCTGCGGGTCCTGCACGTGCTGTCCCGCGAGGGCACCGAGATCCCGCTCTACACCGGTCGCGTCGACGGCGCGAAGGTGCGGCTTCTCCTGCAGACCGTTGTCGACGCGAGCGACATCGACGAGGTCTTCGTGTGCGGGCCGCAGGAGATGAGCGTCGCCGTACGTGCCTCTCTTCTCGAGGCCGGGGTCGACGCCCATCGCGTGCACGTCGAGCTCTTCGGTACGCCGACACCACCGCCGCCTCCGCCGACCGATCCTGCGGCGGGCGACGTACGCGCGAAGGTCGTGCTGCACGGTCTGACCCGCGAGGTCGACATCGCGCCGGGCGAGACGATCCTGGTGGCCGGCCGCCGGGCCGGGCTCGAGCTGCCGTGGTCGTGCGAGGCGGGCGTCTGCGCGACCTGTCGGGCCCGCGTCGACGGCGACGTCGACATGGCGGTGAACCACTCGCTCGAGCCGTGGGAGCTCTCGGCGGGGTACCGGCTCACCTGTCAGAGCCGACCCCGCGGCGGCGACCTGGTGGTCGACTACGACGCCTGACCGTCGCGGTGCCTGTGCACCCGAGATGCGACTCTGGTCGCTATGACCGACGCCGTGCTGAGCCCCGAGCAGCTGCGCGCCGAGCGCCGGCACCTGCTTGCGGCCCTCGACGCCATGGACGTCGCCGTCGTCGTCGTGACGGCGGACCGCCAGGTCCTGCACTGCAACCAGGTGGCGCGGGACACTCTCGGGTTCGACCCGACGGACCGGGGTGACGAGGTGCTCGCGCTGAAGGGACACCAGACCTACCGCGAGGACGGCAGTAGCTGGCCGCTCGACGAGTGGCCACACCGCGCAGCGCTGTCCTACGGCGAGTCGGTCAACGGCCTGCTCATGGAGCATCGCGGTCCGCACGGCAGCCAATGGGTCAGGGTCGCCGGCTTCCCGATGTACCGAGAGGGCGAGTCCTCGCCGTACGTCGCAGTCGGCACGTTCCGCAACGTGACCCGGCAACGGGCGCGGGAGCTCGCGCTGGCCGAGTCGGAGGCGCACTTCCGGCTGCTCGCCGAGAACGCCGGCGACCTGATCGCGCGGCACACGGTCGACGGGACCTGCACCTACGCGTCGCCCGCGGCGAGAGACCTCCTCGGCCGCGAGCCCGAGACGCTGCTCGGTGACTGGACGAAGGCCTCACCGGTGCACCCCGACGACGTCCCGATCGTCATGGCGGCGCACGCACGGCTGGCGTCGAGCGCGGCGCCGTACGTCCTGCGCTACCGGCTGCAGCGCACCGACGGTCGCTGGATCTGGGTCGAGACGTCGGGCCGGCCCGTCGTCGGGGCGGACGGAGCGGTCGTCGAGATCCAGTCGGCCACGCGCGACGTGACGGCGCGGATGGACCAGGAGCACCGGCTCGCGCGGCTGGCGCTGGGCGACGCACTCACGGGCCTGCCCAACCGGGCGGCGCTGACGCAGTTCCTGGAGGACCAGATCGAGGCGTCGCTGCCGGTCGCGGTGCTGTTCCTCGACCTCGACCGGTTCAAGGTCGTCAACGACTCGCTCGGGCACAGCGCGGGCGACGAGCTGCTGCGCAGCGTCGCGTCGCGACTGTCATCGACCTGCCGTGACGGCGACATGGTCGCGAGACTCGGCGGTGACGAGTTCGTGCTCGTCGCAGCGGGCCTGAACGAGGCGGCGGCGGTCGCGCTCTCGGACCGCGTGCAGCGGGTGCTGGCTGTACCCGTCACCGTCTCAGGGCATGAGCTCGTGATCAGCGCGAGCATCGGGATCGTGCTGTCCGATCCGTCCAGGCAGGACCAGGATGCCGAAGGGCTGCTGCGCGACGCCGACATCTCGATGTACCGAGCGAAGTCGAAGGGCCGGGGACGCGTTGTCGTCTGGTTCGACGACCTCGGCAGCGCGGCCGTGCAGCGCTTCGGTCTCGAGGCCGAGCTGCGGGCGGCGCTGGAGCGGGACGAGCTCGTCGTCCACTACCAGCCGCAGGTGCAGCTGAGCACCGGTCGGATCACCTGCGTCGAGGCGCTCGTGCGGTGGCAGCACCCCACCCGCGGCTTGCTCGGGCCGGGTGAGTTCCTCCAGGTCGCGGAGGACAGCGGGCTCATCGTCGACCTGGGCCGCCGCGTGCTGCGCCTCGCTGTCGAGCAGGTCGCCCAGTGGCGCCAGTTGCCGGGGGCCGGCGAGCTGTGCCTGGCCGTGAACGTCTCGGGCCAGGAGCTGCTCGATCCCGAGCGGCTCGCCGAGACGCTGGCGGTACTGGCCGAGGCGGGGCTTCCGACCGGATCTCTCACCGTCGAGGTCCTCGAGGACGTGCTGTTCGACGACGAGGGCGCGATGCGGGGCCTCCTGACCGGCTACGTGCGGGCCGGCGTCAGCCTCGCGCTCGACGACTTCGGGACCGGGTCGTCGTCGCTGACCGGGCTGCGCGACGTGCCCATCCAGGCGCTGAAGATCGACCGAGCTTTCGTCGCGGGCATCGGCACCTCGCCGCAGGACGAGGCGATCATCCGGGCCATCCGCTCGCTCACCAGCGACCTCGGGATGGACTGCATCGCCGAAGGAGTCGAGGAGGAGGCGCAGCGAGCCTGGCTGACCGGCGCCGGTGTCGAGTCGGGGCAGGGCTACCTGCTGCACCGACCGCTCCCCGCCGACGTCCTCGAACGGGTCTTGCGCGAGGGCCGGCAGCCCGCCGACGGGTAGCCTTGCGCTCATGAGCGTCCCGTTCGGCCGTGTCCTCACAGCGATGGTCACGCCGTTGAAGGCTGACGGCTCGCTGGATCCGGAACGGGCAGCCGCCCTGGCCGCGCGACTGGTCGACCTCGGCAACGACGGGCTCGTCGTCAGCGGTACGACGGGGGAGTCGCCCACGACGACGGATGCCGAGAAGGACACGTTGCTGCGCGCGGTGGTCGAAGCGGTCGGCGACCGTGCGCAGGTCGTCGCCGGGGTCGGGACCTACGACACGGCTCACACCGTCGAGAGCGCTCGCGCCGCGGAGAAGGCGGGGGCGGCCGGACTGCTCGTTGTGACGCCCTACTACAGCCGGCCTCCCCAGGAGGGGCTGCTCGCGCACTTCACGACCGTGGCCGACGCGACCGACCTGCCGGTCATGCTCTACGACATCCCGGTGCGTGCCGGCGTTGCGATCCAGACCGAGACCCTGCTGCGGCTGGCCGAGCACCCCCGCATCGTGGCCAACAAGGACGCCAAGGGCGATGTCTTCGCCGCGCAGCAGGTCATGGCGGGTTCAGACCTCGCGTTCTACTCCGGCGACGACGCGCTGAACCTCCCGCTGCTCGCGGTCGGCGCGGTCGGTGTCGTCAGCGTGACCGGTCACCTGATCGCCGACCGGCACGCCGCCATGATCGAGGCGTTCCTGTCGGGCGAGGTGGGCAAGGCCCGCGAGCTCAACGACGACAGCCTGCCGGTGACGATCGGTGTGATGACCCGCACGCAAGGCGTGATCATGGTGAAGGCGGCGCTCGACCTGCTCGGCTTCCCGGTCGGGCCGGTACGGCTTCCTCTCGTCGAGGCGACAGCTGAGCAGCGCGAGCTGCTGCGAGCCGACCTCGTTGCCGGCGGGTTGCTCTCTTGAGCCACCCGCACCCCGAGCTCGGGCCACCCCCCGCGCTTCCGGAGGGCGGGCTGCGGATCGTCGCGCTCGGCGGACTGGGCGAGATCGGCCGCAACATGACGGTCTTCGAGATCGCGGGAAAGCTGCTGATCGTCGACTGCGGGGTGCTGTTCCCCGAGACGGACCAGCCCGGCATCGACCTGATCCTCCCCGACTTCAGCTACATCCGGGACCGGCTCGACGACGTGCAGGCGATCGTCTTGACCCACGGGCACGAGGACCACCTCGGTGCGGTGCCGTACCTCCTGCGCGAGAAGGCCGACATACCGATCGTCGGCAGCCGGTTCACCCTGGCGCTGCTCGAGGCCAAGCTGCGCGAGCACCGCATCACGCCGTACTCGTTGCAGGTGGCCGAGGGGCAGACCGAGCAGCTCGGGCCGTTCTCCTGCGAGTTCTTCGCGGTCAACCACTCCATCCCGGATGCTATGGCTGTCGCGATCCGCACCGCCGCCGGGCTGGTGCTGCACACCGGTGACTTCAAGATGGACCAGCTGCCCCTCGACGGACGGCTCACTGACCTCGGGGGCTTCGCGCGACTCGGTGAAGAGGGCATCGACCTGCTGCTGTCCGACTCCACCAACGCCGAGGTGCCGGGCTTCGTCACGAGCGAACGCGACATCGGACCGGTGCTCGACGAGGTCATACGCACCGCGACGCGACGGGTCATCGTCGCCTGCTTCGCGTCCCACGTGCATCGCGTGCAGCAGGTGCTGGACGCAGCTGAGCACCACGGGCGGCACGTCGCGTTCGTCGGACGGTCCATGGTCCGCAACATGGGGGTCGCCTCCGACCTCGGCTTCCTGCGCATCTCGCCCGGGCTGATCGTCGACATGAAGCAGGTCGAGCAGCTTCCGGAGAACCGCGTCGTCCTCGTCTCGACCGGCTCGCAGGGCGAGCCGCTCTCCGCGCTGTCGCGGATGGCCAACCGCTCGCACCACCAGATCCGCATCGAGTCCGACGACACCGTCGTCCTCGCGTCGTCGCTCATCCCAGGCAACGAGAACGCCGTCCACCGCGTCATCAACGGCCTGTCGCGCTGGGGGGCGCGCGTCGTGCACAAGGGCGTTGCGCAGGTGCACGTGTCGGGACACGCGCCGGCCGGCGAGCTGCTCTACCTGCTCAACGCGACGCGACCCTCCAATGTCATGCCTGTCCACGGCGAGTGGCGGCACCTGCGGGCGCACGCCGAGCTCGCGGTGCAAACGGGTGTCCCGCGCGATCGCGTGGTCCTCGCGGAGGACGGCGTCGTCGTCGACCTGGTCGACGGCAAGGCGTCGATCGTCGGCGGGGTGGCATGTGGCTACGTCTACGTCGACGGCGCCGAGATCGGCGACGTGGGTGAGGCGACGCTGAAGGACCGGCGCATCCTCGGCGACGAGGGGTTCATCTCCGTGACGGTCGCCGTGGACAGCGTCACCGGGAAGATCGCCGGCGGGCCGCAGATCGCCGCGCGCGGGTTCACCGACGACCCGGCCGCGTTCGACCCCGCGCTGGAGCTGATCGAGGCCGAGCTCGACCGGGCGGCGTCCGAGGGCGTCGCCGACGTGCACCAGCTCGCGCAGTCGGTGCGACGTGTGCTCGGCAAGTGGGTGAGCGACACCTACCGCCGCCGCCCGATGATCATCCCCGTCGTCGTCGAGGTCTGACCCAGCCCCGACCCCGTTCATCTCGGAGCAACCGGGCCGCCGCGCCGGCGCGTTCGCCCCGTACCTCCGAGATCGTCCGGCCGAGGGGGCTTCAGCGGCGCAGCGCCCGGCGTGTCGGGGGTGTGACGGGTGGGGCAGGTGGTAAATCGCCGGTAGCGTCGCGACCATGGCCAGCTCTGCGCCCCCGCGCTCTCGACCGAGCACGCGCTCGACCACGGCGCGCAAGCCCGCCGCCCGCAAGGCCCCGGCGAAGCGCCCCGCGTCGCGGTCGCGGAGCCGCCGGCCCGCCCGGCGCCGGCCCTCCGCACCGGCGCAGCTCCTGCACGGCATCGGCGCGACCCTCACGACCCTGTGGAGCCTGCTCGCCCGAACGGTCGGCGGCATCACCCGCGGCCTGACCGGCGGCGCCAAGGACCTCGACCCCGCGCACCGTCGCGACGGCCTCGGCCTGCTGCTGCTCGCGGCCGCGCTCGTCGCCGCCGGCGGGGCGTGGTGGCACGCCGGCAGCGCGGGCGACGCCGTCGCCGGCCTGTTGGAAGGCCTCGCCGGCAAGGGCGCCCGGCTGCTGCCGCTCGTCCTCGCGCTCGGCGCGTTCCGCGTACTGCGGCACCCGGAGAGCCCCGGCGCCCGCGGTCGGCTCGTCGTCGGCTGGGGCGCGCTGAGCCTCGGCGCGCTCGGCGTCGTCCACGTGCTGTCCGGCCGGCCGGCAGACCGGCACGACGCCGGCGGCGTCCTCGGCCTGCTGGCCGGTGACCCGCTCGCCGCGCTGATCACGCCTTGGCTCGCCGTGCCCGTCCTGCTGCTGCTCACCGGCTTCGGGCTGCTCGTCGTCACCGCGACGCCGGTGCACCAGATCCCCACCCGGCTCACGCTCCTGCGCGACACGCTCCTGCTCCGCAAGCCGCCGGAGCCCGAGGTCGAGCCCGAGCCGCTCGAGCCCCTCAACCGCACCCGGCCGCGTCGTCGGCAGGCGGTCGCCCTCACCAACCAGGACGCCCCGCCCGACCTCGACCCGGTCGTCGTCGAGCGCCCACCCGCGACCGAGCCGCTGGTCCCGCCGCAGCACACTCCCGCACCGACCAAGGCCGAGCAGCTCACCCTCAAGGGCGACTACGTGCTGCCGCCACCGGAGCTGCTCGGCAAGGGCACGCCGCCCAAGAGCCGCAGCGCCGCAAACGACGAGATCATCGCCGCGCTCACCCAAGTGCTCGACGACTTCCAGGTCGACGCGCAGGTCACCGGCTTCAGCCGCGGCCCGACCGTGACCCGCTACGAGATCGAGCTCGGCTCCGCCGTGAAGGTCGAGCGCATCAAGACACTCGCTCGCAACATCGCGTACGCCGTGAAGAGCCCCGACGTCCGCATCATCGACGTCATCCCCGGTAAGTCCGCCATCGGCATCGAGATCCCCAACACCGACCGCGAGGTCGTCAGCATCGGCGACATCCTGCGCAGCAACGTGGCCGTCAACGACCACCACCCGCTGCTCGTCGCGCTCGGCAAGGACATCGAGGGCGGCTACGTCTGCGCCAACATCGCCAAGACCCCACACATCCTCATCGCCGGCGCCACCGGTGCCGGCAAGAGCACGTGCATCAACGCCCTGCTCGTCAGCGTTCTGACCCGCGCGACGCCCGACGAGGTGCGGCTCATCCTCGTCGACCCGAAGCGGGTGGAGCTCACCGCGTTCGAGGGCGTGCCGCACCTCATCACGCCGATCATCACCAACCCGAAGAAGGCTGCCGAGGCACTGCAGTGGGTCGTCCGCGAGATGGACATGCGGTACGACGACCTCGCGGCCTCCGGCTTCCGTCACGTCGACGACTTCAACAAGGCCGTCCGCACCGGCAAGCTGACCGCGCCGGAGAACAGCGAGCGGGTCTACGCGCCGTACCCGTACCTCATGGTCATCATCGACGAGCTCGCGGACCTGATGATGGTCGCGCCGCGTGACGTCGAGGACGCGATCGTCCGCATCACTCAGCTCGCCCGCGCCGCCGGCATCCACCTGGTCCTCGCGACGCAGCGCCCGAGCGTCGACGTCGTCACCGGCCTCATCAAGGCCAATGTGCCGAGCCGGCTGGCGTTCGCGACCAGCAGCGGCACCGACAGCAAGGTCATCCTCGACCAGCCCGGTGCGGAGAAGCTCATCGGGAAGGGCGACTCCCTGTTCCTGCCGATGGGCGCGAGCAAGCCGATGCGCATCCAGGGCGCGCTGGTGACCGACGCCGAGGTGCACGCCGTCGTCGCGCACTGCAAGGGGCAGCGGCAGCCGGCGTTCCGGGACGACGTCACCGCGCCGGCCGCCGCAGAGCGCCAGGTCGACGAGGAGGTCGGCGACGACCTCGAGCTCCTGTGCCAGGCCGTCGAGCTGGTCGTCACGACGCAGTTCGGCTCCACGTCGATGCTGCAGCGCAAGCTGCGCGTCGGCTTCGCCAAGGCCGGCCGGCTGATGGACCTGATGGAGAGCCGCGGCATCGTCGGGCCGTCCGAGGGCAGCAAGGCACGCGACGTGCTGATCCGGCCGGACGAGCTCGACCAGGTGCTCACCGCGCTTCGCGGCTGAGCCGGAGCGGGGCATCTTTCGCGTTCCCATTGCGCGCACGCTCCGTAACGGGCACCGTTATCCACAACCGGACACCGGTTCTAGAATCGGCACGCGGTTTCGACCGCTTTGACCTGGAATGCGAGGGGGTGCGTGCCCATGCCGGACACCGCGCTGCCCGCAGCGGCCACTCTCGGCGCCTCCTTGCGGGCCGCGCGTGAGGCGGCCGGTCTCACCGTCGAGGAGATCAGTGCCGACACCCGCATCCGCGGGACGCTGATCCGCGACCTCGAGTCCGACCGCTTCGAGTCAAGCGGCGCGCCGGTCTATGCCCGCGGCCACGTCAAGGCGATCACCCACGCCATCGGCGTCGACTCCGCGCCGTACCTCGACCTGTTCGCCAGCCAGGTCGGCGGCATCGACGAGCCGTTCCCGATCCCGACCCCGCCGCCGGTGATCCCGGCGGCGAAGGGCCCGTTCGCCCCGCCCGAGCCGCTGCACGTGCCGACGGCGGCCAGGCCCGAGCGGCGTGGCCCCAACTGGTTCGCCGGCGGCAGTGTCGCGCTGGGGGTGCTGGTCATCCTGTTCGTCGTCGGCCAGCTGTCCAAGCCCACGGCGAGCGCCCCACCCGACTTCGGCATCACGACCAGCCCGCCGGCGTCGCCGACCGTGAAGCCCACACCGGTCAAGGTGCTCACTGCCGCCCGCCCGACCGGCGCCGCGATGCAGCTGCGCATCGCCGGCGGCAACTCCTGGGTGAGCGTGCGCACGCCCACGCGCCTGCTCTTCGAGGGCGTTCTCCGCAACGGCATGACCCAGTCGTTCGCGGACACCAAGCAGCTGCGGCTCGTCGTCGGCAACGCCGGCGCTGTCAACGTCGTCTGCAGCGGGCGCACGCTGTCACCTGCGGGTCGGCGTGGCGCGGTGCGCACGTTCGTCTGCAGCCCCACGGGGATCGTGCCCGCCTAGACTCAGGAGGGTGACCTCCGCGCGTCGTGTGTCCTTGGTGACGCTCGGCTGCGCCCGCAACGAGGTCGACTCCGAAGAGCTGGCCGGCCGCTTGGAAGCCGCCGGCTGGGAGCTCACCGATGAGGCGCCTGACGTCGTCGTCGTCAACACGTGCGGCTTCGTGGAGTCTGCGAAGAAGGACTCGATCGACACGCTGCTGGCGGCATCGGACACCGGCGCGAAGGTCGTCGCCGTGGGCTGCCTCGCGGAGCGGTACGGCGAAGAGCTCGCCGGTCAGCTTCCCGAGGCCGATGCGGTGCTGGGCTTCGACTCCTACGCCGAGATGTCCACGCACCTGCGGTCGGTCCTCGACGGCGTCGCCATCCCGAGCCACACACCCGGCGACCGCCGCAAGCTGCTGCCGATCTCGCCGGTCGAACGAGCTGCGGCCGTCGAGCCCGGCACGATCGACATCGGCCTGCCTGGTCACGCGGGGGGACCCCAGGTCGTACGCCGTCGCCTCGACGACAGCCCGGTCGCGCCCTTGAAGCTCGCCTCCGGCTGCGACCGGCGTTGCGCGTTCTGCGCCATCCCGTCGTTCCGTGGTGCCTTCGTCAGCCGCCGCCCCTCGGACGTGCTCGCGGAGGCGCGCTGGCTGGCGGAGCACGGCGTGCGCGAGCTCGTCCTCGTCAGCGAGAACTCCACGTCGTACGGCAAGGACCTCGGTGACCTGCAGCTGCTCGAGACGCTGCTGCCCGAGCTCGCCGCGATCGCGCCGCGGGTGCGGCTGTCCTACCTGCAGCCGGCCGAGATGCGACCGACCCTGGTCGACACGCTGACCCGCACGCCGGGCGTCGTGCCGTACTTCGACATGAGCTTCCAGCACGCGTCGGCGACGGTGCTGCGGCGGATGCGGCGCTTCGGCGACACGGCCCGGTTCCTCGACCTGCTCGCGCAGATCCGGGCGGCCGCGCCGACAGCGGGTGTCCGCAGCAACGTCATCGTCGGCTTCCCCGGCGAGACAGAGGCCGACGTCGCCGAGCTCGAGCACTTCCTCACCGAGGCGAGGCTCGACGCGATCGGCGTCTTCGGCTACTCCGACGAGGACGGCACCGAGGCCGAGGGCCTGCCGGACAAGGTGGATCCCGACGAGGTCCACCGCCGCGTCGCGCGGCTCACAGCGCTGGCCGAGCAGCTGACGGCGCAGCGCGCGGACGAACGCGTCGGCGAGGTCGTCGAGGTCCTCATCGAGAGCACCGACGGCGAAGGCCGCGCCGCGCACCAGGCACCCGACGTCGACGGCACCACGCTGGTGAGTGGCGACGTCCGCGTGGGCGACATCGTGCGCGCCGTCGTCGTCGGCACGGAGGGCGTCGACCTGCTCGCCGACCTCGTCGACATCATCCTCCCGGCCGCGCTGGTCCCGGTCGTTGCATGAGTACGACGCAAGGGCCGGGTGACCCGCTGACGGCGCCGGTCACCCCACGCGTCAGCAACCTCAACATCGCCAACCAGCTCACGATCCTGCGGCTGCTGCTCGTCCCGGTGTTCGCGGTAGCGCTGCTGTGGGACGACGGCGACAGCACGGGCTGGCGCATCGCCGCGTGGGTCGTGTTCGCGGTTGCGTCCTACACCGATCGCATCGACGGCCAGCTCGCGCGAAGCCGGGGGTTGGTGACGTCGTTCGGCAAGCTCGCCGACCCGATCGCCGACAAGGCACTGATCGGTACGGCGCTGATCGGGCTGTCGGTACTCGGACTGCTGCCGTGGTGGGTCACGGCGATCGTCATCGTGCGCGAGGCCGGTGTCACGCTGCTGCGGTTCTGGGTGATCCGGCACGGTGTCATCCCGGCGAGTCGTGGCGGCAAGCTCAAGACGGTGCTGCAGGGCTTCGCGATCGGGTTGTATGTGCTGCCCCTGTCGGGCTGGCTCGGTTCCGCGCGCGCCGTCGTCATGGTGGTCGCGGTTGCCGTCACCGTGGTGACGGGCATCGACTACGTCGCCAGGGCGTTGACGCTTCGGCGGACGAGCGAGCGCGCCGCGATGAAGCGGGCCAGGAAAGCTGCCCGCGGGTGACCCTGACCGCTGCCGTCGTGGCGGTGGGGGACGAGTTGCTGCTCGGCGACACCGTCAACACCAACGCGTCGTGGCTCGGCGGTCAGCTGGCGCGGGTTGGCGTGCAGGTCGTCGCGTCGACGATGGTCGGCGACGACCTCCCGCGCATGCAGGTCGCCCTGCGACGTGCACTGCAAGACGCGGAGGTCGTCATCGTCACGGGCGGGCTCGGACCGACCAGCGACGACGTCACACGCGAGGCGATCGCGGCCGTCGCCGGCGTGGAGCTGGTGCGCGACGCCGAGCTGGTGCAGGAGCTGACCGACCGGTTCGCGGCGTACGGCTACGCCATGCCAGCGCAGGTGCTCCAGCAGGCCGACGTCCCCGTCGGCGGCACGGCGCTGCACAACCCCGTGGGCAGTGCGCCGGGTCTGCGCCTCGAGGTCGGCGAGCGCGTCGTCTACGCGCTGCCCGGACCCCCGCACGAGCTGCAGGCCGTCATCGCCGTTGTCCTCGACGAGCTCGGTGCGCGATCGGGCTCGGTCCTGCGCACCCACACGGTCCACACGTCCGGCCTCGGCGAGCCGACCGTCGCCGAGCTGGTCGAGCAGGCCGTGGCCGTCCCGGCCGGTGTCGCGTTGGCCTACCTCGCCGGTGGTGGTGCCGTGCGGGTCCGGTTCACCGGCACCGACGACGACGTCCTCCGCCGACTCGCCGACGAAGCGGCGGCTGTCCTCGGTGATCACGTCTGGGGGCGCGACGGCGACCGGCTCGACGAGGTCGTCCACCGCGCACTCGCGGCGCGGCAAGCGACGGTTGCCGTGGCCGAGTCGTTGACCGGCGGGCTGATCGGTGCCGCGTTGTCGCGGCTGCCCGGCTCGTCCTCGACGTTCCGCGGCTCCGCCGTCGTCTACGCCACGGATCTCAAGGAGACGCTCGCCGGCGTACCCGGTCCGCTCCTGGCCGCCGCCGGTGCGGTGTCCGCAGAGACCGCGGGTGCGCTGGCGGCCGGTGCGCGGGAGCGGCTCGGCGCCACCTACGGGATCGGCGCGACCGGCGTCGCCGGGCCGTCCGAGCAGGAGGGGCAGCCGGTCGGCACCGTCTTCCTCGCTGTCAGCGGGCCCAGCGGCGCCGTCGTACGCACTCTTCGGCTCCCCGGCGACCGCGACCGGGTGCGTGCGCTGGCCGTGACGATGGCTCTGGACCTGCTCCGGCGGCACCTGGCCGCAGAGCCCGTTGTGCCTTGAGCGGACAAGCCGCTTCGAAGGGCTGCCGATGTCGGCGGCCGCGGGTAGCGTGATCTCTCGACGACAGGACGGAAGGAGCTGGCATGGCCGTTCTCCGCACCCTGCTCGGTGAGGCGCTGCGCACCACCCGGCTCCGCCAGGAGCGGACCCTGCGCGAGGTGTCCTCCCTGGCCCAGGTCTCGCTCGGCTACCTCTCCGAGGTCGAGCGCGGCCAGAAGGAGGCGTCCTCCGAGCTGCTGGCGAGCATCTGCCGGGCCCTCGGCGTACGGCTCTCCGATGTCCTGCGCGACGTCAGCGAGACGCTCGCCGTCCTCGAGCCCGAGCCGCTGCCCGTCCCGAACACCCTCCCTGTCCGCATGCCGGCGAGCATCCACGTCGTCGCGGCCGCCTGAGATCGGCTGACAAGCCGGATGCATGGGTCCCATCAAGTTCTTCGCTGTCTGCAGAGCCGGTTGAGGGTCGGGATCGGACCCGATTGGCCGCCGAAGAATGGGTCCGATCCCGACCCTGAACGGTGGCCCGTTTCCGGCGGACACCCTGCGGGAACCGGCGGCTCAGCGATGGACCCCTCGCGTCCGGCTTGTCTGCCGTACTCACCGGCCGCCTGAGCGATCTGGCAGGCTGCCCGGGTGAGCAGCCCCTCCGACGCCCCGGTCCGCACGAGCGGCCTGCGCACCCGGTCGGGCAACGCGATGCTCCGGACCCGCGCCGCCATCCTCGACGGCACGGCTCGCTGCATCGAGCACCGCGGCGTGCGCAAGACCACGATGAGCGATGTGTCGTCGCAGGCGAAGGTCGCCAAGGCGACGCTCTACAACCACTTCCGCACCAAGGACGACCTGCTCGACGCACTGGTGCTCTCCCTGATCGAGCAGCTGGCGGCCGAGTGCGCTGAGCTCGCCGGAGCGGGACTCGCGCCGGCACTCGAGCACGCCGGCCGCAGCATCGGCTCGCTGGCGCCGCTGCGCCGCGTCGCCGCCGACGAGCCGGCGGTCCTCGCGGTCCTCGGCGCTCCGGCCCAGGGCCGGTCGTGGGACGCCGCGCGCCGTGGCCTGCAAACGGTGCTGCGCGAGTCGGGGGCACCGAGTGACGCCGTGTCGGTCGACGTCGTGCTGCGCTGGCTCTGCGGCCACGTGATGTGGCCGGCAACCGAAGCCGAGCTCGTGCTGGGCGCACGACTCCTGACAGCAGGGCTCGGTCGCGCGCCGGCTCTCGAGGCCGCCGTCGAGCCGGCGTCGGATGATGATCCGCGGCCGGCTGTCGCCGGCATCGGGTGGCCGAGCTGACATGGCCGCCCGAAACCGCGTTCCCCTGGTCGTCGCCGTGATCGTCGGCGTCATCGCCGTGCTCGCCGTCCGGGCCGCGACGTCGCCGGACTCCAAGAAGGACTCCGACGGCAATGGCTCCGCCAACGTCCCCGCCGGCTGCACCAGCCTGATGGTCGCGGCCTCGTCGGAGAAGGCCGCGCTGCTGCAGGCGATCGCCGACGACTACGCCAAGGACGACGGCGAGGCCGACGGGAAGTGCGCGCGCGTCACCGTCAAGACCAAGTCCAGCGGTGGCGCGGCGACGGCGTTGGCGCGGGGCTGGGACGACGCCGTCGACGGCCCGCGGCCCGACGTGTGGACGCCGGCGGCGACGAGCTGGACAGCACTGCTGCGCTTCCAGACGACATCGCGCGACCTGCCCGACCTCGTCGGCGACGAGAAGCCACCGAGCATCGCGCGTACGCCGCTGGTCATCGCGATGCCCAAGCCGATGGCAGAGACACTCGGCTGGCCCAGCAAGGCGATCGGCTGGGGCGACGTCCTTGCGCTGGCGAAGGACCCGAACGGCTGGGGTCGGTACAACAAGCCGTACGGCGCCTTCAAGCTGGGCAAGACCAACCCGAACTTCTCGACCTCCGGGCTGCACGCGACGATCGGTGCCTACTTCGCCGCGACGCAGCGCTCGACCGACCTGAGCGCGAAGGACCTCGCCGACCCGAAGGTGCTCGACTACGTCAAAGCGGTCGAGGGATCGGTCGTGCACTACGGCGACACGACCCTGACGTTCCTGTCCAACCTGCAGAAGGCCGACGACCGCGGGCAGGGCCTGTCGTACGTCAGCGCGGTCACTG
Organism: Frankiaceae bacterium; assembly: GCA_016650445.1. Lineage (GTDB taxonomy): Bacteria > Actinomycetota > Actinomycetes > Mycobacteriales > SCTD01 > RYN-124. Next base: position 101,829 of record JAENVS010000001.1, on the reverse strand, counting down.
TCGAGGAGAAGTCGGTCTGGGACTACAACCAGGGCAACCCGACCGGGGATCCCAAGACGCTGGGCAAGCACAGGAAGCCGCGCACGCCGCTCGTCGCGATCTACCCGAAGGAGGGGACGCTCTACAGCGACAACCCCTTCGTGACGCTCAAGGCCGACTGGGTCACTGACGACAAGCGCGCCGCGGCCGCCGACTTCCTCACGTACGTGCAGTCGGAGAAGGCGCAGAAGCGCTTCACTGACGCGGCCTTCCGCGACTTCGAGGGCAAGGCAGGATCGCTCGTCAACCCCTCCGAGGGCCTGCTGCCGTCGGAGCCGAAGGCGGTCATCGGCCCGCCGTCGCCGTCGGTGCTCGCCGGGGTGCGTGACTCGTGGGAGCGGTTGCGCAAGCGGGCGCGGGTGCTGCTCGTGCTCGACGTCTCCGGCTCGATGGGCGACCCCGTCGGCTCGCAGGGCGCGACGAAGCTCGAGCTCGCCAAGACCGCCGCTGCCAAGGCCGTCGGGCAGCTTGCGCCCGATGACGAGCTGTCGCTGTGGATCTTCTCGACGCAGCAGGACGGGCAGAAGCCCTACCGCCAGCTGGTGCCCTTCGCGCCGGCTCGGCAGAACCTCGCCGCGGTGAAGGCGAAGATCGCCGACCTGCAGCCCGACGGGGGCACCGGCCTCTACGCGACCGTGCGCGCCGCGACGAAGTCACTCACGGCCTCGTTCGACCAGCAGCGCATCAACGCGGTCGTCGTGCTCACCGACGGGCGCAACGAGTTCCCGGCGGACAACAACATCGCGTCCCTCGTCGCCGAGCTCGACCCGGAGGATCCCGACACGGCGGTCCGGGTGTTCCCGATCGCGTACGGCGAGGACGCCGACCTCGGTGAGCTCACGAAGATCGCCGACGCGTCACGCGCTGCGGCGTACGACGCCTCCGACCCGGCATCCATCGACAACGTGCTGACGGCGGTCCTCAGCAACTTCTAGGGCCGACGGGGGAGACTGTTCCCGTGGGCCTGTCGGACGAGCTGCGCGACCCCTGGGGTCTCGTCGCGGGCGGGATCTCCGGTGGCATGGCCTGGGCGATCGCGGGGACGGCCCTCGCCGGGCCGGCAGCAGTGGCGCTGGGCGTCGCCGTCGGCGCAGTCGTGATCGGCACGAAGGCGGTCACCGGCCTGATGGTCGGCAGGGACGAGCCGACGCGAACCCGCGTCCCCGAGCTGCTCCGCCCGCCGCGGGGGAGCGCTGCGGCGCAGTGGCTGGAGCGGGCCGAGGGCGCGGTGCGCGGCCTGACCGAGATGGCCCGCACGACGCACCCCGGGCCGACGGGTGACGCCGTCCGGTCGGCCGCGCAGGAGGCGTCGGACACCCTTCGGGACCTCGCGGAGCTGGCCGGCCAGGTCACCGCGGTCGAGCGTGCGCTGCAGCGCGTCGATGCGACTGGGCTCGACACCGAAGCCCAGCGCCTCGACGAGGCGGCCAGGCACGCGCACAGCGAGGAGATGCGGGCGGAGATGGCCCGCTCCGCCGCCGCCGTTCGCGACCGGCAGGCGGTGCGGGACAGGTTGCTCGGCGCGCGGCAGACGCTGCTGGCGCGGATGCAGGCCGTCGCGCTCGGCCTGGAGGGGCTCGAAGCGCGACTCGCCGAGGTCCTCGCCCTGACGGCGACGACCGGCGACGTGGACACGACGGCCCAGGAGATCGCGGAGCTGGCCACCGAGCTCGACGGGCTGCGCGCCGGGCTGGCCGAGACCGAGGCGATCTCGCGCAGAGCCCTGGCCGCCGCGCCCCTGCCGTTGCCGTCCGAGCAGATCGAGCGATAGGCATAGCCTGACCCGGACGACGCCGACCCCGAGGAGCACCACCGATGGCCAACCCCTTCATCCGAGGGTGGAAGTACTTCCTCGCGCTGCTGTCCGGGAAGCTCGACGAGCACGCCGACCCGAAGATCCAGATCCAGCAGGCCATCGAGGAGGCGCAGCACCAGCACCAGGCGCTGACGCAGCAGGCCGCGTCGGTCATCGGCAACCAGCGCCAGCTCGAGATGAAGCTGGCCCGCCAGATGACCGAGGTCGAGAAGCTGCAGGGTTCGGCCCGCCAGGCGCTCGTGCTCGCAGACCAGGCTCGGACCAAGGGCGACGAGGCGAAGGCCGTGGACTACGAGCAGACGGCGCAGGCGTTCGCGACGCAGCTCGTCGCGGCCGAGCAGTCGATGGAAGACCTCAAGTCGCTGCACGACCAGGCGCTGACCGCGGCCGAGCAGGCCAAGAAGGCGGTCGAGACCAACGCCATGCAGGTGCAGACCAAGCTGGCCGAGCGCACCAAGCTGCTCAGCCAGCTCGAGCAGGCCAAGATGCAGGAGCAGGTCTCGAAGAGCCTGACGTCCATGTCCGAGCTCGCCGCGCCCGGCAACACGCCGTCGCTTGCCGAGGTCCGCGACAAGATCGAGAAGCGCTACGCCAACGCCCTCGGTCAGGCCGAGCTCGCCACCAGCAGCGTCGAGGGGCGGATGCTCGAGGTGCAGAAGTCGACGCTCGACATGGCCGGCTCGGCCCGCCTCGACCAGATTCGCGCCTCCATCGCCGGCAACCAGCTCGCGGCGCCGCCCGCCGAGCCCGCGAAGCCGCTGGCCAGCAGCAAGGACGCCGACGACGACGCGGCTGCTGCTGAGAAGTCCTCCTGACCGATGGATCCGTCGGAGCACTACGGACAGCAGCGCGCTCGGGTGACCGAGCTGGTCCGCGGCCTCACCCCGGAGCAGCTGCAGGCGCGGACGCCGGCGTGCCCCGACTGGACCGTCCGTGAGGTGCTCTCACACCTGACCGGGGTGACCGCTGACGTCGCCGCACACCGGCTCGAGGGCGCTGGGCAGCCGTCCTGGAGCGCGGCCCAGGTCGCCGCCCGTCAGGACAAGGGCGTCGACGAGCTGGTCGCGGAGTGGGAGCAGCACGCCCCGGCAGTGGAGTCGCAGCTCGACGACTGGGGCCAGTTCGGCTGGATCCTGGTCTGGGACGTCACCATGCACGACGACGACATCCGCGAGTCCGCCGGGCTGCCCTTCGGCGCCAGCCCCACCCACACCGCCGTCCTCGACGGGCTCGTCGCGCGCGCGGGCAAGACGCTCACCGAGGCCGGGCTGCCCGCTCTCGCGATCACGGCGGGCGAGCGCAGCTGGACCGCCGGTGAGGGCGAGCCGGCCATGAGCCTGGCCGCCTCCGACGAGGGCGAGCTCGCCCGGGTGCTCGGCGGCCGTCGCTCGCACGACCGGATGCGCGCGATGGCGTGGACCGGCGATCCCGAGCCCTACCTGCCGCACCTCACGCTGTTCCCACCCGGCGGCTGACGACGTCCCAGGACGCGCGGCCGGCATCGATGCCCTGCTGCTCGAAGCGGGTGATCGGCCGGTGCGGTGGGCGCGGGCCCTCGTGCACGACGTCGTACGCCGGATGCCGGCGTACGAGATCTCGGACCTGATCGGCGTACGGCGCCCAGTCGGTGGCGACGTGCAGCGTCCCGCCGACGTGTAGCCGGCTGGCGACCAGGTCGAGGAACGGCTGCTGCACGAGCCGGCGCTTGGCGTGCCGCGCCTTCGGCCACGGGTCCGGGAAGAAGACGCGCACCTCGTCGACCTCACCTGGTGCGAGCATCTGCGCGAGCAGGACGACGGCGTCGCCCTCCGCCACGCGGACGTTCGTCAGGCCCTGCTCCTCGACGCGTCGCAGCAGCCGGCCGAGCCCCTGCAGGTGCACGTCGACGGCGAGCACGTCGCGGGTCGGATCGGCGGCCGCCATCAGCGCCGTCGCCTCGCCCATCCCGCTGCCGACTTCCACGACGAGCGGAGCGGTCCGGCCGAAGAGAGCGGCGACATCGAGCCGCGAGCCGTCGACGGCGACGATCCGGTCGCCGAGCCGCAGCAGCGCCTCTGACGTGGTTGCGCCCATCCGCCCCCGCCGATGCCGGTAGCTGCGGACGGTCACGGTGTGGGCCCCTGCTGGCAGCGCGGGCACCAGTAGGTCAGGCGCTGGTACGGCGGATCACCCTGCTCGCCCGACGCGACGGTCGTGCCGCAGCGGCGGCATGGCCGGCCCTGCCGCTCGAAGACCCAGTGCGTTTCGCCGCGCTTCTTCGACCCGGTGGTGATCTGCTCGACGTGTCCGCGGTTGGCGAGCATCAGCCGGCGGCCGAGCTCGACCAGGCTCGGAAGGTCGGGGACCTCGCCGACGACGACCCACGGCGTCAGCCCGCGCAGGAACAGCATCTCGGACCGGTACAGGTTGCCGATGCCGGCGAGGTTGCGCTGGTCGAGCAGCGCCATCCCGATCTCGCGGCCCGGGTCGGCGAGCAGCCGGCGTACTGCTTCGTCGGTGCTCCAGTCGGGCCCGAGGACGTCCGGGCCGAGGTGGCCGACGACGCGCTCCTCGTCCGCAGTGTCGAGCAGATCGACGACCGGCAGCCGGTAGCCCACCGCGACCCGGTCGGCGTTTGCGAGGACCACACGCACCTGCCAGTCGGGGCCGCCACGCCAGCGGTCAGCGGGCCGGTACAGGTGCCAGGTGCCGTCCATCCGGAAGTGCGTGTGCAGGGTCAGGCCGCCCTCCATCCGGGTAAGCAGGTGCTTACCGCGTGGGACGACGGCGAGGACCTCCCGGCCGGTCAGGTCGGTGGTCGCGAGCTGCGGGACGCGCACGTCGCTCGTCGTCAGCACCCGACCACCGAGCGCGTCGTTCATCCGCTGCCCGGCCAGCCAGACGGTGTCACCTTCGGGCACGGCTCCATCGTGCCTGCTTGCGCCGTCGTACGCCGACATCGCAGGGCTGTCCAGCGCCGCGACAGTGTCCTGTCCCACGCAACCCGGGGTGCGCGTCGCGCAGGAGGTGCTGCTGCGCTGTCGAAGGTGGAATCTGTACGTACCACCCTGACCTGGAGATCTTTGATGCTGCGTCGCCGCCCCACCCTCGTCGCCACCGCCGGTCTGGCTCTCGCCGGGCTGCTGGCGGCGCTGCCCGCCTCGCAGGCCGGCGTCAAGCCGTCGGACCACCTCTCCCGCACGCTCCAGGGCGGGGACTCCGGAGACTTCCCCGGTGCTGAGGTCCCGGTCGGCGACGCTGATCGCCGTGGGCCGCACCTCGCCGTGCCCGCGAGCGCCAAGGCAGCCGTCACGCGGCTGGGCAAGGGCGTCAGCGCCACGTGGACGCAGTTCGGTACGCCGCTCACGCTCACCCGCGAGGCCGACTTCCTCGCGACCGGCCTGGCCGGTTCGCCGGAGCAGGTCGCCCGCACCTTCCTCGTGCGCAACGCCGCGGCCTACGGCTTGTCGCCTGCGGCGATCGCCCGGCTCGAGCTGGTCTCGGCGCAGCACCTCCCCGACTCCACGACGGCGTGGGCCGTGATCATGCGGCAGAAGCTCGACGGCATCCGCCTCGCCGAGGACGGTCTCGTCACCGTCGGCGTCGGAGCCGGTGGCAAGGTCGCCTACGTCACCAGCTCGCTCGTCCCGACGGCGGTGCTCGGCACGCTGGCCAGCACGACGCCGAAGCTGTCGCCCAACGCGGCCGTCCTCGCCGCCGCGAAGGACGCCGGGATCACCGGACTGGGCCTGTCCGGCGTGACGCTCGGCAGGGTCGACGGCAACGGCTTCCAGACGCTGCGTGCGAAGGGTCTGCACCAGCTGCAGCGCACCCGCCTCCGCGTTCTCCCGACGACCGACCGGGGTGCCCGGCTGGTCTACGAGACCAACATCACCGACGTCGCCAACGGTCGCGCGCTCGCCGTCATCGGCTTCGTTGACGCCGTGACCGGCGACGTGCTCCTGCGCCGCGACGCCGTCGACACGTTCGCCGAGGCCGGCGCCGTGAACGCTGCGGCACCCAAGGCCGCTGCTCCCAAGGCAGCAGCCCCCCGCGCCGCCGCGTACCTCGTCGGCACCCCGGGCTTCTTCACCGGTGACTACAACCCGGCCAAGTGCACCGCGCCCATCGACCTGACCGGCGTCGCGCCCGGCGACGTCACGATGGCGATCATGGTCGTGATGGCGTTCCAGCCCAACGACATCGTCCTGAAGGTGCAGCGCAACGGCACCGAGATCGGCTCGATCGACACCGTCGAGAGCCCCGAAGCCGGCACGGTCACCTTCACGCCGCCGATCCTGCCCACCGACAAGGTCACCGCGACGGTCTGCCCCTTCACGGTCGGCGCGGGCGAGGCACCGTTCAACTTCGCCGGCTCCTACAACTCGCAGGCCACGGCGCTCCCGCAGCCCGGTGGCCTCCCGGCACCGCTGACAGACGGCACCCAGTCCGGCCCGTCGATCTTCCACGTCTTCGGCTCCAACCCGCAGGTCCCGCTCACCATGGCGCCCGCCGCCGACACCCGCTACAAGGCGTGCTCGGGCAAGAAGGGTGACCCGAACCTGCTGTCTAAGGACGTCACGGGCTGCGACTACGTCTACACCGACGGCAGCCCGCTGCCCTACGACGCCGACCCGATTGCCGGCCTGCCCAGCTTCACGACGGCCGGCAACAACGCGATCACCAGTGACGCGCGGGCCAGCTCCTCGCTCACACCAGGGGCGCCCTTCCTCCCGCCGGTGTCGCCGACTCGTGACTACCAGCCGCCGTGGACCGACTCCTGGCACCTCGCGGACTGCGACCCGGCCAGCATCGCGGGCCCGAACCAGTCCGACGTCCAGACTGCGACGGTCAACCTGTTCACGGGCCACAACCGCGCACACGACTTCGCCTACCGCCTGGGCCTGACCGAGGTGCGCGGGGCCTTGCAGGTGAACAACTTCGGCAAGGGTGGCGCCGAGCTCGACCCGGAGATGGGCAATGCGCAGAACGCCGCGCTGTCGCAGGAGGCGTTCGCCGCCGTGAACACCGCCGGTGGTCCCGCCGGTGAGGCCTCCCCGCTGACTGGTCGCAACAACGCCAACCAGATCACCCTGCAGGACGGCGTACCTGGCATCACCAACCAGTACCTCTTCCAGCCCATCCCGACGTTCCACGGCCCCTGCGCCGACGGCGACCTGGACTCCGGCATCTTCCTGCACGAGTACACCCACGCGATCAGCAACCGGCTCATCGCCGGCCCTGACACCGGCCTGTCGGGTCAGCAGGGCGGCTCGATGGGCGAGAGCTGGAGCGACCTCGTCGCGGTCGAGTACCTCAACGCCTTCGGCTTGGCCGGCACCGGTGGCGAGGACAAGTTCGCCCTCGGTGCCTACGCCACCGGCAACGTCTTCAAGGGAATCCGCGACTACAGCGCCAACCCGGACAAGAACCCGCTGAACTACTCGGACTTCGGCTTCGACAGCACCGGTGTGGAGGTCCACGCCGACGGCGAGATCTGGAACGCCGTGCAGATGGAGATCAGGAAGGCGCTGATCACCAAGTACGACGCGCAGTTCCCGTACGCCGACAAGGTGCTGCAGAAGGAGTGCGCGGTGGGCCGCACGACGGCCGGCGCCGTCGCCCCGGCCTGGAACAAGTGCCCTGGCAACCGCCGCTACATCACCTACATGTTCGACGCGATGATCGGTCAGGCCAACGGCTCCCCGTCGATGGTCGACATGAAGAACGTCGAGCTCGCGTCGGTCCTGCTGCGCGACAAGACCGACTACGACATCGTCGCTGAGGCGTTCGCCCGTCGTGGTCTCGGCAAGGGCGCGGAATCGGCCACCAGCGCAGACGGCGACCCGGAGCCCAGCTTCGAGGCACCGAACGCCGCCGACAACGCCAACGTGACCTTCGGGCTCGTCGACGCGACGAGCGGCAAGCCCGTCAAGGGCTCGATCTTCGTGGGCATGTACCACGCGCGCTGCGTCCCGATCGCGACAACGCTGGGGGGCGACGAGCCCGACGCGAAGGCAGCGATGACGAAGGGCACCTACACCTTCACGGTGCAGGCGTCGGGTTACGGCATCCAGCGCTTCACGGCGACCCTCACGCCGGGCGCGAAGACGCAGGTGTTCCGCGTTGCGCAGAACCTCGCGTCGAAGATCTACGGTCCGTCGGTCACGAGCAACGCCGGCGGCCTTCGACTCGGCAACGTGCTCGACGACAGCGAGGAGACCAACGGCGCGTTCGACGGTCAGCCAGTCGCGGGTCGCGAGATCACGGTGAAGTTCCTCAAGCCGAAGCAGACCTTCAACCGCATCAGCGTCAGCGCGCTGCACCACCCCGCGAAGACGCTCCCGGAGGGCGGCACCGAGATCGAGGGCCGCTTCCTCGGCCTGCGGGCCTTCGACCTGCAGGCGAGCACCGACGGCGGGGCGACCTTCAAGACCGTCTACAGCAGCCCGTCGAACTTCTTCCCCGCCCAGCGGCCGCGACCGGTCGCACCAGACCTCATCGCCCGTGAGGTCGCGTTGCCGAAGGCCATCACGGCCGACGCTGTCAAGCTCGTGATCCGGACCAGCCAGTGCACGGGCAACCCGGAGTACAACACCGAGGAGGAGGCCGACCCGGTTCAGCCGTCCGCGTGCACCTCCCTCGCCGGCTACTCGACGCAGGTCACGGTCACGGAGCTGCAGCTGTTCAAGGGCACCGCGGGTGCTGCGCTCGCTCCCGTCGCCGCACCGCCGGTCACGCCGCCGGTCGCCGGCCCCCTCGCCGCCACCGGTGGCAGCACCGCGCTCGGGCTCGGTGCGATCGTCCTGCTGGGCCTGGCCGGTGCCGTCGCCGTCTACCGCCGGCGTTCGTCGGAGTAACCCCTGGCCATGATCAACGGCGAGCTGTCCGCATCAGGGTCGCTGATGCGGGTACCTCGCCGTTGATCATGCGGTGGCGCGGATCATCGCCCACTGTCGGTGGCTGGTCCGTTCCTCGCATGACGTCACGCTGAACCCGGCCGCGGCGACGTGGGCCAGCAGCTCGTCCCTTTCGTGGTGGACGAACCAGCGGTGCAGCTCGCCGCCCCGCGGCCCTTCACCGGCGTACGGCACGAGCTCCCAGCCCTCCCCGCCGCCCAGCGAGGTCGACAGGCCGAGCAGACCGCCGGGCCGGAGCAGTGCGTGCCATGCGGCCAACGTGTTCGCGACGTCGGCGCGCGGGACGTGCAGTAGCGCCGCACTGCTCCAGATCGCGCCGAGCGACCCGTCGCGGATCGGCGGTCGTCGCAGGTCGCCCTGCACGACGTCGACGCCCCGGCCGCGCGCCACGGCGAGCATGCCGGGGGACAGGTCCACCCCGAGGGCTCGTACGCCGGCGTCGCGCAGCGCGGCGAGGTCGCGGCCGGGACCGCAGCCGAGGTCCGCGACGATCCCGCCCGCCTGCTTCGCGAAGGCCGTACGGAAGGTGGCGAACTCCGGCGCCGGTGACGGGTTGCTGGCGTCGTAGTCGACCGCTACCCGGTCGTAGGTCGCCCGCGTCTGCTCAACAACGTCCTCGCTCACGCCGCCACCCTCTCAGCACAGGGTCAGGCGCGCAGGCGGAGGCCGCGGGGAGTGGGGCGGAAGCCGGCGGCCTCCAGCGCCAAACCGAGTGCCGAGGTGAGTGCCGGCTCGCCATCTGCCTTCTCGACGGTGAGCCGGCCGAGCGCGCCGTCGCGCACCGCCAATGCCAGCGCGTCGACCGCCGGTGCGACAGAGCTGTCGTCGTCGCGGAACGACAGCAGCGTGCGGCCGCCGCGCTCGACGTACAGCACGAGCGCGCCGTCGACGAGGACCACCAGCGCGCCGGCCTTCCGCCCCGGCCGGTGACCGCCGTCCGAGGGCGGCCACGGCAGCGCCGCGCCGTACGGGTTCGCGGGATCGGTGGCGGCGAGCACGACGGCGCGGGCCTCGTCGCGACGCTGACGCTGGCGCTGCGTGTGGGGGGACGTGTCCCAGCCGCCGGGCACCGGCGTCGTCCACAGCGGCTCGTCGTCCGAGGGGCGTACGGCGGCCAGCGCCCGCATCCGGTCGACCGCCCCAGGTGCGGCGAACTGCGCGGCACCGAGCCCCTCGACGAAGTAGCCCCGGCGTACGCGCCCTGCTTCTTCGAAAGCCTTCAGCACGGAGTAGACCGCCGCGAAGCCGCCGGGTGCGCGCTCGGCCATCACGGCCCCGCGCGTCACGATGCCGTGGCGTTCGAGCAGCGACTCCGCGAGCGCGTGCGCGCGCCGCGTCGGGTCGGGATCGCGTTCGGGCAGCAGCGACCAGCGGCCGGCGACAGTCGGCGGTCCGGTGCGCGAGGGCATCACCGGTCGGCCGCGTCCACCGGAGATGCCCCGTGAGCGCTGTCGGCTCGGCGTACGCCGACCGCTGTGTGTCGTCTTGCCGCTGCCGAGGAGCACCCGCAGCGGCGCCATCGTGTCGTTGGTGACATGGCCGGCCCAGACCAGGTCCCAGATCGCGGCGGCAAGCGACGGGTCGTCGGTCGCGCCGAGCCGGTCGGACAGCGACCGGAAGAACAGCGCCGCACCGCCCTCGAGCGCCGCGAGCACCTCGACGTGCAGGGGAGTGAGCGTCAGGTCGGAGTACGGCGGGAGCAGCAGGTCGGCGGTCTCGGCCAGCTGCAGTGAGATCCAGCCGTCGTTGCCGGGCAGCGAGCCGAGTCCGGCCCACAGCACCTCACCCGACGCGGTCAACTCATCGAGCATCGCGCCGGTGTAGCCCGCGACGCGCGACGGCAGCACGAGCGTCTCGAGAGCTGACGCCGGCACGGATGCGCCCTGCAGCTGCTCGATCGCACGTACCAGACCTTCGATCCCGCGGCCGGTCGCGGTGCCGAGCCCCTGCCACTGCGGCAGGAAGCGGGCGAGTGCTTCCGCCGGCACCGGCTCGACCTCCTTGCGCAGCTTGGCCAGTGACCGCCGGCGCAGCGACCGCAGCACCTCCGCGTCGCACCACTCGAGCCCGGACCCACCGGGCCGGAACTCGCCGTGCGCCACGCGACCGGTCGAGGACAGCCGCGCGAGGGTCGCGTCGACGACCGCCACCCCGAGACCCAGGCGCAGCGCGACGTCGAGCGCGTGGAACGGGCCATGCGTGCGGGCATACCGCGCGACCAGGTCGGCGACCGGGTCGCGCACCGGCTCGAGGAACGCCTCCGGAATGCCAACCGGGAGCGGTACGCCGAGGGCGTCCTGCAGCCGGCCGGCATCCTCGATCGCGGCCCATCGCTCCTCGCCGGCGATGCGCACCCTGATCGCGCGCCGTGCGTCCTCGAGCGACGCGAGCATCTGCGGCGTGCCGCCGCGCGCGACGACCTCGGCGGTCGTCAGGTCGCCGAGCACGCGCAGCAGATCGGCGACGCCCTCCCCGTCACGGACGTGCCGCTCCTCGGTGAGCCGCTGGATCTCTGCCTCGACCTCGGCGAGCGCATCGGCGTCGATGAGCTCGCGCAGCTCCGCCTGCCCGAGCAGCTCGGCGAGGAGCGCGGAGTCGAGCGAGAGCGCCTGGGCCCGCCGCTCGGCCAGCGGCGCATCGCCTTCGTACATGAACGCGCCGATGTAGCCGAACAGCAGCGACTGCGCGAACGGCGACGCCGACACCGTCTCGACCTCGACGAGTCGCACTGTGCGCGCCTCGACGTCGGTCATCAGCTGCACCAGGCCGGGTACGTCGAAGACGTCCTGCAGCACCTCGCGCATCGTCTCGAGGACGATCGGGAAGCTGCCGTACTGCGCCGCGACCTGCAGCAGCTGCGCCGACTTCTGCCGCTGCTGCCACAGCGGCGAGCGCTTGCCGGGGTTGCGCTTGGGCAGCAGCAGCGCCCGCGCCGCGCACTCGCGGAAGCGCGACGCGAACAGCGCCGACCCGCCGACCTCGGCCTGCACCGCCGCCTCGACCTCGGCCGGCTCGAAGACCGCGAAGCCGCCGGTCGGCACCTCGTCGGTCTCCGGCAACCGCAGCACGATGCCGTCATCGGCGTGCATCGACTGCACGTCGACGCCGTACGTCTCGCGCAACCGCGCGGTCAGCGCGAGCGACCACGGCTGGTTGACCTGCGCGCCGAACGGCGAGTGGATCGCGATCCGCCAGTCACCGAGCTCGTCGCGGAACCGCTCGACGAGGATCGTCCGGTCGTCGGGCAGTCGACCCGTCGCGGTGCGTTGCTCCGCGAGGTACGCGAGCAGGTTGGTGGTGGCGAGCTCGTCGAGGCCGGCTTCGGTCAGCCGCAACCTCGCTGCGGAGTCGTCGAGCGCCGACAGCTCGCGCAGGAAAGCACCAAGCGCCCGCCCCAGCTCGATCGGCCGCCCGGGTGCATCGCCCTTCCAGAACGGCATTTTTCCCGGTTGTCCGGGCGCGGGCGTGACGAGCACCCGGTCGTGCGTGATGTCCTCGATCCGCCAGGCCGACGACCCGAGCAGGAAGACGTCGCCGACGCGCGACTCGTAGACCATCTCCTCGTCGAGCTCGCCGACACGAGAAGCCTTTTCGCCGACCAAGAAGACGCCGAACATGCCGCGGTCGGGAATCGTGCCGCCGCTCGTCACCGCGAGCCGCTGCGCACCGGGCCGACCCGCGAGCACGCCCGTCACCCGGTCCCACGTGATGCGCGGTCGCAGCTCGGCGAACTCGTCGGAGGGATAACGCCCCGACAGCATGTCGAGCGTTGCCTCGAGAGCTGACTGCGGAAGAGAGGCGAAGGGCGCACTTCGTCGTACGACGGAAGCCAGCTCGTCGACCGTCCACGGCTCCATCGCGCACATCGCGACGACCTGCTGCGCGAGCACGTCGAGCGGGTTGCGCGGGTAGGTCGTCGCCTCGATGCCTGGTTCTGCCCCCAGGCGGCCGACCATCCGCTCCGCGACGACCGCGCACTGCACGAGGTCGCCGCGGTACTTCGGGAAGATGACGCCGCGGCTGATCGCACCCACCTGGTGGCCGGCCCGCCCGATGCGCTGCAGTCCCGATGCGACCGAGGGCGGCGACTCGACCTGGATGACGAGGTCGACCGCGCCCATGTCGATGCCGAGCTCCAACGACGAGGTCGCGACGACAGCCGGCAGCCGGCCCGCCTTCAGCGCCTCCTCGATGTCGGCCCGCTGCTCGCGCGACACCGACCCGTGGTGCGCCCGCGCGATGACGACGTCGCCTTCCGGCGTGCCGATCCCTGCTTGTCCGGCGACGGCAACCGGGTACCGACCACCCGGGTCGAGCGGATGGGGCGCGTCCTCGGGGACGGTGTAGGCGCGCTCTGTCGCGATCTCGTTGAGGCGGCTGGTGAGGCGCTCGGCGAGCCGCCGTGAGTTGGTGAAGACGATCGTCGAGCGGTGCGCCTCGATCAGGTCGACGATGCGCTCCTCGACGGTCGGCCAGATCGACGACCGCGGCGCGTTGCCGGCCGCCGAGCCGCCGCTCACCGGGCCGATCACCTCACCCAGCTCGCCCATGTCCTCGACCGGGATGACGACCTCGACCTCGATGGTCTTCGTCGACGGCGGCTGCACGATCGTCACGTCACGCGCGCCGCCGAGGAAGCGCGCGACCTCCTCGAGTGGTCGCACCGTGGCGGACAGCCCGATGCGCTGCGCGGGTCGCTCGAGCAGGGCGTCGAGCCGCTCCAGCGTCAGCGCGAGATGCGCGCCCCGCTTGGTGCCCGACACCGCGTGCACCTCGTCGATGATGACCGTCTCGACGCCGCGCAGGGATTCGCGCGCGGCCGACGTCAACACCAGGAAGAGCGACTCCGGCGTCGTGATGAAGACGTCCGGCGGCGTCTTCGCGAAGGCGCGGCGCTCCTCCGGGGGCGTGTCACCTGAGCGGATGCCGACGCGGATGTCCGGCACCGGCAAGTCGAGCCGGGTGGCCGCCTGCCGGATGCCGGTGAGCGGCGCACGCAGGTTGCGCTCGACGTCGACGGCGAGCGCCTTCAGGGGCGAGACGTAGAGAACGCGGCAGCGGTGCTTCGGGTCCTCCGGGGGAGGCGACGACGCCAACCGGTCGAGCGCCCACAGGAACGCCGACAGCGTCTTCCCGGAGCCGGTCGGTGCGACGACCAGGGTGTCGCGGCCGCTGCTGATCGCGTCCCAGGCGCCTTCCTGGGCCGGCGTCGGCGCGGCGAACGCGCCGTCGAACCACGCCCGCGTCGCCGGCGAGAAACGGTCGAGGGCGGTCACATCACCATTCTGTCTGCCTCATCCGACAGGGTGCTTGTCCAGCCAGCTCTGGGCGAACGGGCAGGTCACCACCAGCTCGAGACCGGCCTCCCGGGCATAGGCGACCGCAGCCTTCACGAGCGCGCCGCCGACACCCTCACCGGCCATCTCCTCGGGCACGACGGTGTGTTGGAGGTCGAAGCGCCCATCCGACTCCTCGTAAGTGAGGTACGCCTTTCCGGACTCGAACCGGGAGCGATCGGGTACATGCGTCACGTCAGCCATGCCTTCGTCCTGCCCTATAGGACACTGGTGAGACATCCAACCCGCCTGGAGCCTGCCCCGTGAAGCTGTCCGTCTGCGCCCTGCTCGCGTCCGCTGCCGTCGTCGGTGCGGCCGCTCTCCCGGGCGCCACAGCCACCGCCGCGGACGACCCGACGGCACACACTCGGCACGGCGAGGTCCTCAACATCCTTCCGCCGGGGTCGCGCGGCAACGTCGACATCCCGACGCTCCTCGAGCTCGGCGTCACCAACGTGCCCAACCTCGTGAGCACGCCCGACGACCCGCAGGGCGCGCTCGCCACCGCCAGCGCCACCACCCCCGCCAACTTCGCCGACCAGCTCGAGATGTACGACGGACTGTCGAAGACCTCGCCCGGGCAGCTCGACGAGGCTGCGTTGACGAAGTACTTCAAGGACGGTCGGCTCGGCGTCGCCGATGCCGACGTCGTCAGCACCGAGACGCCCAAGGCCGGTGTGACCATCAAGCGCGACAAATTCGGCGTACCGCACATCACGGGTACGACGTACGAGAACACGACGTACGGCGCCGGCTACGCCAACATCCAGGACCGGATGTTCCTCACCGACATCCTGCGGCACACCGGCGCGGCGCGGATGGCGGAGTTCGTCGGTCCGACCGAGGCCAACATCCACATGGACCAGGAGCAGCTGCGCATCGCGCCGTACACCGTGGAGCAGGCGCAGGCGCAGATCGGCCGGGTCACCCAGCGCTACGGCGCCGAAGGCGAGAAGCTCTTGCGCGGGCTGGACGCGATGCTGCAGGGGATGAACGACGCGCAGGACGCGCTGTGCCCGCTCGCCGGTGAGGCCCCCGCGGAGCTGGGCGCGCCCGGTGTCGGCTTCGGTCCGAACTGCCCGGTGGAGTACGCCGCGCTGCAGAAGGCGCCGACGCCGTACACCCGCGCCGACATCGTCTACATCGCCTCGCTCGTCGGCGGCATCTTCGGCAAGGGCGGCGGCGGCGAGGCCGAGAACGCGATCTGGTACCAGCAGCTCAAGGCGAAGTACGGCGACGCGACCGCGCGCAAGGTCTTCGACGACCTGCGCGAGAAGAACGACCCCGAGGCGCCGACGTCGAGCCCGACGACGCAGACCTACGGCGGCGGCGGGGTCAACCCGACGCTGCCCGGTGTCGCGCTGATCGACGAGAAGCCGACGGCGACGGCGGCCGGCAGCGGCTCCGACGCCGGCGGTTCGACCATCCCGATCCCTGCACCGCTGGCGAAGCCGTCGTACGGGCTGATCGACGGACCGTTCGGGCCGATCAACCTGGGGCTCGAGCAGCACGGCATGAGCAATGCGCTGCTCGTCGACGGCAAGCACTCGAGCGATGGGCATCCGACGGTGGTGTTCGGGCCGCAGACGGGCTACTTCACCCCGCAGCTGCTCGTCGAGCAGGACCTGCAGGGCCCGGGCATCTCGGCGCGGGGTGTGTCGTTCGCCGGCACCAACCTGGTCGTCGAGCTCGGTCACGGCGTCGACTACGCATGGTCCGCGACCAGTGCGTCCAACGACATCGTCGACACCGTCGTCGAGCGGCTGTGCAACGTCGACGGGTCAGCGGCGACGGTGGAGTCGACGGCGTACCTCGTCGGCGGCACGTGCACCGCGATGGAGCAGTTCACACACTCCGAGACAGCGATTCCGAACGCCGCGTCGCAGGCGCCGCCGACGCAGTTGAGCTTCCTCGTGCTGAAGACGCGGCACGGCGTCGTACAGATCCGTACGACGGTTGCCGGCAAGCCGGTCGCCGTCGTCATCCAGCGCTCGACGTACAACCACGAGATCGACTCGGCCGTCGGCTTCGCGCGGCTGCAGAACCCGGACTACGTGCACGACGTACCGACCTTCCAGAAGGCGGTCAGCGCGATCGACTACACGTTCAACTGGTTCTACGTCGACAGCAAGGACATCGGCTACTACTCCTCGGGGCTGCTTCCGGACCGCGCACCTGGCTGGGACTGGGACCTGCCGCACTGGGGTGACACGGCGTACGACGACCGGGGCTATCTGCCGTTCGACAAGCACGTGCGCGCGATCAACCCGGCGCAGGGCTACCTGGTGTCGTGGAACAACAAGCCGGCGCCAGGCTTCTCCGCGGCCGACAACGGCTGGGGCTACGGCCCGGTCTACCGCTCGCTCGCCCTCGAGGACCAGGTGAAGTCGCGGATCGCCGGCGGCAAGAAGATGACGCGGCCGCTGCTCGTCGACGCGATGATCGCGGGTGGGGTGACGGACGTGCGCGCGAAGTACGTGCTGCCGCACGTGCTCGATGTGATCGGTACGCCGGCTGACGCGCAGGACGCGAAGGCGGTGTCTCTGCTGCGCGCGTGGGTGGCGGCTGGCGGGCAGCGCGTCGACCGGGCTCGCACGGGTTCCTATGCGCACACGCCGGCGATCGACCTGCTGGACACGTGGTGGGAGCCGACGGCTGTGGGCATCCTCGACACGACCTTCTCGCTACCGAAGGACGCACTGCGCGGGACTCTCGCGGAGCTGACGGACAAGCTGCCGCACGGCATCGACGACCACCCGCGGCAGGGGTTGGGCTCGGCGTGGAACAACGTCGCCTGGTACGGCTACCTCAGCAAGGACCTGCGCACGCTGCTCGGCAAGCCGGTGGCCGGGAAGTACTCGCGGGCGTACTGCGGTGGCGGCACACTTGCTGCCTGCCGGACGCAGCTGCGGGCTTCGCTGCACAGCGCTGTGCAGGCTGCGCTGACAGACCAGTCGAAGACCGACGTCGCAGCGCTGACCTATGACAAGAGCCAGGACAACATCGTCCACACGACGGCCGGTGTCGTCGGCGTGCGCGGCATCGACTGGCAGAACCGGCCGACGTTCCAGCAGGCCGTGCACTTCACGACGCACCGCGCTGTTGCCGGTGCTGCTGCGCCGACGCGGCCGACGGTGCCGGCGGTCGCTCCGGAGCAGCTGCCGCGGACCGGGCTGGGCGGCGCTGTGCCGGTGGCCGCGACGGTGCTGCTCGGGGTCGTCGGTGCGCTGGTGCTGCGCCGGCGTACCGCTCGCTAGGGCGTCCGGCGACGGCAGCGCTCGACGTGTCCGTTCATCGGCTGGCGCACGGTCAGCCGTGGCCCGAGGCAGATCGGCTGTTCCGCCGCATCCCCGGCTGGCACGGCGCGGACGCGGCGTACTCCGTGCCGCTGTCGGGCGAACGGACGCTGTGGCTGTTCGGCGACACCTTCGTCGGACCCAGCCGGCGAGAGTCCCGCATGGTGCACAACTCGATCGGTGTGCAGCAGGGTGATGACCCGTCGAGCGCGCCGCTGGTGCCGCACTTCGGCGGTGCGCCCGATGACCCGCGGCCCTTCTTCGGCAGCGAACCGGGGACCTGGTTGTGGCCGATGGCGGGTGCCCGGACGCCCGTGGGCGTTGTCGTGTTCTTCATGCGGGTCCGATCGGCGCGGCCCGACCTCCCCACGGTGATCGATGCATGGCGGGCAGAGGGATCGCTCAACTTCTTCGACGTCTTCGACTGGACGGCCGCGCTGATCGAGAACCCGGACGAGCCGGTCGAGCAGTGGGTGGTGCGGATGCTGGACACCCCGCCGGTCGTCGACCGGGTCATGCCCGGCGCGGGTGTCGTCGCGGACGGCGGTCACCTCTATGCCTACGGCTGGCGCGACGGCCACGCGCTGCGGCCCGGCCGGATCCGTCGCCGGCCGCGCTACCGGGGGTTCCGGCATCCCCGGCTCGCGTACCTGCTCCGCTGGCCGGTCGAGCAGATCCCGACAGGGCTGCGGGATCCGCAGTGGTGGTGCGGCAACGGCTGGTCCGTTGACGCAGCTCGCGCGGCGCCGGTCATCGACAGCCCGGCGACCGAGTTCACCGTGCACCGCGACGGCGACCGGTTCGTCCTCACGGAGGCGGCCGCGTGGCTCCGCGGTGTCGACGGCGTACCGGCCCTTCGCTTTCTGAGGGTGCTCAAGCGGCTGCCGAAGTCGGCTCGGCTGCTCACGGTGCTGGGGCTGCTGACGGTGTCGGTCAGCGTGCGTGAGGCGTCGGCTCTCGAGGGGCCGTGGTCGGATCCCGTCCGGGTCCACACACCGAAGGTGGCTCGCGACGTGCATGTCTACGCCGGCAAGGGGCACCCGCAGCTCGGCGGCGACGAGCTCGTCTGCACGTACGCGCAGATCGCCTTGAAGTGCGACCGCACCCTCGATGACGAGGGGCTCTACTACCCGCGCTTCGTCCGCGTCCCTTCGGCCTGATCGACAGGGAATCCCGTCATTGCGTCGAATACCTGCCTGCAACGGGCGCCGGGGGGCGCGTGTCAGGGGGCGTTTCGACATGCGACGAACAGCAGCACTGCGGGTTCTGTTGACGGCAGCCTTGGGCATCAGCGTGATCGACGGCTCCGGAGCCTGGGCCAAGCCCAAGCCGGCGACCACGACCAGCGAGGTGCGGGGCGGCTGGGTCAACGAGGCGGGCTTCGTCCCTTCCGACGTCAAGGAGACGAGCGATCCGAACGTCTTCACCGTCACGTTCACCGGTGGGTCCATCTGGAACGGAGCCTTCACCGGTCACACCGTGGTTCACGGCGTCGCCACCATCGCCACCAGCGGTGCCATGGACGGCGACTACACCGAGATCTTCTACGGCACCTACTACCCGGATCTCGAGAGCGCGCCACGCATCGGCTCGCTCACGACGAAGGGCCACGTTCACGTGACGAGCGACCTGGAGTTCACCGCGCGCGCCAAGATCGTCAGCGGCACCTGCGGCTTCGCCGGCTCCACCGGGTCGATGTCGTACGACGGCATGGCCGTCAACGGCGGGTACGTCGGCAGGTGGACGCGGCCGGCAGGTGCGGCCGCGGTGGACCCGACGTGCGCACCTGCTCCACCGCCCACCGCTGGGTAGCCTCGACGGCGTGCGGCTGACGGACTTCTGGGACCGGATGGAACGGCTGTTCGGGCCGTCGTACGCCGACTCCTATGCGCGCGATCAGGTCCTCGCGACCCTCGGCGGCCGGACGGTGCACCAGGCGCTCAAGGAGGGCGACGACACCAAGGACGTCTGGCGCGCCGTCGTCGCCGCCCAGGAGACCGCCCGCTCCCGATAGCTCCGGCGTGTCGCTGCTGTTCGAACGGGTGTTCGGGTTAGCGTGCGTCCTGTCCGGGTGTCCACAGGTCGGCGTACGACGGGTGCTTCTGTCGTACGCCGCTCCTAGCGTCACCGCCGATCGGACAGCCGCCACGAGCCGCACGCTCGTCCAGACCTACGGAGACACAGATGGCAGGACCGGACCGCGCGAAGGCGCTCGACATGGCGCTCGGTCAGATCGAGAAGAGCTTCGGCAAGGGCTCAGTGATGCGGCTCGGCGACGAGGTGCGCGCCACGATCGGCGTCATCCCCACGGGTGCCATCGCGCTGGACGTCGCGCTCGGCATCGGCGGCCTGCCGCGCGGCCGCGTGATCGAGCTCTACGGCCCCGAGTCGAGTGGGAAGACGTCGCTTGCGTTGCACGCCGTTGCCAACGCGCAGGCTGCCGGCGGCATCGCGGCGTTCATCGACGCGGAGCATGCGCTCGACCCTGAGTACGCGAAGAAGCTCGGCGTCGACACCGACGCACTGCTGGTCTCGCAGCCGGACACCGGTGAGCAGGCGCTGGAGATCGCCGACATGCTCATCCGGTCCGGCGCTCTGGACATCCTCGTCATCGACTCGGTGGCCGCGTTGACGCCTCGGGCCGAGATCGAGGGCGAGATGGGCGACAGCCACGTCGGCCTGCAGGCGCGCTTGATGAGCCAGGCGCTGCGCAAGATGACCGGCGCCATCAGCAACACCGGCACGACCGTCATCTTCATCAACCAGCTCCGCGAAAAGATCGGAATAATGTTCGGCTCACCTGAGACCACCACGGGTGGGAAGGCGCTGAAGTTCTACGCGTCCATCCGGCTCGACATCCGTCGCATCGAGACGCTGAAGGACGGCACCGATGCGGTCGGCAACCGCACCCGCGTCAAGGTCGTGAAGAACAAGTGCCTCGCCGAGGGCACCCTCGTCTTCGACCCGATCAGCGGGCTCACGCATCGGATCGAGGACATCGTCGACAGCAAGTTGCCGGTGTCGGTGGTGTCGACCGCGAAGGACAGCACCCTGCACGTCCGACCGGTCGTGTCGTGGTTCGACCAGGGCGAGCAGGACGTGCTCGGCCTGCGGCTGCGCGGAGGAGCGCAGATCTGGGTGACCCCGGACCACAAGGTGCTGACCGATCGAGGCTGGCGGCTGGCCGGCGAGCTGCAGCCCGGTGACCAGGTCGCGCGTCCGCGGCAGTTCCTTGGTTTCGGCGACGAACGCCCGATGCCGGTCGAGCACGCACGGATGCTCGGCTACCTCATCGGGGATGGCTACGTCGGTGGCAAGACGCCCATTCACTTCACCAATATTGAGCAGTCACTGCACGACGATGTTGCCGCGATCGCGCGCTCACTCGGCTGCGAGGTCCACGACACCGCACATGACAACTGCAAGAGCTACTCACACCGACCGGGTGAGACGAACGCGCTGCTCGCGCTGTGCCGGGAGGCGGGCATCCACGGGAAGCTGGCGTGGGAGAAGACCATCCCGGCGCCGTTCTTCGCGCCCGACATCGCGCCGGACATCGTGGGCAACCTGCTGTTCGGCATCTTCGAGAGCGACGGCTGGGCCAGCGTCGAGCAGACCGGTGGCTTGCGCCTCGGCTTCTCGACGACCTCAGAGCAGCTGGCCCACCAGATCCACTGGCTGCTGCTCCGCTGGGGCATCGCCAGCAGCCTTCGAAGGTTTGACCGGACCCAGGGGCGGCCGAGCCTCATCGAGGGTCGACAGATCGTCTCCAAGCGCCCGAGCTGGGATGTCCGGGTTACCGGCGATGACAATGTGAGCGCATTCGCCCGGGCCATTCCGATGTGGGGTCCGCGCGGGCAGAAAGTAGAGGCGTACCTCGCCACCAGCGACACGCGTCGGCGTCGCGGTTCGCAGAGCGGCTACCTGTCTCCTGAGCACATCGAGCCGGTGCTTGCGCACCTTGCGCAGCGCGGGCTGACGGCTGTTGAGGCCGCGGCAATGATCGGTGACCGCGCCGGCGACCCGCGCGGTGGCATGCGCCAGGTCTTGGGAGCCAGCCGGTTGCGGCGTAACCGCGTCGCTGCTATCGCTGATGCGCTCGATGACGCCTTCCTGCAGGGCGTGCTGGCGGAGGAGCTCGCGTTCGCGGCGGTTCGCGAAGTCCTGCCAATTCGGCGGGCCCGCACGTTCGACGTCGAGGTCGAGGAGCACCACAACCTCGTCGCAAACGACGTCGTGGTCCACAACTGCGCGCCGCCTTTCAAACAAGCTGAGTTCGACATCCTGTACGGAATCGGCATCAGCCGCGAAGGGTCGTTGATCGACCTCGGTGTCGACCAGGGCATCGTCCGCAAGTCGGGCGCTTGGTACACCTACGAAGGCGACCAGCTCGGCCAGGGCAAGGAGAACGCACGGGCGTTCCTGCGCGACAACCCCGACCTCGCCAACGAGATCGAGAAGCGCATCAAGGAGAAGCTGGGCATCGGCCCGGTGCTGGACGCCGACAGCATCGACCTGGTGGCTCCGGTCCCGATCGACCTGGTGCCGTCGCAGGCTGACTGATGGCGGACCTCTAGTGGCATTCGGGTCCCGGTCGTCGTTCGATCGCTCTTCGCGGTCGCGCGGCGGCCGGGATCGCGAGCCGCCGGAGGTCGACGGGCCACCTGAGCCAGAGGCCGATCCGGAGTCTGTCGCGCGGCAGATCTGCCTCCACCAGCTCGAGTTCGCGCCCCGCACCCGGGCCGAGCTCGCCGCCGTACTCGCGAAGAAGGGTGTGCCCGACGACGCTGCGGAAGCGGTGCTCGGCCGGTTCGCCGAGGTCGGGCTGATCGACGACGCGCTGTTCTCGGAGATGTGGGTGACCTCGCGCCATCGTGGGCGCGGCCTGGCCGGCCGTGCACTCCAACAGGAGCTGCGGCGCAAGGGCGTCGACGACGAGACGGCGCGCGAGGCGGTGGGCACACTCGACCCCGAGCAGGAGGAAGCGACAGCCCGCGCGCTGGTGCAGCGCAAGCTCTCCAGCACTCGTGGCCTCGCGACCGATGCGCGGGTGCGCCGCCTCGCCGGGATGCTCGCGCGCAAGGGCTACGGCGCCGGCCTCGCGTTCCGGATCGTCAAGGAGGAGCTCGAGCAGGAGGGCACCGACACCCGCGCGCTCATCCTCGACACCGACGGGCTTTCTGCCCTCGAGTAGCGGCCGCCCCTCGAGGAGGACCTCACGCCACCTGCGGCGCCGACGACTGCTCCTCCTGCTGCAGGAACCGCTCCGCGGCGCGGGTCGCAGGGTGCATGCCCACGGCGGCGATGACCACGATCACCGCGATGACGGCCCAGCCCGGTGGGCCCCACTCGATCGCGAGAAACGTGTACGCCGCCGGCGCCCACACCTGACCGACGGTCCCGCCGAGACGCGCCGCCCCCTGGTACTCGCCGCGCCGGTGCGGATCCGACAGCTCGGCTATCAGCCCCCACTGGGACGCCGACTGGAACAGCTCCGCCCCGGTCACCGTGACGTGCCCGAGCCAGACCAGCGCGATCGTCGTCCAGCCGATCGTGTCGTGGGTGACGGACACGATGCCGCACGACACCACGAAGAACGCCGCACTGATCCGAGCCGCCCGCAGGGCGCCGGCGACCGTCTCGGACCCCCGTGACGCCGGCACCTGCAGCAGGACGGCGAGCACCGTGTTCGTGCCGAACAGGTAGGCCAGCAGCACCCGCGGCGCGTCGGTCTGCTGGACCAGCCACAGCGGGATAACGACGTTGAGAAGCACCTGGTTGGTGACCAGAACCCCGCTGCAGACGTTGAGCGCGAGGAACCCCTTGTTCCTGAGCGCACCGGTCGGGATGACGTGCGCGGGCACAGCCGCACCGTCGCTGTGCGACGCATCGGGCAGCCTCGTGATGAGGAAGGCGTTGAGCGTGAGGATCGCGCCGGCGAGCAGCGGCACCGCGCGGACGACCGCGTCGCTGTCTATCGCCAGTGCGACCCCGCCGATCAGCGCCCCGAGGGTGAAGCCGATGTTCAGCGCCGACCGCATGAAGGCCAGTGACCGGATGCGCTCCTCTCGGGAGAACACGTCGAGCATGTAGGCACCACGACCGGCGCTCCCGCCGACGTCGGCCAGCTTCAGCAGGATCATCATGGCCAGGAAGGCCGCGAACCCGGAGATGACCGGCCAGGTCAGGTAGAGCAGCGCGTTCGCGAGCGCACCCAGGCACCACATCCGCTTCGGGCCGACCCGGTCCGCCAGCCGCCCCAGCGGGACCGCGAAGAAGAACGACACGATCCCGGCGATCGTCATCCCCAAGCCGACCTGCGCTGCGGACAGCCCGACGATGCGGGTGAAGAACACCGCGCTGCCGGTGAGGAAGGCCCCCTCGCCGACGGCGAACAGGATCGACTGCACCGAGAGCCGACGCGCCAGCGGGTTCGCCGGCAGCACACGGTTCAGCAGCGTGGACACGAAACGCATCCAAGCAGCCGGCGTACGAGATGCCCGCGGCTATTCGCCGCGGGGCGAGACCGCTATTTGCCAGGTACGACGCAGGACGGTGCGCCCACCACGACCGGCTTCCCGCCGATGGCCACGTCGGCGAAGGCACCGCGCGTCGACGCCGGCGCGCCAGGTGTCGTGGTGCTCACCGGCGTCGCGCGGCCGGTCGTCGCCGACTGCGCGTCGCCCGGGAACAGCTTCGTGCCCTTGGTGACCGGCCCGAACGGTGCGAGCAGCGCCACCGGTGCCGAGATGCGCACCTCGTTCTTCGGCAGGTCGACGACGCCGGTGGCCGCACCGACGTACGTCGAGGGGGTGTTCGGCACCGCATCGGCCGCGATGGAGGTGACCTCGAACCGGTCGGCCTGGCCCGTCACGAGGACGGCCTGCAGGCGCACGATGGTGTCGCTGCCGCCGATCGTGAACTCGATCCCCGCCGACATGCCGGTCGGGGACAGCGCGATCGAGCGACTGAGCTTGGCGATGCGTACGACGGCCGTGACGACCTTGCCGTCGCTGGCCAGGTCGCCGCTGGTGACGTCGAGCCCGTCCTCCTGCGGCCCGTAGGCGCCCTGCTGGTCCTGGGAGCGGACGGCGAACGTGTCGCCGGCCGGGTCGGTGATCGTGTTGCACGACGGCGCGACCTTGGCCGGCTTGGTGGCTGCGTTCGCCATGGGCGAGACGAGGGCGACCAGCGCGATGGCCGGGACGAGAGCGAGACGGGACTGCACGGCGGGCCTCCGAGGCTGCTAGGTGGCGCAGTCTTCGACACCGGTGGGCGAGTCCCTGCCCAACGGGGGGTGGCAGGCTGGGCGGGTGACCGCTCCGACCAGCACCGACGCCACGAGCCGCCCGCCCGTCCTGCGCCTCGGTGGCACCCCGCTGTCCGTCGTCGGGCGGGCCCGGATCTACGTCTGCGGCGTGACCCCCTACGACGTCACCCACCTCGGGCACGCGGCGACGTTCGTCTGGGTGGACGCCGTCGATCGGGTGCTGCGCCGGCTCGGCGTGCACCCCGAGGTCTGCCGCAACGTCACCGACGTCGACGACGTGCTCTTCGACGCCGCGGCTCGCGCGGGCGCCCACTACGACCGGTTCGCGGCCGTCCAGCAGTTCCACTTCGACCGCGACATGGACGCCCTCGGCGTACGCCGTCCGACGTTCGAGCCCCGCGCGCACACCTTCGTCCGGCAGGTCATCGACCTCGCGGCCACGCTGCTGGCCAACGGCAGCGCCTACGTCTCGGCCGGCAGCGTCTACTTCCGCGGCGGGCCCGTGGCGGACCGCGCCGGGCTCTTCCGCGACGACGCCGTCGAGCTCCTGGCGCAGAACGGCGGTCGCAACGACGACCCGGCCAAGGACGACCCGTTGGACCAGGCGGTCTGGCAGCGCAGCGACGGCGACCAGCCGGCCTGGCCGAGCCCCTGGGGACCAGGTCGCCCGGGGTGGCACGCGGAGTGCACCGCGATGGCACTGTCGACGTACGGCCCATCGCTCGACCTGCACGCCGGCGGTGCCGACCTGCGCTTCCCGCACCACGCGTTCGAGACCGCCCAGGCCGAGTCGGCGACCGGCGTCACGCCCTTCGCTCGCTCCTGGATGCATGTCGGCACCGTGCGCATCGACGGCGAGAAGATGGCGAAGTCGACCGGCAACCTCGTCTTCGTCAGCGACCTCGTCGCCCGGACGAGCGGACCCACCGTGCGCATGCTGCTGCTCGACCGGGCGTGGAACGCGCCGTGGGACTACACCCCCGACGCCCTCGCCGGCGCAGCGGCACGGCTCGACGCCCTGCACGTCGCGGCCGGCCGCCCCGGCAGCTCGACCGCGGCCGAGCCGGCCGTGCTCGACGCCCTTGCCTCCGACCTCGACATCTCCCGCGCGATCGACCTCGCGATCGAGGCGGGCGGGCCGTCCGCGCGCGACCTCGTCCAGACCCTCGCCCTCTGACCCGGTGACGACGGACGAGATCGCCGACCACGCCTTCCTCGGCGACTGCCACTCCTGCGCCCTCGTCACCCGCGACGCGCGCATCGACTGGGCCTGCTTCCCGCGGTTCGACGCCCCCTCGGTGTTCGCGCGCGTCCTCGACCCGGAGATCGGCGGCTCGTTCGACGTCGTGCTGTCAGAGCTGACGGGCACCCACCGGGCGTACATCGAGGACACCAACGTCCTCGTCACCACCCTGATCGGCAGCAGCGGCGAGCTCGAGGTCACCGACTGCATGCCCGTGCGCGCCGACGCCGACGGAACGCCGATCCCGCACCACGCCCTCCTCCGCCGGCTCGTCTGCACGAGCGGCAGCGTCACGGTCACCGTCTCCTGCACGCCGAGACCCGAGTACGGCGCGGTCATCCCACGGCACCGGCTCACCAGCCCGAACACGGCGGACGTCGTCGGCGGCCCGGACGCGATCCACGTGACGGCGACCCGGCCGCTCGCGGTCGAGGTGGACGCGGTCCGCGCCACCTGGACCCTCGACCAGGGCGACACGGTCTGGGTGGAAGCCGCCTGGACGTCGAGCCACGTCGTGCGCGACCCGGCCGACGCACCGAACGAGATCACCCTCGCCCGCCGCCTGCAGGACACCATCACCTTCTGGCAGCAGTGGATGGCCGGCTGCCGCTACGAAGGCGACTACCAAGCAGAGGTACGACGAAGCGCGCTCGTCCTCAAGGCGCTGACCTACGCACCGACCGGCGCGGTCATCGCCGCCGCTACGACGAGCCTTCCGGAGCAGCTCGGCGGCGAGCGCAACTGGGACTACCGCTACACCTGGATCCGCGACGGCACGCTGACCCTCATCAGCTTGTTCGTCCTCGGCTTCGACCGCGAGGCGACGGCGTTCAAGACCTGGCTCGAGCGCACCGGCGCCGGCCGCCCGCAGGACCTCCAGATCATGTACGGCATCTGCGGCGAGCGCTCGCTGCCCGAGCTCGAGCTGACCCACCTGCGCGGTCACCGGGACAGCGCGCCCGTGCGGATCGGAAACGGGGCCGTCAAGCAGATGCAGCTCGACTGCTACGGCCAGCTGCTCGAAGCGGCGTACCTCTACGGCGAAGCCGGCGGTGAGCTGACCGAGGACAACTGGCACTTCCTCGCCGGCGTCGCTGACATCGTCGTCGAGCGCTGGCGGCTGCCGGACCAGGGCATCTGGGAGATCCGCGACGACCCGCGCCACTTCGTGCACTCGAAGCTGAACTGCTGGGTGGCGCTCGACCGCGCGGTGAAGCTGGCCGAGGCCCAGGACCTGCCCGGCGATGTGGCGCGATGGGCAAGTGAGCGTGATCTGCTTCGGGCCTACCTGCTCGACGAAGGCGCAGAGCACGGCTGGTTCCCACAGGCGGTCGGCGTCCACACCGCCGACGCGAGCGCGCTGCTCGTCCCCGCGCTCGGGTTCCTGTCCAGCACCGCCCCGCAGGTGTTGCAGACCGTCGAGGTCGTGCGCCGCGACCTGTCCGACCCCGCCGGGCTCGTGCACCGCTACCTCGCACCCGACGGGCTCGCGGGTGGGGAAGGGGCGTTCCTGCTCTGCTCGTTCTGGCTGCTCGACGTGCTCATCCACGCCGGCCGCCTCGACGAGGCCGAGCCGCTGCTCACGACGCTGCTCTCGCATGCCAACGACGTCGGGCTGTACGCCGAGGAGATCGACCCCCGCAACGGGGCCGCGCTGGGCAACATGCCGCAGGCCTTCACGCACATGGCGCTGGTGACGTCCTGCGCCTCCCTGTCGGCGGCGCGACGCGGGCTGCTCCCGGCCCCCGGCGAGACCTGCGACTACGCCGAGGTGCTGCTCGGGCTGCTGCTGGCCCAGCGCGACCGGGCTCCGAACCCCGCTTAGACGTACGAACCGGACAATCCGGATCACGGACTGTGAGCCGTCACAAGCGCAGGGTGGCGAGTCGGGGGCGCAGCCCAGCAGGACCGGCCCGGCGCATCGCGAATGAATCTCGCATGAGAAGGCTCGCGGCGCTGACCGCCCTCACCACGACGCTCGCGCTGGCAGGTGCGGGGGTCACCTCGATCACACCGGCGTCCGCCGCGGGTCCCGCCGGCACGCTGAAGGCCGGGGTCGGGGTCGTCGACGACACCTGGCACGTCGGCGCGTCGGCCGGGCAGTACGCCCATGACGCCGACCCCGCCGGCACGTGGGACGGCAACTTCCAGTCCGTCGCGAAGAAGTCGTCGTACGGCGTGGCCTCGCGCCTGTCGGTGCGCTCCCTGGTGCTGCAGAGCGCCGCGACGCCGCCCGTCGCGCTCGTCAAGACCGACATGTACCTCGCGCAGGACCTCGTCGTGCGCCGCGCCGCTGAGCTCCTCAAGGAGCACGGCAGCAAGGTGACCTACAACAACATCCTGGTGTCGGCCTCGCACGACCACAACTCGCCGTACTACTCGACGCCGGCCGCCGGCGTCTGGGTCTTCCAGGACGCCTTCGACCTGCGCTTCTTCGAGTACCACGCGCGGGCCATCGCGAAGTCCATCGAGATCGCGGAGGCGGGCCTGCGTCCGGCCAAGGTCGGCGCGACGACGATCAACCAGCCTTTCGTGCAGACCAACATCGTCGGGCCGGACACGGCCACCGACGGCACGCCGGCCGGCTACCCCCGTGACGAGAACGACCACGGTCTCGTGGTCATGCGCGTCGACGGCATCGACGGCACGCCCATCGCGACGTGGATGAACTACGCGCAGCACGCCGAGAGCCTCGACGGCTACGACCTCATCAGCGCCGACTTCCTCGCCGCGCTCGAGCGGTACGTCGACCGCGAGACCGGCGCACCGCTGTTGTTCACCCAGGGCGCCGTCGGCTCCAGCGAGGGTCCGTACGAGGGCTACTACGCCGCCAACCAGCACCCGCTGTACCCGAGCGGCCCGTCGGCTGGTGTGAAGAAGGCGTTCGCGCACGTCGGCTACGCCCAGGCCGAGCGCGGCTCGCGCATCCTCGCCGACAGCGTCCTTGAGGGCCGCGACCAGATCGCCCGTGGCGAGGGCCAGGTCGACATGAAGTCGACGCTGCCCGTCCGGATGGTCACCAGCTTCATCCCCGGCCCGGTGTCGCACCCCTACCCCGGCTACGGCGCGTGCCAGACGCAGCCCACCGTCGACGGCCAGCCCGGCATCGGCACCGTCCCGGACTGTGAGCGCGCCCCCAGCCCGGAGCTGCTGCCGCTCTACGAGAACCTGAAGAACGCCGGCCTGCCGCTGCCCGACTCCTACTCCGCGTCCAGCTTCTCCACGGTGGAGGAGAACATGCGGATCAAGCTCCAGGCCGTCCGCATCGGCGACATCGTGCTGGCCTCGTGCTCCTGCGAGGCCCAGGTCGACCTGATCAAGAACCTCGAGAGCCGCCTCGACGACAAGCCGGGCGTGTACGACGGCTACGACTACGTCGCGTCCGGTGCCTGCACCCAGAACGCCGACACCACGTGGAAGTGCCGCGCTCCTGCGAAGAACCTCGACGGCATCTCCAACGCCAAGATGCAGCACATGCTCGCGCAGGTGCACAACGATGCCTATGGCTGGGACAAGCCGGAGAACGTTGCGATCGCGGACTCCGAGCAGCCCGACCCGGCAAAGTACGACGATCCGGTTCACCCCCTGTGGGGCAACTTCACCAAGTCCGGACCGGACGCGGAGCTGTCGCCGGAGGAGGGGTTCAAGCTCGCCGTCGGCCTCGGCCACACCGGTGACTACGACGGCTACACCGTCAGCTACCGCGAGTTCGCCAGCCGCGAGACCTACCGCAAGTCGCTGACGTCGTACGGCCCGCACACGGCTGACTACATGAACACCCACCTCGTGCAGGCCGCCCGCTTCCTCAGCGACGGCACGCCGATCCCGCCGGTGCCGAACCAGGCGCAGGGCGACGCCGACGAGGTCCGTCAGACGGCGGAGGCGGCGGCGCTCGGTCAGCTCGGGGCGTTCTACCTCGACGGCTGGGATGCCACCCGCGCCGACGACCGGGGCCCGGCGGCGGTCACCGCGCAGCCGCAGCCGACGATGCAGCGCTTCGACGCCGCGGCCGTCACCTTCCGCGGCGGCAACAACTGGACCGACAACCCGTTCGTGAAGGTGGAGCGACAGGTTGACGGAACGTGGGTCGACTACGCCGACCAGAGCGGTGAGGTCGTGACGACCCTGCACACCCCGGACGGCGTCTCGCTCACCGACGAGCGGCAGCCCGACGGCCTGGAGTGGAAGTGGACCGCGACCTTCGAGGCGTTCGACGCCTGGCCGAAGGCTGACGTCGAGGGCGGGCAGGTGCCCTCGGGCACGTACCGCTTCGTCGTCGACGGCAAGATCCACGACGCCGGTGCGGCCAAGGACTACCACCTGACGAGCGACGCCTTCCAGGTGTCGCCGTGGGAGGGCCTGGAGGCGAACGACCCGTCGCTCGACGGCGGTGACGTGGTCATCACGACCGACCCGGTCGTCTACCCGCGCACCTACACCGCCGACCCGTCGTTCGGCTTCGTCAAGGACGACGGCGGCG
Organism: Frankiaceae bacterium; assembly: GCA_016650445.1. Lineage (GTDB taxonomy): Bacteria > Actinomycetota > Actinomycetes > Mycobacteriales > SCTD01 > RYN-124. The sequence continues at coordinate 71,450 of JAENVS010000001.1, read as the reverse complement.
ACAACCTGGCCCACACCGGGTCGGCGTTCTGCCGCACCTGCTCGTTCCGTCCGTGGGCCCGCACCGGGACCGTGGAGTCGGTCACGGTCACGGTCGTGCAGGCCGGCGTCGTGGTCCGCACCGTGCCGGCGGTCAAGCAGCCGAACGGCAGCTGGAAGGCCGCCACGGCCCTGCAGCCGGACGAGGTTGCGTTCGTCAACAAAGCCGGCGTGCTCGACGCCTACAACGAGATCAACGGTGCGCCGACCAAGGCGATCGACGCAGCGGGCGTCCTGAGCGACGCGCCCATCATCGATCCGAGCGTCGACGTGCCGGAGATCCCGTTCGCAGCCGGCCTGCCGATCGCCGCGCTGCTCGTGCTCGGCCTCGGCCTGGCGGTCCGCCGCCGCAACGCGGTCGCGTAGCGGGCGGACCAGCACCGGCGCACGGGACAAGCAGGACATCTCGGACGGGCGGCGAAGGAAGGGACAGCACCCGTCGCCTGCACTGGAGTCCCATGTTCCCCGCCCGCCGCCCGCACCGTCTCGTCGCCGCAGCGACCGCTGCCCTCCTCGTGCTGCCTGTTGCCGGGGTGATGGCCGCGCACGCGAAGACGCCCGCCAAGGCAGCCGCCACGAAGAAGGCGGCGACCGCGCCTCGCGCCTTCGCCGACTTCTACTCGCCGGCGCCGTACTCCCAGGTCCTCAAGCAACCCGACGGCACGTCGTTCCGGGCGACGCTGACCCCGGGCGAGATCGGCGGTGCCTTCGAGTCCGAGGGCTACACGGTGACCCGCGGCGCAGACCAGGTCTGGCGCTATGCCACCGGGCGCAGCAAGGCGGGGGAGCTGCTCCCCTCCAGGCTCGCCGTCGGGAAGGCCGCCCCCCGCGGCCTGGCCAAGGGAGCGGGACGCACCCCCAACGCGTTCACCGACTCGCGTGGCCGGGACATCCGCACCGAGACGTTTCGGCAGCTCCAGATCGCCTCGCACAAGGCGCAGGTGGCCGCCGCGGCGGCGGGCGAGATCCGCACCTTCCGGTTCCCGGTCCTGATGCTGTCGACCTGGTGGGACGCCGAGCACGGCCAGAGCGCGCCCCAGTTCCAGGACAAGACCGGCAACCCTGACTACTTCAAGAAGCTGCTCGACGGATTCGGCGGCAACCCCAACGGGACGTTGACCGAGTTCTACTTCGAGGACTCGTTCGGCCAGTTCCTCGTCCAGGTCGACGTCTTCGGCCCGTATACGTCCCAGCGGTCCCGGCAGGACCGCTGCTACTACGGCGGCATCGAGCCCGGCGACGGCGGGACCGACCTCGACCTCCTCGACGACCAGCTCGGCATCGGCGGTGGCGGCGGAATCGGCATGGCCGCCGAGGCGGTGCCGGCATCGGACGTCGACGTGAACTACTCCGATTACGACAACGACGGCGACCATGTCGTCGACTTCGTCGGGATCATCCACTCCGGTGCAGACATGGCCGTCACGGGAGACCCCTGCAACACGTGGTCGCACGCCATCCAGATCTCGCTCGACGCCGATGCCGGCACGCCGCTCGAGGGGCAGCCCCTCGGGCTGGCCACCAACGACGGCGTGTTCGTCGACCGGGTCTTCACGATGCCGGAGTTCAACGACATCACGCACCCGTTGACGATCGGCGTGGCTACCCACGAGATGGCCCACGCACTCGGTGAGCCCGACTACTACAACACCGGCTACACCTCGATGGGCAGCGGCGACTGGGACATCATGTCCGGCGGCTCGTACCTCGGTAACCCGGCCGGCTCCAACCCCTCGGGCTTCAACCCGGCCAGCCGCGTGTTCCAGGGCTGGCTCCAGCCGACCGTCGTCACCACCGATATGCCGGCAGTGACGTTGCAGCCGCGGCATATCAAGCCAACCGACTACGACGTGAGCAAGCCCGACCCCAACCTGCTGCTGGTCTCGCTGAAGGAGATCGCGGTCGGTGAGGACGACGGGACGGGCTACAAGTGGACCCAGAAGGACGTCTACGGCCTGGCCAAGAACCCGAATAGCGGGAAGTTCGTCATCGAGGGCTACTACCTCGAGAACATGAGCCGCACGGTCAACGCCGCACCGATCCACCCGAAGATGACCAGGTCGCCGTACTTCGACCGCCAGCTCCTGGGCGCCGGGATCATGGCCTGGCACTTCGACTACTGGCTGCGCTCCAACGTCTACTTCGGCTCCAACAACGCCCAGAGCGACGCCAACCGGCCGCAGATGGACGTCATGGAGTGGGACCGCAACGACAACACCCAGGAGCAGCAGCTCAGCCTGAGCCGCGGCAACGCCGAGGACCTCGTCTTCGGTGCCGCCACCGGCATCACCTCCGGCACCCGGTTGGTCTCCCCAGGTGCACCGCCACGGTTGACCGGAATCCCGCAGCCGCCGATCCCGCTCAGCGGTGCCGCGATCGGTCCGACGGCAAGCGACTCGCCCTTCGCCGTGACGAACAACCCCAACAACTACCTGATGACTGTCGAGATCAAGGGCGTCGGCGACTGCAAGATGCAGCTGCTCTACAAGGGCAAGCCGATGGGGGGCGTCGTGGACAGCGGCTTCGTCGGCGACCCCGAGATCATTCGCGTGATCCAGCCAGAGCCTGGCGACTACATCGCGCGCATCACCGACTTCGCCGGTTGCGGTCCCTACTCGGGCACCGTGAAGTTCGAGAACTCCGCGAGCCAGATGGACACCAAGGGCGCAGCGGACACGTGGTCGAACTGGTCCAAGGCGTCGACCGGGTGGGCCTTCACGAACGTCGGCCCGGGCACGTTCAGCGGTCTGGACCACAGCGCGGACGCCGGTGGCACGGAGGCCATCACTCTCGACGTGATCAAGATCGGCGCGGGTGAGTCGGACCTGTCGGCCGGCTTCGTCAGCGGGGCCTCGAACGCCGCGGGTGGCTCGGGCAGCCTGAGCGCCGGGCGCTCCAACCCGATGGTCGTGCCGGTCTTCAACAACGGCGGCAAGGCGGTCAGTGCGGCCGTCGTGCAGATCCGCAGCGGCTCCGTGACCGGCCCGGTCGTCGCGACGCGCACGGTGCCGGTGCCGGCGTACGGCCGGACCGAGGTCGACTTCGCGTACACGCCGGTCCGCGAGGGCAGCGTGGACCTGTTCGCCGTCGTCGACCCGGCCGGTGCCGTCGCCGAGAAGTCGGAGCGCAATAACTCTCAGCGCAGCACGCTGTGGGCCGGCCCGACGGCGCCGCGCGTGCTGGTCGTCGACGACGACGGAATGCAGGACGGCGAATCCACGTATGCCGGCGCGCTCGCGGCACTCGGGGTCCCCTACGCCGTCGTCACCGATCACGCCGACGCTGCAACCCTGAAGCAGTACGCCGCAGTGCTCTGGGAGCTGGGTGGGGAGCGCTACCAGGGCCAGTTGGACGCCGCTGACCGCGCCGCCCTGCGCAGCTACCTCGACGGCGGCGGCAAGGTGATGGTCAACGGCCCACGCATCGCCGACGCGCTCGGCGAGAACCCGGGCCGCACCAACCCGGGCGGCAGTGCGGAGGGGCAGAAGTTCCTCAAGCAGTACCTCGGTGCCGACTACGTCTCCTCTGCCGCGCCGAACAACGACGACCGGGCCGCGGTGGGCAAGGGCATCTTCGGCAGCTCGGCCTTCGAGATCAGCCAGCTGCCAGGTCGGCACATCGTGCAGGAGCTGGGGGTTGCCGATTACAGCAAGCCGGTCAGTGACGAGTCGACGGCTGCGGCGATCGGCACGCCCGCGCCCGCGATGGCCTGGGACGGCGCTGCGAAGGACCGGTGGCTCGGTGTCAGCGTCGCCGGCGACGCCGCCCACAAGGGCTTCAAGACCGTGACGCTCGGCTTCAACCTGGGTCAGATCACGAGCGCCGACCAGCACGTCTCGGCGGTGCGCTCGGTGCTGCGCTTCTTCGGGGTTCCGACCGGGACCTACATCGTCACCACTCCCGAGCCGGTGATCTACCACTCGGCGGTGCGCAACCGGGTGTCCGGTCGGTCGGTGGCCGTGCGCGCCGTGGTTCTGGGCGGCACGGCCGGCCAGCCGGTGACGCTGTTCTACCGGCGGCATGGCAAGGGGGGCTACTACTCCGTGGCCATGACGAAGGGCACGGAGAAGGGCACGTACCGGGCGCTCATCCCCGGCGGTGCGGTCACGCCGGACGGCGTCGACTACTACCTGAAGGCGGGTGCCAACTCCACCTATGACCCGCCACTGGCCGGCACCGGCACGCTCGCCCACGCGATCGGCGTCGCCCTGCCCGAGGTGCCCTTCCCGGTCGCCATCCTTCCGGGTGGTCCGACGGTGGCGGCACCCCCGGCAGCGGAGCCCCCGGCAGCCGTCCCCGACAACCTCGCCGCGACGGGCGGATCGACGCTGCTGGCGCTGCTCGCGCTCGTGCTGATCGGCGCCGGCGTCGGCACCCGCCGGCTGCTCGGCCGCCGGCAGGACTAGCTCCTGCGGGCAGTGCGGGACCCGTAGCCTGGAGAGCGTGAGCGCGGCGCGGACGTACGAGGTGCGCACCTACGGGTGCCAGATGAACGTGCACGACTCCGAGCGCATCTCCGGTCTGCTCGACCAGGCCGGCTATGTCCCGGCGCAGCCGGACAGCACGCCGGACGTCGTCGTGTTCAACACTTGCGCGGTCCGCGAGAACGCCGACAACCGCCTCTACGGCAACCTCGGCCACCTCAAGCCGGTCAAGGACGCGACGCCCGGCATGCAGATCGCCGTCGGCGGCTGCCTGGCGCAGAAGGACCAGGGCGTCATCACCCAGAAGGCGCCGTGGGTCGACGTCGTCTTCGGCACGCACAACGTCGGCGCGCTGCCGGTGCTGCTGGAGCGCGCCCGGGTCGAGCAGTCCGCGCAGGTCGAGCTGCTCGAGTCGCTCGAGGTCTTCCCGAGCACGCTGCCCGCGCGGCGCGAGTCGGCCTACGCCGCCTGGGTCAGCATCAGCGTCGGCTGCGACAACACCTGCACGTTCTGCATCGTGCCGTCGCTTCGCGGCAAGGAGCAGGACCGGCGTCCTGGCGAGATCCTGCGCGAGGTCGAGATGCTCGTCGCACAGGGCGTGCTCGAGGTGACGCTGCTCGGGCAGAACGTCAACAGCTACGGCCGCTCCTTCGGCGATCGCGATGCCTTCGGAAAGCTGCTGCGCGCCGTCGGCGCCACGGGCGTCGAGCGGGTCCGCTTCACGAGCCCGCACCCGCGCGACTTCACCGACGACGTGATCGCCGCGATGGCCGAGACCCCGGCGGTCTGTCCGAGCCTGCACATGCCGCTGCAGTCCGGCAGCGACGCCGTGCTCAAGGCGATGCGCCGCAGCTACCGCAGCGAGCGCTTCCTCAGCATCCTCGACCGGGTCCGCGCGCAGATCCCCGACGCTGCGATCACGACCGACATCATCGTGGGCTTCCCGACGGAGACCGAGGGCGACTTCGCCGACACCCTGCGCGTCGTCGAGGCGTCCCGTTTCGCCGGCGCCTTCACCTTCCAGTACTCACCACGCCCCGGCACTCCGGCTGCCGACCTGCCGGCGTTGCCGAAGCAGGTGGTGCAGGAGCGCTACGAGCGGCTCGTCGAGCTCCAGGAGCGCCTGACGTACGACGGCATGCAGGCGCAGGTGGGCCGCACCGTCGAGGTGCTCGTCAGTCAGGGCGAAGGGCGCAAGGACACCGCTGCGCAGATGACCGGCCGGGCCCGCGACAACCGCCTCGTGCACCTGCCGCGGGTCGACGGCGTCCGCCCCGGCGACGTCGTGGAGACCGCCGTCACCGGCGCGGCTCCGCACTACCTGCGCGCCGAGGACCCGCTGCTCAGCCACCGTCGGACAACAGCGGGCGACGCCTGGGCCGCTGGCCGCACCCCCACGACACCCGGCGTCTCACTCGGCATGCCGACAGTTGGAGCACCGGCGCCGAATCCGGCCGCATCCGCCTGCTACTAGCGCCAGCGCTGCGGTTGTGGCCGAGCATCCTATGCCGCGACTCGGGCGGTTCAGGCGCCGAAACCGAGGAAAACGAGGAGTCGCCTCTCGAACTCGACCAGCGTCGTCGCCTCTAGCTTTCCGACGACCGTGCGTGCGTTGCTCCTTCGGACAGTTGTCATCTTGTCGACCATCAGGAAGCTGTCGTGGTCGAGGCCGTTCTCCTCGTCCGCGGTGACCGACACCCGTAGTAGAGGTGCCTCGACGTCGGTGCTCGTGAATGGGCAGACCGTCAACGAGTCAGTCGCGTCGAACAGGTCGTCCTGGACGATCAGGGCCGGACGCGGCTTGCTCGCGTAGGCACCGCCGGCGACGGCGACGATGTCTCCGCGCCTCATTCGTCCCATCCGTCGGAGACAGCCTCGACGAAGTCCATGTCGTCAGTCGCGCCGTCAGCGGCCGCAACGAGTGCGGACTGGCGGTGAGCTTCAGCGGCGAAGGCTGGCGAGCGCACGTCGGGCACCCAGATCTGGACGGGCCGCAGCCCTTGGGCCCGCATCCGGGCCCGGTACGCGCTCACCCGCTCTCGTACAGCCACGGCGCCTACGTTACATGTAACGGCCGGGCTTGCCAAGGCGCCGCCCGCAGATGCCGCTGTCAGCGCGGTCGTCAGGTCGGCTCTGGCCATCCCCCGTTTTTCGTCATACGATTTTGGCGTGGTGAGCGAGCAGCAGATCCAGGAGTGGGCCGACGAGGCCGAGGCCGGCTATGACGTCGACGAACTCAAGCGTCGGGGGCGCGGGCGGCCGGGTCGTGGCGCCGCACCCATGCAGGTCGTGGCAGTGCGGCTGACCGCCGACGAACTCGACGCTCTCGACGCGGCAGCCGCGAAGAACCACATGAGCCGGTCGGAGGCCATTCGGGCCGCGCTGGCGCAGTTGTCTGCGTGAAGGTCCACCCGAGATGGCCACTGTGGATCGAGCCCCTCGACGACGACGGCCCACCGCACCGAGAACTACGGCTCGGTTTCGACACTGGGGCCCGCCTACTGGAAACGTCGTCCTGATCTTCGAGGACGGAACTGAGTCGGTCATCCGGCAGCAGCCAGAGCTGCCGTCGACGGTGGGGCGACCAGGGATCCGTGGAGCATGTCGACCAGGTTGGGGGTGAACAGCTCGAGCGGTGCGTACGTCCACCCGCCGATGCCCGCGATCTGTTGGCGGGCGCGAGCGCCGAGCGACGCGATCACGTGTCCGACCCCGACCCGGGCGCGTTCGGCACCTATCTCGTCGGGCAGCGACAGGTGGTCGAGAACCTCAAGGGCAAGGACGGTCATGAGCGGGTCATGGAATCGTTCGGGCAGGCTCATCGGGTCCTCGCGCGGGTCCTCAAGGACGAACTGGGCCACCGCCAGGAAGGCCCACTGGCTAGGACCTTCTTCGAGGAACGTCGCATACGGCTCGACGATGACCTGGCACAAGCCCAGGAGGTCTTGCGAACCTGGACCGACCACCAGCCGCTCGTAGGCAAGGGCCCGTCGGACTCGCAGCACCTCGCCATGCTCGGCAAGGATGGCGTCCACCAGGCCTCGCCGGGAACCGAAGTGGTAGTGAATCGCTGACTTGTTCCCCACGCCGGCGTGGGCAATGATCTCTCGGTCCGATGGGCCCTCGATCCCGCCGACCGCGAGAAGCTGCTCCGCGGCCCGAAGTACGGCGGCCCGGGTGCCCGCCGCATCTTGAGTCATACGCCTCAGGTTATCTCAGCGTGCCCACGCGGTGATAGGTCCCCGATCGCGTCGCCCGGTAAGGCGAATGCCTTAGTGTGCGTCACGGTCGCCGGCACGGCGCACCTGCCCCGACGACTCAAGGTGGGACCCATGGACTGGTACCGCATCAAGACTGCCGCAGTTGGCCTCAAGCGCCTGGCCACCCTGCCCGCTGCCGACAAGCAAGCCTGTATCGACGCCTACAAGTTCTTCCAACGGATGCAGGCCGGAGAGCAGACCGAGACAGCCGATGAGACGCGAGCCGTCGCTGCCTACTACAAGGTCCTCAACAACATGCTGTCGGTCTTCGACCTCGAGAAGCTGTACATCCCGCCGATGCTCGACGAGACCAAAGGGCTCTACGACAACCAGATCCTGACCGAGCGCGCGCTCGTCGGCGACCTCGTCCTGAAGAGTCCGAGCACGTCGCATCTCCTGGACATGGGTTGTGGGCGCGGCCGGATCGCACACCACCTGGCGACCCTGACTGGCGGGCAGGTATCGGGCTACAACATCGACCCGGACCAGATCGAGAACGCCATCGCCTGGGCGGCACGCTGCGCCATGACTGATCGATTGCACTTCAAGGTCGGCAACCATCACGAGCCACTCGCCTACCCCTCAGAGACGTTCGACGGGTGCTTCTCCTTCCAAGCCGTCTGGCCGTTCTTCAAGAAGGAGGAGCTCGATGCGCACGCCCAGGAGATGTACCGCGTCCTTAAGTCCGGAGCGCGCTACGCGTGCTCCGAGTACCTGCTGACGCCTCACTTCGACTGGGACAACGAGGAGCACGTCGCATTGCACCGACTGTTCCTACCGACCTTGGCAGCTACCCAATCCATGTACCCGGCCGACGTCTGCGCCGCCCTCGAACGGGCAGGCTTCATGATCCGGCTCTCAGCTCCCTCACGGAGCGAGGCCTGGCCGCTGTGCGAGCAGAAGCGCGACCTGATCCTGCGCGGACGCCGGGTCGTACGGGGCCTCGAGAAGATCCGCATCGCCCCCGCCTGGATCGAGGAAACCCTCGACCTGCTCCAAAAGGGCGGCCAGGCGTGGACCGACGCAGAGCGCGCAAAGATCGCTGATCTCAACTGGCGGATCATCGCCGAAAAGCCCTGAGCACACACGTGAAGACGCACTCATCTGCCGCGAGTCGCTCTGCTGCCGAGGGTCCGCTGGCCGGCGCATCCGCGGGCTGCACGAGAACCTCCGTGAACGTGAAGCGGTCACACGCGTTCTGGAACGAGACGGGCGTCTTCTGCGTGCCGATGCGACGGGGCTGGTCGTCACGGTGCGGCGCGGGTCCCGCTGGGGACCGAGGCGGCGTTCTGGGGACAGCCGGTCTCGACGTCACTGCCTGATGGCTCGGCGGCCGCGTTAGGCAGCGATGCGCCAGCCGTGGGCGATCCTGGTGAAGCTGTCGGTCCGGCGGGCACGGTTGAGGCTCGGCGTGACGACGACGATCTCGTCAGCCTGTGCTGCCGCCTTCAGCTCGAGCAGCCGCTCGACCACGACCTTCGGCTCGCCGACGACCATGCGGGCGTTGTCCACATCGCCGCCAGTGAAGGCGCCGGACCGGGCATGCTCCTGTACCTCCTCGGGACGCAGCGGCTCCCGCACCCCGCGCGACAGGTTGCGCATCGTCAGCGCCCAGGCCGCCTCGAACTCCCGGCGCGCCTGCTCGTCATCGCTCGCAAACGCCAGCACCGACATGGCGGAGTAAGGCGCGTCGCCATCTACCCGGGGCGTGAAGTCCCGGCGGTACTCCCGGAGCACGTCGACCGCGATCTCGGGGCTCATGTGGTGGGCAAACACCGCGCGCAGGCCGTTGATCGCGGCGAACTTCGCGCCGTATGCGCTCGAGCCGAGCACGAAGACCTCGGGCCGCTCGTCGACCACAGGTGCGACGATCAAGGACTCGTACGGATGCCCCTCTGGGAACCCGTCGCCCAGGAACGCAAGCAGCTCGGCGACCTGCGTGGGGAACTCGGCGGCAGGGTCCACGCGCAGGCCGCGCCGCAGCACGTGAGCGGTCAGCGGGTCGGTCCCGGGGGCACGTCCGAGAGCGAGGTCGATGCGGCCGGGGTGCATGGCGAGAAGCGTGCGGAACAGCTCCGCGACCTTGAAGGCCGCATGGTTCGGCAGCATGATCCCGGCGGCGCCGACGCGCAGCGTCTCCGTCTGCGAGGCGAGGTGGCCGACCAGCAGCTCGGGCGCGCTGCATGCCAGGCTCTTCATGTTGTGGTGCTCGGACACCCAAAGGCGGCCGTAGCCCTCGCGCTCGACGGCCTGCGCGATGCCGGCGGCACCGCGGATCGCCTCGGCGGGCGTCTCCCCGTGCTCGATGCCGACGAAGTCCAGGACGGCCAAGGGCAGCACGGGGGGTGCAGGGGTCATGCCGGGTAGAACACCGCTGCGGCGGCAGACCATCCACGTCGGGACTCCTCATGATCAACGCAGGTGCGGTCCCGTCCGCCGACGATCAGCGGTGACCTTCTCCGGCGATGATCAACGACGTCGGGCTCAGCGCTGCACGACCGCGAGGTCCTCCACGCCGGGAGCCACGACCGCCGCGTGCCCGTAGCGCCGCGCCTGCCGCCCCTCCAGCCACCGCGCCAGCTGTGACAGTGCGAAGCACACGGCGACGTACACGATCGCGACGATCAGGTAGGCCTGCAGCAGGCTCGCCGTCGACTCACCCGCGAACTGCCCGGTGCGCAGCAGCTCCTCGTACCCGATCACGAAGCCGTACGACGTGTCCTTGAGCACGACCACGCCCTGCGCCACCAACGAAGGCAGCATCCGCGACACGGCCTGCGGCAGCACGACGAGGCGCTGCGCCTGGCCGCGTGTCATGCCCACGGCGTACGCCGCCTCGGCCTGACCCCGGGGGAGCGACAGAACACCGGCCCGGATCACCTCGGCGAAGATCGCGCTGTTGTACAGCGTGAGACCGATCACGAGGGCCCAGTACTTGCTGACGTCGATGCCGAGCGCCGGCAGCCCGAAGAAGCCGAACAGGATCAGCAGCAGCGACGGCAGTGCGCGGAACAGCTGCACGTAGGTGCCGGCCAGCGCCCGCACGACGCGGCGCTGCGACAGCCGCCCCAGGGCCATGACCGTGCCCACGGTGACCGACAGCGCAACGGCCGCAGCCGCCGCCTTCAACGTCGCCCGCAACCCGCGCCAGAACGCCTGCGCGCCGTCGGTGGAGAGCAGCTCGTCCCAGCGCTCGCCGTCGAGTTGGCCGGCGGAGGCGAACTTGCCGATCGCGATGGCGAGCAGACCGAGCAGCACCAGCCCGCCGACGACGGACGCGATCAGCGCGCGCCGGCGCCCACGCGGACCCAGCGGGTCGCCGTACGCCGTCACGGTTGTCATCGGGAGAACGCCGTACGACGCTCGAGCCGGCCGACGAGCAGCCCGGTCGGCAGCGTCAGCAGCAGGTAGAAGAAGGCCGCGCCCGCGAGGGCGGCGAGCGGGTCGACCGTGTCGTTGATGACGAACTCGGTCTGGTTGGTGATGTCGGTGACGTCGATGGTGGCGGCGACCGCGGAGTTCTTGGTGAGCGCGATCAGGATGTTGCCCAGTGGCGGCACGACCGTGCGGAAGGCCTGCGGGAGCACGACCAGCGACATCGTCTGTCCGAAGGTCAGCCCCAGGGATCGGGCCGCCTCACCCTGGCCGGTGGCGACCGAGTTGACGCCTGAGCGCAGCGCCTCGCAGACGAAGGCGGCGTGGTACAGCGCGATCGCCAGCACCGCCCAGGTGAAGAAGGAGAGGCCCTGGATCGGCGGGCCCAGCTTGGGCAGCCCGAAGGCGAGCAGCACCGCGAGGACCGGCAGTGGGCAGTTGCGCAGGATCTCGACGTAGACGGTCGCACCCGCCCGCAGGCTCGGCACCGGACTGACCCGCATCGTGGCCAGTACGGTGCCGAGCACCAGCGAACCGGTTGCCCCCAGTGCCGTGAGCTTGAGCGTCCCGACGAAGCCCTCGAGGTAGACGTCGAGGTTGTCGGTGACGGTCGAGAGCTGCACGGCGGAGGGTCCTAGCGGTCGGGCTAAGCGGAGGTGTAGCGGTCGACGGCCGGGGGCTCAGGAAGGGAGTCCTGGACCTTGCCGACGGTCTTCTCCAGCGCCTTCTTCCAGCGGCCGTCCTCGTAGATCTTCTCGACGAAGTCGTTGAGGAAGTCGCGGAATGCCTGGTCGCCCTTCTTCAGGCCGATGCCGTACGGCTCCTCGCTGAACGTCTCACCGACGACCTTGTAGGCGTCCGGCTTCTTGCTGACCAGCCCCAGCAGGATGGCTTCGTCGGTGGTCACCGCGTCGACCTGCTTGTTCTCCAGCGCGGTCGCGCACTTGCCATACGCGTCGAACAGGGTGACGAGAGCCTTCGGCGCCTCGGTCTTGATGCGCTCGGCGGGGGTGGATCCCTCGACGGAGCAGACCTTCTTGCCGGCGAGGTCGTCCTTGCTGTTGATGGCCGAGTCGTCCTTGCGGACCATCAGTGACTGACCGGTCTGGTAGTACGGGCCGGCGAAGTCGACGATCTTCTTGCGCTTGTCGTTGATCGTGTACGTCGCGACGACGATGTCGACGTTGCCGTTCTGGATGAACGGCTCGCGGTTCTTGCTGACGGCCTCGACGAAGTTCACCTTCACGCCGAGCTCGTCGGCGATGAGCCGCGCGATCTCCACGTCGAAGCCCTCGACGTCACCGCTGAGGGTCTTCTCGCCGTACAGCGGCTGGTCGAACTTCGTGCCGACCGTCATCGTGCCCTTGGCCTGGATCTTGCCCATGGTCGTGTCGGAGGCGAACGTCGGCTTCTTGTCGTCCGAGCCGAGGTCGTCGCCGTCACTGCTGCCGCCACATGCCGTGGCGGCGAGGGCGACGGCGGCGAGGGTTGCTCCGATGCGGAGGCGGGTGCGGGGTGTCACGTGGTTCCCTTCGGTGGAGGTGCGTTCGGCCGTCAGTGGGTCAGGATCGTGGCCAGGAAGTCGCGCGCCCGATCGCTCTCGGGCGCGGTGAAGAAGGTGTCGGGGGCCGCGTCCTCGACGAGACGGCCCTGGTCCATGAACACGACACGGGACGCCGCCGACCGGGCGAACCCCATCTCGTGGGTGACGACGATCATCGTCATGCCGTCGTCGGCGAGGCCGCGCATCACGTCGAGGACCTCGCGGATGTACTCCGGGTCGAGGGCCGAAGTGGGCTCGTCGAAGAGCATGAGCTTGGGCTCCATGGCCAGCGCCCGGGCGATCGCGGCGCGCTGCTGCTGACCGCCTGAGAGCTGGGCCGGCATCGCGCCGGCCTTGTCGCCGATGCCGACCCGGTCGAGCAGCTCACGGGCCTTCTTCTCGGCCGCGCCACGGTCGGTCCCTCGCACCTTGATCGGTCCCAGGGTGATGTTGTCGAGCACGCTCTTGTGAGCGAACAGGTTGAAGGACTGGAACACCATCCCGATGTCGGCCCGCAACCGGGCCAGCGCCCGGCCCTCTTCCGGCAGTGGCTGCCCGTCGACGGTGATCGTTCCGCCGTCGATGGTCTCCAGCCGGTTGATGCAGCGGCACAGCGTCGACTTCCCGGAGCCCGACGGGCCGATGACGACCACGACCTCGCCGGCCGCGACGTCCAGGCTGACGTCCTTGAGCGCGTGCAGCGTGCCGAAGCGCTTGTCGACGTGCTGGAGAGACACCAGCGGATGTCCGTTTGCGCCCACGTTCGCGACCCTAGCGGGGGAGCTGCGCCCGCCGGGGCCCCGCGTGTAACGCTTCCGCGTCGGGGTATGAAACAGGACAAAGCCCGCCAAAGCGCGAGGATTGGCTCGCCCGGCCGTTCGTAGGGGGAGCAACCACTGCCGCCCTCACCCTGGAGCACCCCCCCGTGGCCCACCGCCGCCTCGTCCCGTCCGTCCTCGCCGCCGCGGTCCTCGCCGCGGCCGGGCTGGCCCTGCTCAGCGCCCCGCTGACGGCCTCTGCGAGCGTCACCGCGCCGGTCTTCACCAGCCTGGCGGCGCCCGCCTCGCTGCCCAACGTGAACAACGCCGGCGAGCCCTCCCTCGGCGTGAACGGCACCAGCGGCGCGCTGATGTACCAGTCGTACGCCAGCACCTACAAGATCATCGTGAACCCGACCACGGGCGCCGCGACCTGGAGCAACGTCACCCCGATGACGTCGACGTTCAACATCGACCCGATCCTGTGGACCGACCGCACCAGCGGCCGCACCTTCGCCGGCGGCCTCGCCGGCGAGTGCAGCGCGCTGTCCTACAGCGACAACGACGGCGGCTCCTGGCAGCAGATGGGCAATGCCTGTGCCGGCGTGGTCGATCACGAGAGCATCGGGTCCGGTGCCTGGAAGGGCGCGGCCCCGCTCGGGGCGACGTACAACCGGGCGGTCTACTACTGCGCGCAGAACGGCAACGACGCCTGCGCGACCAGCTCCAACGGCGGCCTGACCTTCGGTCCGCCTGCCCTCGTCGGCGGCGCCTGCGGCAGCTTGCACGGGCACGTCAAGGTCGCCCCGAACGGTACGGCGTACCTCCCGAACTCGCACTGCGGTGGCAAGCAGGGCGGCGGCATCACCACGAACAACGGCAGCAGCTGGTCGTCGTACGTGATCCCGGGTTCGACCGAGCCGGTGACGGGCTTCGACCCGTCCGTCGCGATCACGCCGGACAACACGGTCTACGAGGCATGGCAGCACGGCGACAACCACCCGTACGTCGCGCGGTCGACGACCGGCGGCAGCACCTGGGACCGGGTGACGGATCTCGCCGGCACCTACGACCCGCCGATCGTCAACAGCACGTTCCAGGCCGCGACGTCCGGTGACAACGGCCGGGTGGCCGTCGCCTACCTCGGCAGCACGACGCCGGGCAACCCGTTCTCGAGCGCCTGGCACGGCGTCTGGGACCTGTTCGTCTCGACGACGTACGACGGCGGCCTCACGTGGACAACGGTCAAGGCCAGCGCCGACCCGGTGCAGCGCGGCTGGATGTGCGCGGACGGCACGACCTGCAACAGCGGCCGCAACCTGCTCGACTTCATCGACGCCAACACGACCAAGGACGGCCGCGTCGTCGTCGGGTACGCCGACGGCTGCATCAACGCGTGCGCGTCGGCGAGCGGCACCGAGGCGCAGTCGACCTCGGCGTACGCGACCGTCGCGTACCAGAGCGACGGCAGGAACCTGGTCGCCGCCAACGACGGCACCGCGCCGCCGAGCCCGACCGCGTCGCCGAGTGCCTCCCCGAGCGCCAGCCCGAGCGCCTCACCGTCCGCGTCGCCGACGACGAGCCCGACGAGCAGCCCGTCCGCCAGCCCGACCGCGGGCGGTGACCCCGACCCGGTGACGCCGACCCTCACGAGCGGTGCGACCCGCAGCGGCACCAACGCGGCGGCGGGCGGCTACGTCTACTACAAGGTCAGCGTCCCGAGCGGCGCGACCAAGCTGACGCTGAACCTCACGGGTCCGTCCTGCTCGATCATCTCCTGCAACCCCGACCTCGACCTGCTGACCAAGAACGGCAGCAAGCCGACGACGGCGAGCAAGGACGCCTCGAGCGAGACCGGCAGCAACACCGAGAACGTGACGCTGAACAACCCGGGCGCCGGCTGGTGGTACGTCGGCATCTACACCTACAGCGGTGCGGCCGGAAAGGCCTTCACCATCAAGGCCACCGTCACCTAGGCCCGTAGGGTCGGCCGGTGGCCGCCGTCGTTGCAGTTGTCGGGCCGACGGCGACGGGGAAGTCTGACCTGGGCATCGCGATCGCCCGCGAGGTCGGCGGCCACGTCGTCAACGCCGACTCGATGCAGCTCTACCGCGGCATGGACATCGGTACGGCGAAGCTGACCGCGGCTGAACGCGACGGCGTCCCGCACCACCTGCTCGACGTCTGGGACGTCACGCACACCGCGACCGCCGCGGAGTACCAGCGGCTGGCCCGCGAGGCGATCGACGGCCTGCTCGCCCGCGACGTCACCCCGGTGCTCGTCGGCGGCTCCGGGCTCTACCTCCGCGCGGCGCTCGACGAGCTGTCGTTCCCCGGCACCGACCCCGAGCTGCGGGCGTCCCTCGAGGCCGAGCTGGAGATGCACGGCGCCCTCGCCCTCCACGCCCGCCTCGCCGCCCTCGACCAGGCCGCCGCCGGCCGGATGGAGCCCACCAACGGCCGCCGCGTCGTACGCGCCCTCGAGGTCGTGCTCCTCACCGGTGGGATGCCGGGGGAGATGACGGCGTACGCGGGTCACTACGACGTCACCTACCTCGGGCTGGACCGCGACGACCTGGCCGCCCGCACCGACCAACGGGTCGACCGGATGTGGGCGGCCGGCCTGGTCGACGAGGTCCGCGCGCTGGCGGCCCAGGGACTGCGGGGCGGGGTCACCGCGAGCCGGGCGCTGGGCTACGCGCAAGTGCTGGCGATGCTCGACGGCCGGTACGACGAGACCCAGGCGATCGAGATGACGAAGACGACCACCCGGCGGTTCGTACGCCGGCAGCGGGCTTGGTTCCGGCGGGACCCGCGGATCTCCTGGCTGGACCCCGAAGCCGACCTGTTCGAGCAGGGAATCGCGGCGGTGGCGTCGAAGTAGGCCGCATGTCTCGCCGTACCAGCTTTCGAAGCGCTGCCCTGCTGACCGCTGCCGTCGTGCTGGTCCCGCTCGCTGCCTCCGTGGGTGCTGCCGAGAAGACCGTGCCGCAGGCCGTCAACGGCACCAGCACGGGTCCGGCCAAGGCCGTCAGCAGCCAGCCCGGGAAGGCGTCGTCCAAGCGGCTGCCCGACATGGACAAGATCGACGGCCCGAAGTACTCCTACAAGGACGCGGTCGTCGAGCACGCGCTCGTACCGAGCCGCAACGGCCACGACACCATCTGGGTCGACATCATCCGGCCGAAGACCAAGCCGGGCGTGAAGCTGCCGACGATCATGGACGCGTCGCCGTACTTCAACACGCTCGGACGCGGCTGGGAAGGCAAGTGCAAGACGCCGCACTCGCTGGTGCTGCACGCGCCGGGCAGCGTCGCGGGCGGCTGCAGCAAGACCACGCCGTTCCCGGAGTTCTACGCGTCGTACTTCGTGCCACGCGGCTACGCCGTCGCGCTGATGGACCTGCGCGGGACCCGCAACACCAGCGGCTGCCAGGTCTACGGCGACCGTGACGAGGTGTTCGACGCCGTCGACGTCATCGACCACATCGCCGACCAGAAGTGGTCCAACGGCAAGGTCGGCCTGACCGGCGGCAGCTACGACGGCACGCTCGCCAACGGCGCGGCCGTCGAACAGCCCATCAGCGGCCGGCACAAGAACGCCGTCGCCGCCGTCGTGCCGATCCGGGCGATCGACCGCTGGTACGACTACCACTTCCTCAACGGGGTCGCCTCCCAGGGGCACGCCGCGACCCCGGCGCTGTTCACCGCCGCGCTGGCCGGCGAGGACACCCAGAACTCCGGCACCGACGACCCACTCCTGCCGGCGCGCATCGCCGAGCGCAAGGCCTGCATCGCGACCCTCGGGCTCGCGACCGACGCCGGCTACGCGCCGACGTACCAAGACGCGAGCATGCCGTTCTGGACGGAGCGCGACTTCGCCAAGGACGCCAAGGGCACCAAGGCGGCGTTCTTCCTCATCCACGGTCTCTACGACTTCAACGTGAAGATGAACAACACCGGCCAGATGTGGGCCGCGCTGCCCAAGGGCGCGCCGAAGAAGCTGTGGCTGCTCAACGGCGACCACGTCGACCCCGACACCCCCGACGCGGACCACGCGCGCAAGGGCGGGCACATCCTGCCGTTCACGTTCCAGCAGGCGTACCGCACCGCCGTGCACCGCTGGTGGGCGCAGTTCCTCAAGGGCGTGCCGGCCGGTGCGCTGGACACGCCGACCGTCGAGGTGCAGGGCGCCACCGGCACGTGGACCGGCAGTCGCTCGTGGCCGGTCAAGACCACCGACCAGGTGGTGCCGCTGCGGGGCGGTGACGGCCAGCTCCCGTACGCCGACGGTGCCGGTGACGCCCCGGACAGCCAGTCGGTGGTGTTGGCGCCGGTGAAGAAGGCCACCCGCCTGTCGGGTCAGGTCGTCTTCGACCTGGCCTACACGCTGCAGGGCCCGGACACCAACTTCGCGGTCCGCATCGACGACCTCGCGCCCGGCGTCGCCAACGACGTCTCGGTCTCACAGAACACGCTCGAGGGCCCGGTGGAGAAGGCTTTCACGATCTCCTACGGCTGGGCGCGGGCCTTCTACCGCAGCAGCCTCAAACCGCGTGGCATCTCGACGCCGAGCGGCGGTGCGCCCGTCGTGCCCGGTGAGGTGACGCGGACGTCGTTCGGATCGCTGCCGCTCGACTACGTGCTCGCGCCAGGGCACCGGCTGCGGCTGACGTTCTCGCCGAGTGAGGGCGGCACGCTTGCTGCCAACAGCGGTGGCACGGTCACCTTGCTGACGGGCAAGGGGATGTCGAGCGTTCGGCTGCCGATCGCGAGGTAGTCACAGCGGGTCATGCTCGGCGGTTCCGTCGTGCCATATCCCGGGACGCTCTTGGGGCGGACATTTACGTCTATGACGGCACTGACTCTTCGGGCGGATGACCTCCTGGCCCTTCACCGCTGCGCGACCGACGGAAGCCTCGAGCTGCTCTACCAGCCCGAGGTCGACCTGCAGACCGGCGCGATCGTCGCGATGGAGGGCCTGTTGCGCTGGCACCGGGGCGATGAGGGCATGCTCGCCCCGCTCGCGTTCCTCGATCTCGCGGAGCACAGCGGCGAGATCGTCGCCATCGGCTCGTGGGTCCTGCGGGAGGGCGCCGCCGAGGCCGCGCGCTGGCAGCGCCTCAACGGCACCGTGCGGCAGCTCTTCCTGAACGTCAGCGCGTCGCAGCTCGTCGCCGCCGGCTTCGTCGAGGAGGTGCGCGGGCTCATCGAGGAGTTCGAGCTGCCTACCGGCAGCCTCGGTATCGAGGTCACCGAGGGCGCCCTGACGATGCTCGGCAACCGAGCCGTGCCACTCCTGCTCGCGCTGCACGACTGCGGCATCATGCTGGCCGTCGACGACTTCGGCACGTGGTACTCCACCCTCGGCGCGCTCGACGAGCTGCCGGTCGACGCCGTGAAGCTCGACCAGCGCTACGTCCGCGGCGTCGGCGGCGACCTCGACGACGATA
Organism: Frankiaceae bacterium; assembly: GCA_016650445.1. Taxonomy (GTDB): domain Bacteria; phylum Actinomycetota; class Actinomycetes; order Mycobacteriales; family SCTD01; genus RYN-124. The sequence continues at coordinate 52,600 of JAENVS010000001.1, read as the reverse complement.
CGATCGTCGCGAGCGTCATCAGCCTCGCGCACGCCCGCGGCCTGTACGTCGTCGCGGAGGGCGTGGAGTCGTGGGCGGAGAGCGCCCGGCTCATCGAGCTCGGCTGCGACCGCGCGCACGGCTTCCTCTACGCGTCGCCGCAGCGCGCCGACCGGGCCCGCTGGCTGCTGCAGCAGGGCACCGGCTGGCGCGGCGGGATGCTCGAGCCCGGCGACTCGGCTGCACCTGCGATCCCGGTGCCGCGCTCGGACGCCTAACCGCGGCAATTGGGACGTTGTTCCACTTCTTTGCCGCTGCGTGCAGGTGAACCGAGCCTGAGCGTGTTCGGCGCGGGCCTGGTGTTCACCGCGATCTCCGATGTCGTACCGGACGCCGGCACCGGCCCGACCTGGGGCGTCTGCGCACCTGGGGAGGACGTCAACGCGGTTGCCGTCGGCGCGATCGACCCCAACGTGGTCGTGCCAGAGGTCCCGTTCGCGATCCTGCTGCCGCTGCTTGCGGTCGCCATCGGCGGCGGCCTGGTCCTGGCTCGGCGGCGTACTGCCGCTGTCTGACCGGCTTACGCTGGTCCGGTGGCTGGGCTTCGGTACCTCAAGGGACACGGCACCGAGAACGACTTCGTGCTGCTGCCTGACCCTGACGGTCGGCTGACGTTGACCCACGACGTCGTACGCCGGATCTGCGACCGCCGCGCGGGCATCGGCGCCGACGGCGTCCTGCGCGTCGTCCGCACGGTTGCCGTCGACGGCGAGCACGGCGATGCCGAGTGGTTCATGGACTACCGCAATGCCGACGGGTCGATCGCGGAGATGTGCGGCAACGGCGTGCGGGTCTACGCGCGCTACCTCGTGACGGCCGGCCTCGTGCCGCCCGGCCACCTGCGGCTCGCGACGCGCGGCGGCGTGCGCGAGGTCGACGTACCGGCGTCCGGTGACATCGCCGTCGACATGGGACCCGCTGTCGTTGGTGACCCGGTGGACATCGACGGGGTCATCGCGACGGCCGTCGACATGGGCAACCCGCACGCGGTCGTCCACGTGCCGTCGGTCGAGGCACTCGGCGTGCTCGACCCGGCGCGCAAGGACCTCAACGTCGAGTACGTCGAGGACGTCGGCGAGGCACACGTCCGGATGCGGGTGCACGAGCGTGGTGTCGGCGAGACGCGGTCCTGCGGCACCGGGGCGTGTGCCGCGGTCGTCGCGACCTCGCTGCGGCTCGGGTCGCCGCGCGGCACGGCGTACATCGTCGACGTACCCGGTGGTCGCCTGACCGTGACGTGGCGCGATGACGACAGCGTTCTGCTGTCGGGCCCCGCGGTGATCGTGGCTTCGGGTGAGCTTGCTGACGAGTGGATGGGAGAGCAGTGACACCGGAGGAGACCGCGGCGGCGCTGAAGAAGCCGATCGGCGACGCCGGCTTCCGGTTCATGGCCGATCCGCTGACGCGAGAAGCCGGCAAGGCCCTGGGTCTGCGTGGCCGGCCGCTCTACTTCCTCGGCCGGGGCGGGGCGCTCGGTGACGTCGACGCGGAGGTGGTCGTCGCGGCGTTCGCGTTCTTCCCACCGGCGTTGGTCACCGAGCACTGGAACGCCGGTCGCGCCGTGATGGCGCCGCGTGACGCCGCCCTCGCGTACGCCGACATGTGCAACGAGTGGGGCCGGCGCAACCTGACCGGGCTCGCAGGGGTCGAGCGGGCACTGGAGCTGCTCGAACGGGTGGCCGACGGCGCGGCGCCGTACGGCCTGCCGCTGTTCGTCGGCTGGCGGGCGCTGCCGCGGCCGGATGACGTGCCGGGCCGACTCGGCCAGGTGCTGATGGTGCTGCGCGAGCACCGTGGGTCGGTGCATGCCTGCGCCGTCGCGGCGGTCGGGCTCGGGCCGCTGGAGGCCAACGTCGCCGGGTCCTACGGCGAGGCGGGCGCCGAGTTCCTCGGCTGGGAGCGGCCGTACCCCGCCCCGGAGCCGCACCGCGCCGACTGGAGCCGGGCCGAGGAGCTGACGGCGGCGGCGGCGGCGCGGCCGTTCGCGGTGCTCAGCGACGCCGAACGGACCGAGCTGGTCGGCCTCGTCGCTGCCTGGCCCTGACCAAACCGGGGCGACATCCGGGCGGCTGCGTGTCACGCTGGACGGGATGACTTCTCCCCGCCACGGCGTTGAACCAGCGATGACCTCTCCTTCTTCTCTGCCGCTGTCCGCCGACACCGACGTCGTCCTCGATGACGAGCTCACCCCGTTCCACGAGATCGAGGGGGAGGGCTTCGACCTCGAGGAGCGCCAGGCGCTGCGCCGTGTCCCCGGGATCCGCACCGACCTCGAGGACGTCACCGAGGTCGAGTACCGCGCGTTGCGCCTGGAGCGAGCCGTCCTGATGGGTGTCTGGACCGGGGGCGACGTCGTCGACGCCGAGAACTCCATGCGCGAGCTCGCTGCCCTCGCCGAGACCGCCGGTGCGGCGGTGCTCGAGGGCCTCATGCAGCGGCGCTTCAAGCCGGACCCCGCGACGTACGTCGGCTCCGGCAAGGCCAAGGAGCTGCGCGACGTCGTGGTCTCGACCGGCGCCGACACCGTGATCTGCGACGGCGAGCTGACGCCCGGTCAGCTGCGCAAGCTCGAGGAGATCGTCAAGGTCAAGGTCATCGACCGGACCTGGCTGATCCTCGACATCTTCGCCCAGCACGCGTCGTCACGAGAGGGCAAGGCCCAGGTCGAGCTGGCGCAGCTGACCTACATGCTGCCGCGGCTGCGCGGGTGGGGTGAGTCGCTGTCCCGGCAGGGTGGTGGCGCGGGTGGATCGGGCGGTGGTGTGGGCACCCGTGGTCCCGGTGAGACGAAGATCGAGACCGACCGTCGACGGATCCGCGCGCGCAAGTCGAAGCTCACCGCCGAGATCAAGCTGATGAAGACCGCGCGCGACACCAAGCGGCAGGAGCGGACCCGCAACAAGGTGCCGTCGGTTGCGATCGCGGGTTACACCAACGCCGGCAAGTCGTCGCTGCTCAACCGGCTCACCGGCGCCGGCGTACTCGTCGAGAACGCGCTGTTCGCCACCCTCGACCCGACGGTGCGGCGGGCTGCCACTCCGTCCGGTCGCGAGTTCACCCTCGCCGACACCGTGGGGTTCGTCCGGCACCTGCCGCACCAGCTCGTCGAGGCATTCCGCTCGACGCTGGAGGAGGTGCAGTTCGCCGACCTGATCCTGCACGTCGTCGACGGGTCGCACCCGGACCCGGAGTCGCAGCTGGTCGCGGTGCGGTCGGTGTTCGCCGAGATCGGCGCGGCCGGCATCCCCGAGGTCGTCGTGGTCAACAAGGCCGACATCGCCGACCCGGTCGTGCTCGGCCGGCTGCAGCGGCGCGAGAAGCACTGCGTGCTCGTGTCGGCGCTGACCGGCGAGGGGTTGCCGGAGCTGCTCGACCTGCTCGAGACGGAGGTGCCGCATCCGGAGACGCTCGTCGACGTCGTACTGCCTTATGGGTTGGGGTCGTTGGTTGCGCGGATCCACAACGAGGGCGAGGTCCTCAGCGAAGAGCACCTCGACTCCGGCACCCGGCTGCAGGCCCGCGTGGGCCCGGCACTGGCCGCCGAGCTCGCCAACTACGCCACCGCCTAGCTCGCACCCCGGCGCTCTGCCCCCGGCCGGCACCTCCTGGATGATCGCCGTGCGCGCCAGCCGCTCGCGTCACACGCTCGGCTCGCGCACGCCGATCTCGGACAGGCCCCGCGACGGCAGCGGTTGGGCGCTTTCGTCCCACTTTGGCGTGGGCCGATCAGGTGGATTGGGCCCCGATGCCGCGTGCCCGCGGACGACCAGGGCAGACCTCGAGTACCGGAACGTCACTCGATCGAAGGAGCACCACCATGTACATCGGCGGCGGAGTCGTAGCCCTCGTTCTTCTTGTCCTGCTGGTCGTTTACGTCTTCTGACGCAGGGAGCTACCTGCGGATCGTGCCGAGCTTCACCGTGTCGCCGCGGTCGAGGAAGACCTTCTTCCTGGTCGACCCGATGGTGACGGTCCAGTGCTCCTTGGGCAGCCCGAACATGATGGACGTCGGTCGCATGCTCGGGTTGGCGTGCACCGTGAACCGCCCGTCGCGCCCGGTCTGCGCCGTGCTCGCGATCGACTCCGGCACGCTGCCGTCCTTCTTCGCGTCGACGTCGACGGCGACCGGCGTCGTGAACGACTTCGTGAGCCGTACGACGGCGCCCGCCATCGGTGCACCGCTGCCGTCCACGACCGTGCCGGTGATGACCCCGTGGTTGCGGGTGTCGCCTGCAGCCTCGGCCAGCAGGAGCCAGGCGCCGCGGTTCTTCGCGTAGGTCTTCGGGATCTCGCTCGCGTAGTCGGGCGTGAAGACCAACCCGTGCTCGAACGTGTACACCACCGTGCGCATCGCGGCGTACGACCAGTCGCGGCTCGTGCCGGCGGTCACGTACAGCGCCCGACCCTGCTGGTTCTTGTACCCGTGGATGTCGCACATCCGCTCGCCCAGGTCTTCCTGGAAGGCGTCGTCCGGCGATGCGTCGAAGGTGTGACCCCACGGCCGCATGCACAGCCGGCCCGACGTGTGATTGGTGAGGTACGCCGTCATCTGCATGCTCTTCATGACGCCCGCGATGTTGCGGCTCTCCGGCTCGGAGAACGGCCTGGCGCCGGCGTACGTCTGGTCGCTCGGGTCGGCGTTGCCCGCCTCGCCGCCCCAGTAGAACGGGTAGTTCCGGTTCGGGTCGGTGCCGTGCGCGTCGGCGTTCAGGCGTGACGAGGTGCCGCCGGCGGCGTACAGGGCATTGCTGAAGGACCGCTTGTTCTTGCGCCAGCCGCTCTCGAGCCCGGCAGCCTCGAAGGCGAGGTTGTTGTTCGTCGCCGGGGTGAACGCCGGGGATGCCTCACGCGAGTGCACGAAGCCGTCCGGGTTGACGACGGGTACGACGATCACCCGGATCTTCTTGAGCAGCCGGGTGATCCTGTCCTCCCTGCCGTAGGCGCCGAGCAGGTCGAACGCGAACATGATCGGGTACTCCGCCGATGGCCATTCGCGGGCGTGATGACAGCCGTCGACCCAGAACGTCGGTCGGCCGTCGATCCGCGCCTTCGACACGTCGTCGGCGATCTCGATGCCGTACATGCTCCGGCCCTCGAGCGTCTTCTCCGGGAAGGTGAACATCCGGGCGCGCTTGGGGTGCTTGGTGGCGAGCGCCTGCAGGTCGGTGACGTAGTCCTCGTAGTGGCGGTAGCCGGTGCGCTCGCCGGGCTGGAGGGGGAGCCCGCTGGTCCGGCCGGCGCTCGGCTGGTCGGGTCCGCGGTACGGCTTGGTGACGCGGTAGGGGATGCCGAGCCGGTCGAGCTTGGCGCGATCACCCGGCCAGAGCAGGAACTCCATGGTCCCGTCGGCGAGCACGTTGTGGGTGTCGTCGAAGGCGAGCAGCGCCGCAGCCTGCTTCGCCGTGCGCGGTCGGACCTGCGCGAAGCACAGCATCTCGCCGGGCACCGTCTTCGTGCTGCTCGCCCCGAACGCGTCCAGCGCGGGGGCGGAGGCGACGAGGGCAGCGCCGTACAAGAGGTTGCGGCGGCTGATCTGGACCACGGTGCGTTCCCCTCGCGAGCGGTGTCGCGGAAGGGCTTCGCCGTGGTGGGCGGTTTCCCTGCTGTCAGATCTTGCGCAGGACGGTCACGACCCGGCCGAGGATCGTGGCCTCGTCGCCGGGGATGGGCGCGTAGTTGGGGTTGTGGGGCAGCAGCCAGACGTGGCCGTCGCGCTTCTTGTAGGTCTTGACCGTCGCCTCGCCGTCGATCATGGCCGCGACGATGTCGCCGTTGTCGGCGTTGGGCTGCTGGCGCACCACGACCCAGTCGCCGTCGGCGATGGCCGCGTCGATCATGGAGTCGCCGACGACCTTGAGCAGGAACAGCGTGCCGGTGCCGACCAGCTCGCGGGGGAGCGGGAAGACCTCCTCGACGGCCTGCTCGGCGAGGATCGGGCCGCCGGCCGCGATCCGGCCGACGACGGGGACGTAGGCCGGCTGCGGGTGCGCGGCGCGCTCGGCCGCCTCGTCCTGCGCCCGGTCGACGTCGCCGGGCATCCGCACGTCGACCGCGCGGGGCTTGGACGGGTCCTTGCGCAGGAAGCCCTTCTTCTGGAGCGTCATGAGCTGGTGGGAGACGCTGCTGGTGCTCGTCAGCCCCACCGCCTCGCCGATCTCGCGCACGGTGGGTGGGTAGCCCCGGCGCTCCACGCTGTCGCGGATGACCTCGAGGACCTTGCGCTGGCGTGGGGTCAGGCCGGACTCGTCGGCGGGGCCGTCCGGGATCTCCCGCACGTTGCTCTTGGTCGCCATCTGGGGCCTCCCACGCTCGTTCCGGCCGTCCGCGGCGTGCGGCGGCCCTGTTCGACAGCGGGGACCGTAACGCGATTCGAGGACACAATCAAACACATGTTCGAGCGTGTTGTGGATTTTGTCGGCGGTAGGGGGTACAACTTCGCTCAGACGTTCGATCGAACGGCCGTTCGACCGGATGGACCGAATCTGCACGACCGAGGAGCGAGCATGAGCACAGCGACGATGACCCGCCCGGCGCCCCGCCCCGCCCTGCGTCCGGTGGCCCTGCCCGCGGGGCTGCGGCTGGAGCCGGTCCGGGCTGTGTCGCGTCGGGCGCCTCGCCTGCGGCTGACCCGGCGCGGGCGGCTGGTGCTGCTCGTGCTCTGCTCGCTGATCCTGCTGGCGATCATCTCGGTCGGCCGGGCCGGCAGCCAGGCGGCCACCGCCACCGAGACCGGTCCGACGCTGCAGCAGACGACGGTGCAGCCGGGGGAGACCCTGTGGGCGGTCGCGCAGCGAATCGCGCCCGACAACGACCCGCGCCAGGTCGTCGCCCAGATCCGCCGGATCAACAACCTGACGTCCTCCGGCCTCCAGGCCGGGCAGCAACTCCTGCTTCCGGTTCCGGCTCGCTAGTCCGAGCGCTTCCACCTGCCTGTGGACAGCGCTCGACGCTGAACCCGCTTTGGCTCGTACCGTCCGCGCGTGCAGACGATCGACGTGCAGCCGCCGAGCTTGTCGTTTGCTGCCTACCCCCTCCGCGACGCCGCCGAGTCGCTGCGGCTGGTCGTCGACCACCGCCGCGAGGTGCTGTCGCTGCTCGAGGGAGCGCCGTCGGCGATCGTCGCGGAGGCGATGCGGCGGTTCCTGGCCGCGTGGGAGCTCGTCGGGCTCGGTGCGGCCGAGGACGCGATGGGGCTCGCTCTCTTTCTCGAGCAGGCTGCGCGGACGTACGTCGGCGTCGACAACGCGGTGATCCGGCCGGGTCATGTCGCTCGCTAGGGCTGACGCGGAGCCGGTGTTCCGGTGCGCGTACCGGCTCGAGCAGGTCGCGGAGGATGTGCGCACGGCCGCGGCCCGGACCGGCGGCGCGTTCCCCGGCGACTGGCGCGGCGATGCCGGCATCGCCTACCAGCAGCGGCTCGACACAACGGCAGATCGGGTACGCCGGGTGTCGGTGGCGTACGACGCGGCCGGAGCGGCGCTCGTGCCGTACGCCAGGGCGCTGCTCGAGGCGCAGGAGACGGCGTGGCGCGCGGAGTCACTCTTCGCGCAGGCGGCCGAGGCCGCGCAGCGAAGTGCGCTGGCCGCCAAGCTCGGCCGCCTCGATGGGCTGGCCGAGTCAGGTCGGGCGGAGGCGCTCCGGGCCGCGGCCTGCCGGCTTCAGGCCGAGGCGATCGAGGTGGAGCGCCGAGCGGCGGCGATCTGCGCCGCGGCGCTGGACGACGAGGCCTCGCGTGCGCCGGCAACGAGCGGGTGGCGGTCGGTCGATCGCTTCGTCGGTGACGTCGCGCGCGTCGGTGTCGACACGGTTGCCGGTGCTGCGTCGCTGATCGGCAGTGCCTGGCACGCGCTGCCCGGCGTCGGCAACGGCAAGAGTCGCCACGACGCTCGCCACGAGCTGATCGAGGGCGCCAGGGCCGCCGCCGCCGTGTGGAACATCCCGATCGACATCGCGCACGCGTTGCAGGACGACCGCTCTGGCCTCGCCGTCGGAGCGGCGGCCGGAGCGTTCGGGCCGGGCCGCCTGTCGAAGTTTCGACTCCGCGACCCGTTCCTCGCTCACAAGGAGGCCCTCCGTGAGGCGGATCGTCGCGCCTTGCTGTCTGGGCGGCTGGCGCGGGTCCGGAGTATCGAGGCACTGCTTCGCGACGGTGTAGACCTCGCGAATGAGGAGCTGCGCGGGGGTCACACCCTTCAGAAGCACGTGGGTGCGAGTCGCGCCTTTCTGCTGGCACGCAACCGCCAAGGACGTTCTCGAGCGGGAACATTCCGCGATATCCCGACCGCGGAGCGCCTTATCAATGCTGTGCTCCGAGAGCACCAGAGAGTCCTGCCGGAGGTGTACGCGCTACCTGACGGCGAGCGCTACCCGGTCACATCGACCTTCACGGAAACCACCGGGCGCGTTACCGTCAAGGGCTCGTCAAGGTCCATCCCGGCCCATGCTGTCACCGTTGTCCTCATGCTGATCGAAGGGGAGCCAGTTGTCTTCACGGCCTATCCCGAACTCTGAGCTGAGTCAGCGGTTCCCCGCGATGACGACCTTGTCATCGCGATATGTGGGGTTGTTCTGGGAGGAAGCATTCGGAACGCCCGAGGACGCCGTCCTCGCTTTCAAGCGCAATCACCCAGAGCTGTTGCAGCAGGCGAGTGAGGCGATCACGTGGCTCTTCGACGCCGGCGCAGACGAGTCGGCTCGCGCCCGCGTGCTCGACGAGCTGGGTTGGGGATACGCGCCGGCACCCGGCAGGCTGGATGACTTCTTGCGTTGGATCCAAACAGAGCTGAGCGCAGCCCCCTCGGGGGCAGCTACCGGCTAGAGGGTCAGGATGACCTCGGTGACGCCTTGGGTGGTGTGGAACTGTGGCTCGAGGCCGCTCGACTCGAAGAGACGCAACATCGCCTTGTTCTCGTGCAGCACGTCGGCCGTGAACGCGCGCACGCCCTGCGACCGCGCGTATGACACCAGCCGCTCCTGCAGCGCCGTACCAAGCCCCAGCCCCTTGTACGACGGGTCGACGATGTAGGCGACGTCCGCCGTACCGCTCACCCGATCCAAGAAGTACGACGCCGTACCGACGATCTGCTCGCTGCCCCAATCACCGACGACCGCGAGGAACGTCACCTCGTCCTCGAACGACACGCTCGTCAGGTGCTCTGCCGTCGACAGCGGCAACGTCGTCAGATGCCGGAAGAACCGCGTGTACACGTCGTGCGGCGGCATCCGGTAGAAGAGGTCCTGCAGCGCCAGCGCATCACCGGTCCGCGCCGGCCGCAGCAGCACCACCGCGCCGTCACGAAGCACGACGGTCCGTTCCTCCGACCCTGGATACGGCCCGCGCGACCGCAGCGTCTGCCCGGCCGGCACCAAACCGCGAGCTACCGCCGCCGCCAGCAGCGAGTCCCGATGACGCGGATGCGCCACCTCGATCAAGGCAACAGCTCGGTCACGCAGAGACCGGCCGAACAGGTACGCCGTGCCGTACTCCGTCGTCACGTAGTGCACGTCCGCGCGGGGGATCGTCACCGCCTCGTCGGGTTCGAGCACCGAGCGGATCCGCGATGACCCGTCCGGGAACTCCGTCGACAGGCAGACGATCGCGCGCCCGCCGGGCGAACGCGACGCCGCGTAGTGCATCACCGGCTGCGCCGCAACCCCGCCGTACAGCACGCCGTCGTCCGTGTCCGCGCACACCTGCCCGGTCAGGTCGACAGCGAACGCCTGTGTCACCGACACCATCCGCTCGACCGACGTGAGCGCGCGCAGCCCGCAGATCTTCTCGATCGGCCGGAAGTCGACGATGGGAGCCGACAGCCGGTCGAACAACCGCTTCGTCCCGACCGCCATGGACGCCACCACCGATCCCGGCCAGTCACGTACGACGCCGGCCTCGAGCAGGTCGACCAGCCCGTCCGTCACCACGTCGGAGTGCACCCGCAGGTCGCGACGTCCGCGCAGGTGCTGCAGCATCTCGTTCGGCACCCGGCCGAGTCCGATCTGCAGCGTCGCGCCGTCGGGTACGAGCCGAGCGACGTACGGCGCAATCCCGGCGGCCGCCTCGCCGACCGGTTCGTGCAGGTACTCGGTGACGCGAGCATCCACGAGCACGAACGCCGCGATGCGATCCGCGGGGATCGTCGACGACGGTCCCGTCCGCGGCATCGCCGGGTTGACCTCGGCGATCACCAGGCGAGCTGCCAGAGCGGCGGCCAGCGTCACGTCGACGGAGACGCCAAGCGAACACATCCCGTTCTCGTCCGGCGGCGCGACCTGGATCAGCGCGACGTCGACGCGTTGCTGCCCGCCGGCGATCAGCGCGGGCAGATCCGCGGACGACAGCGGCACGTAGTCGACCTTCCCCGCCGACACCTTGCCGCGCAGGGCGCTGCCCACGAAGAAGACCTCCTGCGGGTACGCCGCCCCGGTGCCATCGGCGAGGAAGTGCACGAGCCGTACGCCGGGAACGAGCGGCCGGCGTGCCTCCAAGGCGGCGAGGAGCGTGCGCGGCACCGCGCAGGCCGACCCCACGAAGACGCGGTCACCGGCCTCGATGAGCGCGACCGCGTCCTCCGCGGTCATCTCCTCCGGCATGCCGGAGAGTCGAGCACACGTAGATGACGACGCCGTGTCGTACCGTTCGAAGGGTCGAAGGGGGCGAGATGACGGCGACACCCGAGGCACCGACAGCGGACGAAGCGCCGGCCAGACGCGGTCGTCAGGTCGTGCGCGTCAAAACGCTGAAGGACGCAGCGCGCCTGTTCGCTCGCCACACCAGCCCGCGCATCCTGCTCGGCGCCAGTGCGGTCGTCATCGCGGCCCGCGTCGCGGTCGGCGAGTGGTCGCTCGCTGACGTGATCGTCGCCGCGGTCATCGTCGGCGCGCAGCCGTTCACCGAGTGGGTCATCCACGTCTACATCCTGCACGTGCAACCCGGCCGCCACTGGCTGAACAACGCGTTCGACCGCGCGGCCGGCATCGCCCACCGGTTGCATCACCAGGACCCCTACGACCTGCGCTGGCAGTTCATTCACCCGCGCGTGACGATCGGCGGGCTCGTCTTCGACGCCCTCGTGCTCGCGGTGTTCCGTACGCCGGCAGCGCTGACGGGTGTTCTCGCCGCCATCGTGCTCACGACGCTCTACGAGTGGGTGCACTTCCTGATCCACACCGATGTGCCGGCCAAGCATGCGCCGTACAAGCAGCTGCACCGCGCGCACCGGCTGCACCACTACCGCAACGAGGGCTACTGGCTCGGCGTGACCAATCACCTCGGTGACCGGGTGCTGCGGACCTACCCGGCCAAGGACGACGTGCCGGTTTCGCCGACCGCGACCACGGCACTCGCCGGGCTGAAGCGGTAGGCGTTCGTCGTTGCGGGAAGCTCGCGCTGCACTGCGGGTGCCGGCTTGAAGCGGACGGCGTACCGAAGTGCTGGTGCTTCGACGAAACGCCATGACAGGACCGTGCAGAGCAGCGCGCCGGCGACCCCGATCGGCATGCCGTAGGCCACCGGTAGCGGGTGCGTCCACGTCGCCCAGAGGTAGTGCCAGAGGTAGAGCGCGTACGACCGCTTGCCCACCCATGTCAGCGGCCGCCACGACAACGGCCGCGCAAGGACCGAGGTCGGGTGGTCGACGAGGTACGGCACGATCTGCGCGACGGCCAGCCCGAGCAGGGTCGGCGCGACGATGAACTTCGCCGGCATGTTCGCGAGGTAGACGGCAACACCGCTGACGAAGAGCACACCCGCCCAGGCGCGTACGCCGGGGAGCCTGGCGGCGAGACCGCGCGACCGGCGCCGGTGCCAGATCAGGGCGGCGGCCGCACCGAGCAGCAGACCGACCGCCCGGGTGTCGGTGCCGAAGTAGATGCGGTTCTTGCCCGCGCCGCCGTCGTACAGGAACCACGGGAGTGCCGCCGACGCGATCGCCAACACCAGCACCGGCCATACGCGCCGTGCCGACGGCAGCTTCAGGAAGAAGAGCAGGAGGAGGGGCCACACGAGGTAGAACTGCTCTTCGACGGCGAGCGACCACAGGTGCCCGAGCGGTGCGTGCCCCTGGAAGATCGCGTGCACCCAGTTGATGCCGTAGGTCAGGACGAGCGCGACGTGCCCGAGCGCGGGCAGTACGTCGACCGAGCCGCCGGACTTGTCGCCGTTGGGGACGGCGCCGAACCAGTGCTGGTCGTGGAACACCAGCAGTAGCAGGCACCACACCGCGAGCATCGCGAGCAGCGCGGGCAGCAGTCGCAGCGCGCGGCGCGCGTAGAAGCGACCGATCGAGACGCGACCGTGCACCTTGCGCTCGTCGAGGATCAGCGCGGTGATGAGAAACCCGCTCAGCACGAAGAAGACGTCGACGCCGGACCAGCCGCCGGGGAGCGGACCCGCGACGCCGGTGAAGTGGTAGACGAGCACGAGGACGAGGGCAAGACCGCGCAGCCCGTCGAGGGCGGGAGAGTGCCCGAGGAAGCCGCGCCGCGTACGCCCCCGCGGCGTGGTCGCACGCGGGAGGAGGGGCGTCTCGAGGACGGGAGGTGCAGTCACCATGACTTCCTTCCCCATGCAACCGCCCGCCTACGCCCCCGCAAGGTGTTTTGGCCCGTTTCGGGCGAAGAGGGAGACGAAGGTCACTGCCGGCTCAGGCGTCGTACGTCACGCCCGAGGGCGACCGCGAGCGCCACGGCGAGCGTGATCACGGTGGCCGCGAGGGCCGCCCCCTTTGTGCCGAGCAGGTGCGCCGCGGGCCCGACGACGAGGTAACCGAGCGGCATCAGCGTGAGCGAGCCGAGGTAGTCGAACGAGCTGACCCGCGACTGCGCGGCCTCCGGGATGCGCTCCTGCAGCGCCGTCTCCCAGATCGTGAAGCAGATGGCGACGCCCACCCCGGTGAGTGCCTCGAGGAGGGCGACGACGATCGTCGACAGCGGGCTGACGACGATCGTGCACTGGGTCGCGCCGATGCACAGCGCGCCGGCCACGACGAGGCCCGGCCGCGACGGTCGCCAGCGCAGCGCGAGCAGGCTGCCGAGGACCGCACCGATGCCGAACCCGGTGCTGATGATCCCCCACGCCGCGGCGCCGCCTCGGTCGCTCTCGGCCACCGCTGGGCCGAGCACGAACAGGCTTGGCAACACCAAGAAGTGGTACGCCGTGAAGCTCAGGATCAGCGACCACACCCACGTGCGCGAGGTGACCTCGCGCCAGCCGCCGGCGAGCTCGGACAGGAAGGACGTTCGATCTTCGGTCCGTACGACGGGGCGTGGCTTCAGCAGGGCGAGTGCCGCGGCGCTGACGACGAAGCTCCCGGCGTCGACGGCGAGTGCGACGCCGGCGCCGGCCCACGCCACGAGGATGCCGGCGGCGGCCGGTCCGGCGACCATGCCGACGTTCATGCTCAGGCCCATCAGCGCGTTGGCCGACTGGATCTCCTCTCGCTCGACGACCTGCGGCACCAGCCCGAGCGCGGCCGGGCGGAAGAAGGCCTCGGCGGCGCCGTAGAGCATCTGCAGCACGATCAGGTGCCAGACGTGCGCGTGGTCGGTGATGAGCAGGGTCGCCGTGCCGGCTTGCGCGATGGCGCGGACGATGTCGCTCGCGAGCATCGTGAGCTGTCGGGGGAGCCGGTCGGCCCAGACGCCGCCGATGAGGACGAACAGCGCGAGCGTCAGGGCCGACGAGCCGAGCACCAGCCCGACGTCGCTGAGGCCGGCGCCGGGGATGGTCAGTACGGCGAACGGCATCGCGACCATGACCAGCCGGTCGCCGATCGACGAGACGCTCTGGCCGGCGAACAGCAGCCGGAACTCCCGGCCGCGCGGGAACGGCCGCTTCGCGCCGCGGATCGGCTGCGGGTCGAGCTCCGGCTGGGTCGCGGTCACCTCGGGAGGCTCCCAGGGCAAGCAACCGGGTTCGGGGGCTCCCGGCGCCGGCAACCGGGTTCCGGGGCAGCCGGCGGGCACTGTCCCCCGCCGTCCTGGGCCGGATCAGGCCCGTGGGGCCGGATCAGGCCCGCGGCCCGCCCCGCGGCCCGCAGGTGATCGGCCGATCTCGGGGCCGCCGGGTCAACACGCCGGCGGGTCGGCCCGGTTGCTCCGAGATCAGGTGATCGCGTCACCCTGTGGGCGGGCAGGAACCGGGACAGATCCTGCCGAATACGCTCCTCACCATGCGCGCGCTCGCCCTGACTCTGGCCGCAGTTGCGGCGCTGTCAGCGTGCGGCGGATCCGACGGCGAGCCCCAAACCGCCCCGCCGGTGTCCTCGTCCCCCGTCTCCGCCGCCTCCCCGACCCCCGCGGCAGACGACGTCCCCGCCGAGGCGAAGGCCGCCACCTCCGCCGGCGCCGAAGCCTTCGCCCGCTTCTTCTACGCGCAGACGGTGCGCGCCTTCGAGACGAAGAACCCGGACTTGATCAAAGACATAAGCGCGCCGGGATGCGAAAGCTGCGAGCGCTACGTCCAGTCCGTCGCGCAGTTGCGGGACAACAACGAGCGGATCGAGAACTACGTCGTCACTGTGACTCTCGCCGTCGCTCCGGCCGTAACTGGTGAAGCCGTTCGGGTGGACCTGACGTATTCGTTACCGGAGGCAGTTCGCTATGACGCGAGCGGGAAGGTGCTAGCGCGCGAGGGACCGTTCAAGCGAGTCGATGTCCAGATGAACCTCGTACGGAGCGGCGATACATGGCTGGTCGAGCAAGCCAAGGCGCTGCGGAGACTGAAGTGAAGGTCGGCCTGGCAGCCCTGTGCTTGGTGCTCAGTGCACCGGCGATTTCGTACGCCGAGTCGGTCCCGCCGTCACCGCAAACAAGTGCGTGCATCACGTGCGACGAGGACAGCACCACCGTCGACGCTGTCGACGATCACTTTGGGGTGAAGCAACAGCGGAAGCCGAGTGATCGGGTGCCGGGGCGTGGCACGGCCAACGACGGGGAAGCGCCGGGCAAGATCACGTGGACGAAGACCGAGGAGTACATCACTTCGATGTGCTCCGGGAACGACCTGCACGGCGCGGATGTGATGTGCATGCAGGCCGCCACCTACTGCGCGGACGGCCGGGTCGGGTTCTGGATCTGGCACCAGGTCACGACGTTCACCAAGGACACCGACGGCGTCATCACCAAGGACGTCGGCACCTGGATCCAGGAGGGCGGCGCCTACTGCCTCGGCGCCGACGATCCCGGCGTACCGACCATCGGCAAGGTCGTCAGCTGGGTGCAGGACAACTTCAGCACCATCGGCATCGCCCCCGCGGCGGTCAAGGCCGCGCCGGCCCCGCGGACCCTCGTCAACATCGAGACCAAGCTGTCCGCCGGCAGCGGCGCCGTCGTCGACATCCCGGCGGCCACCCCCTGGGCACAGGTCGTCATCCACGCCACGCCGCTGCGCTACCGCTGGTACTTCGGCGACGGCACCCCACCGCTGACGACGACGGTCCCCGACGTCGCTCACGTCTACACCCGCGCCGCGCTCCTCAGCGCGGTCCACGTCGACGTCGAGTGGGGCGGCACGTTCTCGGCGGTCGGGGACCCGACGGCGTACCCGATCGTCGGTACGGCGCTCGTGGTGGGCGACAGCATCACGGTCGATGTCCGCGAGGCGCGCGCGCAGCTGGTCAGTCGCTGAGGTTCGACCCGGCCCGGCCGGGAGATACCTTCCTGTGACGAGGAGGCCCGGATGAAGCTCGGCTCTGCACTGGTGCTGGTGTGGCTCCTGATCGGCGTGCTCGCCGCCGGTCAGCGCGACTACTTCAGCGGCGACGCGGCCAACTGCGCGAAGGTCGGCACGATCGCCGCCACCATCGTGGCCGGCCCGCTCAACTACCTTGGCGTCAACCCCAAGGTGAAGTGCAAGCTGCCCAAGCCCAGCACCTGACCGGCCGAGAGCAGGGAGCACCATGACCGACCTCCTGTCGAGTACGACGACAGCGGCTAAGCGAGGCCCGGTCCCGACCATGGCCGCAATCGCCATCGGCATGTCCGCCGTGCTCGTCGCCGGCGTCGGCACGGCCGTCGCCGTCGGCTCCGCCATCGGCGGCGGTCAGCAGCCCGAGGACGTCCTGCCTGCCTCGTCGATCGCCCTCGCGAAGGTCGATCTCGCGCCGTCGCTCGGTCAGCGCAAGGCGGTCTACGACATCAGCAAGAAGTTCCCGACGATCGACGCCCACAGCCCGGAGTCCATCAAGGACGACCTGCTCGAGGCGCTCTTCGACCAGTCCGGCGACCTGCTCGACTACGACACCGACGTCAAGCCGTGGCTCGGCGACCGCGTCGGCATCGCCGCCGTACCCAACGGCAAGGGCAGCGCCGACCCGGTCGCCGCCATCCAGTACACCGACAAGGAGAAGGCCCGCAAGGCGCTCGCCGAGGCGCAGAAGGAGTCGGCTGACGACCCGTTCGCGTTCGCCTTCTCCGGTGACTACGTCATCGTCGCGACCACCCAGAAGGAAGCCGACGACTACGCGAAGGCCGACGAGCACCTGTCCGACCGCGGCGCGTTCAACGACGCCATCGACGCCCTCGACGGCGACCAGCTCGTCCTCGGCTGGGGCGACATCAAGGGCGTGTACGACGCGCTCCCCGAGGAGCAGCGCAAGAACGCCAAGCTCGACCAGGACTCATCCGGCTCGTTCGTCGTCGGCCTGCACGCCGACAGCGACTACCTCGAGGTGCAGGGCAAGGCCGTCGATGTCGGCGACAGCCTGAAGCAGTACGGCAGCACGTCGTTCGGCGCCCAGCCAGGCAACAACCTGATCGCGACGTTCCCGATCCAGGCCACCGCCGTGATGGAGGTGACCGGTGTCGGCGCGGCGCTGACCGAGGCCTACGACACGTTCGCCGACCAGGAGTGGTTCGGGCAGGTGAACGAAGGTGCCGCACAGTTCGGGCTGACGTTGCCGCAGGACCTCACGACGGTCTTCGGCAACGACCTGGCCGTCGGTGTCTTCGGCGACCTCCGGCAGAACCCTCGCGTCGTCGCGCACATCAAGACCGACGACCCCGACAAGGCCGTGTCGATCCTCAAGGGCGTCCCGTCGTCCGAGGACACCCCGCCCTTTGCCGTCGAGAAGGACAACGACGGTGGCTACTTCGTCGGCACCGACAGCGGTGCGATCGCCCTGGCGACCAACGGCACCCTCGGCGAGAGCGCACCGTTCAAGCGCGCGCTCCCCGACGCCGACCGGGCGAGCTTCGCGGTCTACGTGAGCATCGGACGCGCGGCCGGCCTCACCGATGAGGCACCCGACGGCCTGGACAAGCTCGAGGCGTTCGGGATGACGGCCAGCAACGAGGACGGCGCGTTCCGCATGCGCCTGACCTTCACCGACTGACGGAGGTCAGCTGATCGCGGCGGTCCGCGACTTCGGCAGCAGCACGATCCACGTCGAGCCCGGCTTCAGCGGGATGTCGCGGCCCTTGTCATCGACGTACCGGGTGCCGGTCTTCGTGCTCAGCCGGCGCCACGTCGCACGAACCGCCCGGCCGTCCCGCATGATCAGCGCGTTGCCGGTGCCCGTCGTGACGGTGTACGGCGTCGGCGCGCCCATCACGTCGACGTACCTGCTGCTCTTGATCGTGACGTACTGCACGATGACGTTCGTCGGTGCGACGCCGGTCATCGCGCGGCCGTCCTGCGAGATCGACCACCTACCGGTCGACGGGTTGTAGCGGGCGCCCATGTACATGACGTCGGAGAACCGCATCGTGGCCGCGGCGACCGGCTTGCCGGCGGTCACCGCCAGCGGGCCGAAGCGCAGGCCGATGTCCTGGGGCAGCGCGGCGTGGCTGGCGTCGGCGAGCTTGGCCGGAGTAGTGAAGAAGTTGCGCGCGTCGGACCGGCGCTCGGCGAGGCGGTAGCGGCCGGGCAGGACGTCGTACGACGCATCGAGCAGCTTGCCGGCGGCGACCGCCTTGCTGAAGGTCCGCTTCACGCCGGTGTTGCCGCCGGAGAAGCCGACCGCGACCCGGCCGTACTGCGCGAGCAGCTCGATGTCGGTCTCGCGGACGCTGCGGATGGGCCCGACCTCGCCGGCGTAGGCGTTGTCGTAGACCGCGGCGAGCCGGGTCTGGCCGCTCTCGACGAGCTCCTCGTAGACGACCGCCGCCTGACCGAGACCGCGGTGGTAGCGCCGGGCGGTGACCGCGTTGTCGACCTTGATCACGACGACCGGGGAGGCCTGCGGAGCGAGCCCGGTGAGCGGGTTGCCGGCAGGCGCGGCCGACGGCGAGGCAGCCTTCGATGGCGACGGCGCCGCGCTCGAGGGCAGGCTGGTGGGCGCGGCGACAGGCGTGACGGTGGCCTTCGGGGTGCCGCCGCAACCGGCGGCGAGCACGCCCAGGGCAGCGATGACGACGAGTGAGCGCTTGGTCACGATCCGACCATACGGTCGGGAAACCGGACAAGGAGGCGATTTCCCGAAACCGGCGATTCCCGGCAGGACGTCCCCATTGCCATGGGAAGCGGTCAGGACGACCAGGTGAAGGACTGACCCTGGGGCTGCAGGAGCACCCAGGTCGGGCCGGGCTTGAGCGGCACGTCACGGCCCTTGTCGTCGAGGAAGCGCGTGCCGGTCTTCACGGTGAGCCGCCGCCAGGTCGCGGTGACGAGCCGCCCGTCGCGCAGCAGCACCGCGGACCCACGACCCGTCGTGACGGTGTACGGCGTCGGCGAGCCCAGGATGTCGACGTACCTGCTCCCGCGGATCCGCACCCGCTGGAGAATGATGTTGGTCGGCGCGACGCCCTTCATGAGGTGGCCGTCCTGATAGACGGCGTACCGGCCGGTGCGTGTGTTGTAGCGGACAACCACCTTCGTGTACGGCGAGAAGCGGATCGTCGCGGCTTTCGCCGAACGGCCGGCTTTCTTGCTCAGCAGCGCGAAGTGGAAGCCGACGTCGGTCGCCTTCGCGCCGGGGCGGGCGGCCCGCAGCTTGTTGGGGGTGCTGAAGAAGTTGTACGAGTCAGGGCGGCGCTTGCCCTCGCGGTACGCCTTCGGGAAGTGCTCCTCGGAGGCCTCGATGAGCATGTTCTTGCGGGCGGCGGCGATGACGCTGCGCATGACGCCCTTGTTGGCGCCGGAGAAGGCGAGCGTGACCCGGCCGTACTGCGCGAGCAGCGCGATGTCGGTCTCGCGCGCGCTGCGGATCGGGCCCACCTCGCCCGACCAGCTGCCGTCGTAGACCGCCGCGAAGCGGGTGAGCCCGCTCTCGACGAGCTCCTGGTAGACGACCGCCGCGTGGTTGACGCCACGCTGGAACGGGCGCGCGGTCGAGGCGTTGTCGACCTTGATGACCACGACCGCGGCGTTGCGTGGGGCCAGCCCGGTGAGCGGGTTGATCGGCTTGGGCTTCGGCTTCACCGGGGCGGGGGTGGGACTCGGGGACTCCACGGCCGGCTCAGGTGTGAACTCGATCGGGCTCGGCTGGGAGAACTGGGCGGCCCGGCGCGGCTCGGGCGCCGATGCGCAGCCGACAGCGAGCAGACTCACGGCGAGCGTGAGCACCACCGACCTGGGCACGCGTCGACGGTAGGGCTGGAGTGTCGCGCGCGACGCGCGACGCGCGGGTCAGGCGAGCGCCGGCTCGCGCTCGGTCATCCTGGCGCGGGCGCCGAGCACGAGCAGGACGACGCCGAGCAGCCCGATCGGGCCCTCGTCGGCGAGGTACTCGCTGTCGCTGAAGACCTCGAAGACCGGCGTGAGCAGATCCCCGACGCCGATCACCCAGGCGACGAGCGCCAGGACGAGACCGGCGCCGATCAGTGCCCGGTGCCTTTCGCGGTTGAGGGCGTGGCCGACCGCGGCGGCGACCGCGAGCAGCAGCCCGATGAGGTACATCCAGCCGGTGGTGCTGGTCAGGACCTCGTCATCGCTGCTGATGACGATGACTGCCTTGGCGAGCAGGACGGCGCCGGCGGCAATGGCGGCGTACGGGACCCAGCTGTGCTTCATGGCGTCTCCCTGCGATCGGTGGCTGTGTGCGGCCGACGCTAGGGACGCGTCATCGCGAGCGAATCCGTCCGAAGAGCGGACCTCGCCTCTGTCTGAAGACAGAGGCAGGACTGCCCGTACGCCGATACCGTCCCGGGGGTGAACGTGCTGTCGAGGTTGCGTACGGCGCAATGGCGCACGCCGCCGACCGAGGCCGCGCTCGCCGCGGTGGTGACTGCGGTGATGGCGGCCGATGTCGGCCAGGCGGCGCATCCGTTCCTCGTGCTCGCCCTCGTACTGATGGTGGGACCGACCCTCGCGTGGCGGCTTCGCGTTCCCGAGCTGCCGCTGTTCGCGGCGTGTCTCGTCTACCTGTACGCCGAGGCGACGGCGCCAGGGCAATTCGGCCCGCAGACGTTGTACATAGGCGTCCTCGTCGCCCTCTACTCGGCGGCGGCGCATCTCGGGGGTCGGCGTGCCTGGATCGCCGGTGCCGGGTCGCTGGTCCTCGTGTGGGTCGCGTCGGTGGCCGGCCCCGAGGTCGACGTCGCGGACTTCTGGCCGTTCGTGATCTGGGGAGCGCCGTGGCTGGTCGGCCGGCTGGCCCGACGGCAGTCGTTGCAGGCACGGGCCGACGGTGTGCGCGCCGCGGTACTGCTCGCCGAGCAGGAGGCGCAGACGCGCGACGCGGCGAGTCGCGAGCGGGACCGGATCGCCCGCGAGCTGCACGACGTCGTCGCGCACTCGGTCTCGCTGATGGTGGTGCAGGCCGGTGCCGAGCGGCTGTCGCACCCGGACAGCCCGAGCCGTCCGGCGCTGGAGTCCATCGAGACCGCCGGCCGGCAGGCACTGGTCGAGTTGCGCACCATGCTCGGCGTACTGCGGTCGCCCGACGACGCCGACGTGAGGGATCCGCAACCCGACCTCGCATCGCTCGCCAGCCTCGTGGAGCAGGTGCGGGCGGCCGGACTCCCGGTGGAGCTGCACGTGACCGGCGACCGGGCGGTGCCGGCCGGGATCGCGCTGGCGGCGTACCGGATCGTGCAGGAGGCACTGACCAACGCGCTGCGCCATGCCGGCGCCGTGCCCACCACCGTCGAGCTCGAGGTGTCGGTGAACGAGCTGTGCGTCGAGGTGCGCAGCCGGTTGCGTGGGTCGGCGGCGGCGTCGATCGGCAGCGGTCGCGGCGTCGTCGGGATGCGCGAGCGGGTGGCGCTGCACGACGGCGCACTCGACGCCGGGCCGGAGGGCGACTGCTGGGTCGTGCGGGCGCGGCTGCCGCTGCCGGTGCTCGTCACGTGACGATCCGCGTCGTACTCGCGGAGGATCAGGCCCTCGTGCGCGAGGGACTGGTGACGATCCTGCGCACGGATGCCGACATCGACGTCGTCGGTGCCGCGGCGGACGGGCTCGAGGCGATCGAGCTCGTCACGGCGCATCGCCCGGACGTCGCGCTGCTCGACGTGCGGATGCCGCGCTGCGACGGCCTGCAGGCGACCCGGCGGATCGCGGCTGACGTGCCTGGGACGCGGGTCTTGGTGCTGACGACGTTCGGTCAGGACGAGGTGCTGTTCGAGGCGCTGCAGGCAGGAGCCGCCGGGTTCCTGCTGAAGGACACCAGGCCCGAGGACCTGCTCGCCGCAGTGCATGCCGTCGCGGCGGGGGAGTCACGGCTTGATCCATCGGTGACCGCTGCGGTTGTCGCGCACGTGCGCAAGCACGGGGTGCGTAGCGCCGTGCATCCCATCGACCGGCTGACCGCCCGGGAGCGTGAGGTGCTCATCCTCATCGCCCGCGGGCTGAGCAACGCCGAGGTCGCCGAGGAGCTGGTCCTGTCGACCGGGACGGTCAAGACGCACGTCGCGTCACTGCTGGCCAAGCTCGGTGCGCGCGACCGCGTGCAGGCCGTGATCGCGGCGTTCGAGAGCGGGCTCGTGCCGTCCTAACGGGCGGCGAGGAGCGGCGCCGTGTCGCGTTGATCAGCCAGTCGACCGGTTCAGCGCCGGGGCGGTCGGCGAGGTGCAGCGCGGACCCGACTGCCTTGGGCACCAGCGCCGGATCGGTGAGGGATGCGAGGTCGACCCAGCAGATGCCGTCGTACTGATCTGCCCGTTGGCTGGCGACGGTCAGCGCGAGGCGGGTCTTGCCGCAGCCGCCGGCGCCGGTGAGGGTCACCAGCCGGGAGTCCTGCAGCAGGTCGGCGACCAGGCGCAGCTCGTCGTCGCGGCCGAACAGCCGTGTCGCGGGCAGCGGCAGGCCGGTCTCCGCCATGGGTCCCCCTTCGAGCGCGACGTACGCCGCATTCTGGCGCAAATCCTGCCGGTGCGGGGTGGGCGGAACATCACCCAACTGGCTATGCGGCCGCGCGTGGCGGGTGAGCAGCAGTGGCCTTGTCGATCGGTGATCGGAGGATCAAGATGACGGGGGTGTTCCGCAACGTGTGGAGGACGTCATGCAAGCAACCGTGGGCGACACGATCGCGATCCCCGGTCGGCACGTGGGTGACGCCGGGAAGATCGGCGAGATCCTGGATGTGCGCGGCACGGACGGTCGACCGCCGTACGTGATCCGCTGGTCCGACGGCCATGAAGCCGTCTGCATCCCCGGACCGGAAGCCCGCGTCGCCGAGCGCTGACGTCGCTTGACGCAGCCTGGTTAGGCGCGTCGCGCATAGCGGGTCAGCAGGACGCCGTTGTCGAAGGCGCGCGTCTCGGTCAGCCGCAGGGGGATCGACACGCCGTCGGGAAACACCCGCCGGCCGGCACCGAGCACCACCGGGGTCACGTAGAAGCGCCACTCGTCGACGAGGTCGTACTCGAGGAAGCTCTGCATGAGGTCCACGCCGCCGAGCCCTAGGTCGCCGCCCGGCTGGTCCTTGAGTGCCCGCACCGCGTCAGGGTCGACCTCGCGGACGATGCTCGTGTTCCAGGCTGTGTCGTCGTACGTGCTCGAGTAGACGATCTTGGGGATCTCCCGGTAGATGCCGGCGAAGTCGCGCTCCGGTTCCGTGATGTCCGGTTCCTGGTCGGCCGTCGGCCAGTAGTTGACCATCAGCTCGTGCATCACCCGGCCGTGCAGGAAGGTGCCGATCTCCCGTCGCACGAAGTCGTTGACGTCCCGGTGGATCTCGTCGGTGATCATGCCCCAGCTGATGTCGCGCTCCGGCCCTTCGAAGTAGCCGTCGAGCGACACCGACAGCTGCACGATGATCTTGCGCACGGCGCACCCCCCATCCCGGTCGTGTCCGCCTGCCCCCCGATCATGGCGGAGCGCGGGATGAGGGGTGCGCGCGCTACCGGACCGACGTGCCTACCGCCGTGCGGAACGGCGTCACCGGCCTCGTCTGGGCGGGCACGCGTGGGGCGGGCCGCGCGCTCTCGGGGACCGCGTGGACGCCGCTCAGCACCCGCTCCGCCACGAGCGGCAGGTCCATCAGCTGGTGGAAGGCACGGACGCCGAAGGCGAAGATGGTCGCCTCAGCGGTGGTCACGACGGATCTGCGGCTCATGTCGATTCCCTCCCGTGGTGCCGGTCGTTGCCGGCACTGAGGAACCTGGCGCAGTCGCGCGTTTCCTTCTGTCGCCTAGGCGACAGTTCCGCCGTCCACCGGACGACACAGGACTCAGTCCAGGAGCAGGGCGACCGCGTGGATCACCACGCCGGCGAGGGCGCCTACGACCGTGCCGTTGATGCGGATGAACTGCAGGTCGCGGCCGGCGAACAGCTCGACCTGCCGCGCGGCCTGCGCGCCGTCCCAGCGGTCTATGACGTGCCGGATCAAGGCGGTGAACTCGGCGCCGTGCTGCTCGACCGCCCAGACCACCGCGCGTTCGAGCATCCCCTCGAGGCGGGCCTGCAGCTCGAGGTCCTCGGTCACGCGACTGGCGAGGCGCACGAGGGCGGCAGACAACCTCGCATTCAGCGGACCATCGGGGTCGGCGAGCTGCCCGCGCAGCGACGAGAGCGTGCCGCCGACGACGGTCGACAGCCACTCAGCGGTCGCCGGGTCCTCGATGACCTGCCGCGCCATCGCGTCGACGCGGGCCGCGAGCGAGGGGTCGTGCTGCAGGTCGTAGGCGACCTTGCGGAGCCAGTCGTCGAGGACACCACGCAGCTCGTGGTGCGGGTCGCGCTCGATCTCGGCCATGAACTCGACGGTCTTGTCGATCAGCTTCCCGACGCGCCGGTCGGTCGTCACGAGCCAGCCGAGGAAGCCGTAGTTGTCGCCGAAGTGCTTCAGCTGTCGCTTGAGCACGTCGCGGTTGTCGGTCATCGACGTACGGAGATAAGGCAGTACGACGTCGAGCAGCGGCCGGTGCGCACCGCCGTTCGTGATGTCGACCAGCAGCCGACCGGCCATCGGTGCGTAGGAGCGGGAGGCGGAGTCGCGGCGGGCGAGGTCGAGGAACAGCGTGGTGACATCGTCGTCGTCGACCGCCTGCAGCGCGGCGGTCACCGCGACCGTGGTCTCGCGGCTGATGCGTTGGGCGACTTCGGGAGTCGCCAGCTGAGTGGCCAGCGTCGGCACCAGCCGCGCAACGCGGAGCCGTTCGACGACGGTCTCCGGTGTGAGGAAGTTCGACGTGACGAACTCTCCGAGCTGCTCGCCGAGCTGGTCCTTGCGGGTCGGGATCAGCGCCGTGTGCGGGATCGGCAGCCCGAGCGGTCGCCGGAACAGCGCGGTCACCGCGAACCAATCGGCGAGACCGCCGACCATGCCGGCCTCGGCGGCGGCCCGCAGGTAGCCGACCCAGGTGTCGTCCGGCATCGCGAACGTCGCCAGGAACACGGCGGCGGTGACCGCCAGGAAGCCGGCGGCGGTGACCTTCATCCGCCGCAGGTCCCGCACTCGCGCCGGGTCCTCGACGCCCATCAGCACGGTCACGCTGATGACCGTAGGCGAACCACCCCTCAGGCCGGCACGACCACGACGAGCAACCGCCAGTAGTGGTCCACGCCGCGCCGGGACACCGTCACGACGGGACCGCTGCCGATGGCGATGTCGGGCGACACGCGCACGGGGCTCCCTGACGTGACGAAGCCGTGCTCGGCCAGGACTGCGGCGGCAGGCCCGCCTTCGACGACGGCGCCGGTCCCGGTGACCCGCACGCGGCCATGCTCGAAGAGCTCCCGAAGGCTCTCGCCGTCGTCCTGCAGGAGGGCGTCCTCCAGGAGCGTCTCCAGCTCCTCAGGCGACACAGCCGCCGGCTCCATGACTCAGAACGACAGGCCGTGGCGCTCGACCAACGGCAGCGTCGCGTCCATGTCGGCGTCGCAGTGGTACGGCGCCGCCAGCTCGGCCAGCAGCTCCGGGCTCGGCTCCTCAGTGAGCTCGGCGAGGCTTCGGAAGAACTGCTCCAGGCCCGCGGGGGAGATGATCTCCAGGCACGAAGCGGGCTCGTCGCCGGCGTTCCAGAACGTGTGCCACTGCCCACGCGGCTTGAACAGCAGGTCGCCCGGCTCCGCGACGACCTCGACGCCGCCGAGCACCGCGCCGATCCGGCCGGTGAGCACGTAGGTGAACTCGTCCTCCCGGTGGTGGCGGTGCATGGGGGCGGCCAGCGCCCGCGGCGCGAACAGGTGCTGGACCAGCGCAAACCGGCCGTCGCTGTCCGAGCCGTCGATCATGAACCGGTCCTGTACGCCGGGGGTGCCCGGCTCCGGCTGTCCGTCGGCTGCGGCGAGCAGGCGTACGGGGACGGTGGTGGTGCTCATGCGGGCCTCCGAAGGCGTTGGGGCCACGGACGCTAGGCACGCGAGCGGCATCCGGACATACCAGAAACGTGGTGTTCCCGGCAGCCGCCGCAGGTGGGAGGGTCCGCGCATGGCGGTCACGCAGCGCGCGCTCGACAAGATCGTGAGCAGCTCGCAGGAGCCGCAGAGCCTGGTCCACTACTGGGACCAGGTGTCGGCGGTGCTGGCCGACGCGGTGCCGCACTACACGTTCCCCTGCTGGTACACCGTCGATCCGGCGTCGCTGCTGATCACCAGCCACTACAACCCGTACATGTCGGAGCTCCCGCCGGGCTCGCTCGAGCTGGAGTACTACGTCGAGGACGTCAACCAGATCGTCGACGTCGCACGGTCGCCGAGCGGAATCTCGACGCTCCATGACGCGACCGACGGCGACCCGAGCGGCAGTCCGCGGTGGCAGGCCAACATCGAGATGGGCGGCGACCAGGAGCTGGTGGCGGCCCTGCGCACCCGGTCGGGGGAGACGTGGGGCGCCCTCGGGCTCTACCGCGAGACCGGGCAGCCGATGTTCGACGAGGTTGAGAAGCGGTTCCTGCGGGAGTGCGGCCCACATCTCGCCGAGGGGGCTCGTCGGGCGTTGCTCTTCGGTGAGGCGACGGACCCGGAGTCCTCGCAGGCACCCGGACTCGTGGTGCTGACCCGCGACTGGCAGGTGGAGTCGTCCACGCCAGGGGTGGAGCAGTGGCTGCGCGACCTGCCCGACGGCGACCTCGACAACGGCACACTGCCGTCGGCAGTCCTCAGTGTTGCTGCGCGGGCGCTGCGATGCATCGAGGACGGCGAGCCGGCCGAGGTCGCGATGGCGAGGGTGCTGAGCCGGTCGGGCGCGTGGATCGTGCTGCACGGCGCCGCGCTGCAGTCCGGCACCGACAGCCGCGTCGCGGTCATCGTCGAGCCGGCGCACCCGGCTCGCATCACGTCGCTGCTGATGTCGGCGTACGGGATGACCGACCGGGAGCGCGACGTGACGAGGCTGGTGCTGCAGGGCAGCTCGACCGCGCAGATCGCCGGCGACCTGCACGTGTCACCGCACACGGTGCAGCAGCACCTCAAGAGCATCTTCGAGAAGACGGGTGTGCGCAGCCGTCGCGACCTGGTCGGCAAGGTCTTCTTCACGCACTACGAGCCCCGGCTGCGCGACAACGAGCAACGTGCTGCTGTCGACAAACCGGCGCGCGGCGGACCCGTGGTCCGGGGATAGTCGGCCCACAGCCGAGCAAGGTGCCGACCAAGATCTTCGGGGACCTACCCCTGCTATCACCGGTGCAGATCCCCGAAGATCTTCGACGCCTGCCCGCTCAGACCCGTGCCGGCGAGCGGTCCGGCACCGCGGCCTCGTCAGCGGTCGTGGCGAGCGACCAGCCGGCGATCGCCCAGGCCCACAGCGCGGGCAGCAGTGCGGCGCCCATCGCGATCACGCTGCTGAGCACGAAGAACAGCGGAAGCCAGGCGATGAGCAGCACCGCCGTCGCGCGCGGCCGGAAGCCGCGCCGCAGCAGCCCGATCCCGAGCACGATCCCGCCGATCATCGCGATGAGCATGAACGGCAGCGCGACGAGGAAGAACTCGTCCAGCGCCGGCGTCCAGTAGCTGCCGGTCACGCCGATCGTCATGCCGACCAGGCCGACCAGGGTCATGCGCCAGCCCCACTTCTCGGCGCCGGTCGGCGTACGGCGACGGAACACCGTCAGCGCGCACAGCAGTGCCGCCAGCAGGATCGGCGTCCAGGCCTTTCCGTACGTCGTGTACACCGTGTCGGCGCTGGCCCAGTCCAGCAGGGGCTCGAGCGCATCGCGCGCGGGTTCGGCCCACGCCCGGACGACGCCGCTCTCCAGGTCGCTCTTGCCGTCCTCGGTGGCGAACCGGGCCAGCGCAGAGAGCGGCGCAAGCACCGTTCCGGCCGCCGCCGCGCCCAGCGCCGCGCGGCCGATCTGGTTGTCGTCGAGCTTCATGCTTCCCCCTGAGTGATGGTCGGTGCCGCCGACGGTAGGGAGCGCCGCGCCGGCGGTCGTCGGCCCGCAGGTCGGTCTTGTCTCAACCCTGGGTTTGACGTCGAAGCACCGTGTCCGCCGCTACCGTGCGGCCATGGGGGAGACCCGAGGACCGACGTGGCGTGATGCGCTCGTGCCGCTGCTGGTGTTCGGGATCTGTGTCGTCGAAGCCATCACCTACGGGCCGCCGCGGCTCGCGATCGTGCTGCTCGTCGAGCTGCTGGGCTGCGCTCTGCTGGTCTGGCGCCGGCGCTGGCCGCTCGTCATCGGGCCGGTGGCGATCGCGATCCTGGCGCTGCTGTCGCGCATCGGGCCGGCAGTCGACGAGCTCGCGTCGCCGATCCTGGTCATCGTCTTCGCGGCGTTCAGCCTCGGTCGGTGGGTGTCGGACCTTCGTGGACTGGCGGCGCTCGCACCGGCATACGTGCTGACCGTCGTCGGGGTCGAGCGGTCCGACAACCGGCCGCCGGACATCACCGACGTCGTGTTCATCGCGGCGATCGTGTTCCCGCCGTACATCTTCGGCCGGGTGATGCGCGCACTGGCCGATCGCACTGCGCGGCTGGCAGAGCAGACCGAGCTGCTGTCGCGCCTGCAGGCGACGGTGCGCGAGGACGCGATCGCGGCGGAGCGGGCCCGCATCGCGCGCGAGCTGCATGACGTCCTCGCCCACTCGATCAGCGCGATGGTCGTGCAGGCCTCGGCCGGACAGGACCTCGTGCGCTCCGATCCCGATCGCGCGGCGACGGCGATGCGGCAGGTCGCGGAGACGGGTCGTCGTGCCCTGGCCGAGACCGGCCGGCTGCTGTCGCTCGTCCGCGACAAGGACGACGAGCTGGGCCTCGACCCGGACCCCGGGCTGGGGCGGCTCGACGAGCTGGTCGACCAGTTCCGGCGCAGCGGTCTCGATGTGCAGCTCGACGTCGACGGGTCCCTCGACGCGCTGCCGGCCGGCATCGACCTGTCGGCGTACCGGATCGTGCAGGAGGCGTTGACGAACGCGCTGAAGTACGCAACCGACCGTTGCGTGCGGCTGCGCGTCAGCACGGGAAGCGCGCTGGTGATCGAGGTCGAGAACCGCGGCCGGCCGGAGCCGTCGACCGGCAGCGGGCTCGGGCTGGTCGGGATGGCCGAGCGGGTCTCGGTGTTCGGCGGGACGCTCGAGCACGCGTTCACCCGCGACGGGCGGTTCCGGCTGTCGGCCGTCCTTCCGTTCGAGACGGCGGACGTGTGACGTCGGTCGTCATCGCCGATGACCAGGAGCTCGTCCGGTCAGGGCTGCGGATGGTGCTCGAGGCGCGCGGGATCGAGGTGCTCGGCGAGGCCGCCGATGGCCGCGAGGCGGTGAACGTCGTCGCGCGCGAGACGCCGGACGTCGTGCTGATGGACATCCGGATGCCGGTGCTCGACGGCATCGCCGCGACGCGCGAGCTGGTGGCCGGCGGAGCCGCGACCAGGGTGCTGGTGCTGACGACGTACGACCTCGACGAGTACGTGTACGGCGCGCTGCGCGCGGGTGCCGCCGGCTTCCTGCTCAAAGCCACGCCGCCGGAGCGGCTCGTCGCCGGGATCGAGACGGTGGCAGCGGGCGATGCCCTGCTGGCGCCGGGACTGACGCGCCGGCTCATCGAGCAGCACATCGCCGGGCCGCCGCCGGTGTCCGGGGTGCCGCAACCGCTGCAGGTGCTGACCGAGCGCGAGCGGGAGGTGCTGGTGCTGATGGCGCGCGGGCGTTCCAACGACGAGATCGCCGCGGAGCTGGTCGTCAGCGAGGCGACGGTGAAGACGCACGTCAATCGGGTTCTGGGCAAGCTGGGGCTTCGCGGCCGGGTGCAGGCGGTCGTCCTGGCCTACGAGACGGGCCTGGTGCGCCCCGGATCGTGAGTCAAACGGCGTGGAGCAGCTCGGCGTGGTCGGCGCGCTGCTCGAGCTGCTCGACCGCGCGCGGCCCGAACGCCAGCACCCGCGCGGCCCCGGCCGTCACGGCCGACACCTGCGACGGGAGCCCGGCCAGCAGTGTCTCGGCCCCCACGAGGGAACCCCGCCCGACGACGCCGATCAGGTTGCCGCCGGTGCTGATCACCGCCTCGCCGTTGAGCAGGACGAAGAACTCGTAGGGCAGCACGCCTTCCCGCAGGAGGGTGAACGACGGCCGCACCCACAGCACGTCGGCGGTCAGCGCGAGCGTCGCGAGCTCGGTGTCACTCCACCCCGCGAAGATCGGCAGCGGTCGGAGGACCTCGAGCGACGTCTGGGTGTTGCGTTGGCGGATCATGTTCCCCTCCTGGTGGCGCGGACCGCCGAGGCTGGCGGGCGGCTCGCGTCGCAACATCACCCAGCCGGCCAGGGTCCGTCTGTCGCCTAGGCGACACTTCGGGGCAAAAGATCAGTGGGGCCGGTACGACGGGGTCGCGGCCCCGGCCAGCGGCTTGTCCGTCCGGCCTAAGATCAGCAGGTCCCTTTGGCCAGGCTCCCTAACCGGGCCGGTGCCCCGCTGGCAGGCTGAGTGGCAGCCAGCTGAGGGGGGTGAGGGCATGCCGCGACGCCGCGTCCGACGGTCGGTCGCACTCACCGTGGCAGCCGTCGCCGTGACCGCCGGGTGCGGCACGACCGTCCCGCTGAGCCAGCAGGCAGCGCAGCAGGCCCCGGGTGCGGCCGGCCTGGGTGCGGCGGCGCCCGGCTCCTCCACGCTTCCCGCCGGCGCGACCAGCGGGGTCAGCGGTCCGTCGGTCGTCGCCCTTGGGCCCAGCGACTCGGGGGCGGCGGGGGCGACAGGAGTCCAGGCAGGCGCCGTCCCGCAGGGCAACGTGAGCGCGACATCCCCGACCGGTCAGGTGGGCGCCCGCGACACCAGCCCGTTGAAGATCGGGCTGACGTACGTCGACAACTCGGGTTCGAGCGCGGCACTCGGCGCCACAACGACCGACGTCAACGCCAAGCAGATCAGCCAAGCGCTGGTGCGCGGGATCAACGCGAAGCGCGGCCTGGCCGGCCGGAAGCTGGAGGCGATCGAGTACTCCTTCAACACGCAGAACGCGAACTACAGCCAGTACGCCGCCGAGGCGTGCGCGAAGTTCACGCAGGACAACCACGTCAGCGTCGTGCTCGACGGTGGCTTCGGCACGCTCGGCGGTTTCCGCGACTGCATGCAGAAGAACGGCGTGCTCGACATCACGCAGTCCGTCGAGGACGACCGCATCGGTTCGAGTCGCGCGACCTTGCACGACAACACGTCGTTCATGACGCCCGACCGGGCCTACTCGGCAACGCTGAACGGCCTGAGCGCCACCGGCTATCTGACCAAGAGCAGCCAGTTCGGCATCATCATCGAGGAGTGCCCGCACATCCTTCGCGCCTACAACAACGCCATCAAGCCGCTCATCGCCCGGCTGGGCATGAAGGCGCCGCTCGAGCGGACGATCGAGTGCACGACGGGCTTCGATTCCGCCGGCAACGCCGCCGCGCCGATCTCGAGTGCGGTGCTCGCGTTCCGGCAGGGAAACGTCGACCGGGTCATGTTCGTCAGCGACTTCGAGACGGTGGTCCTGCTGCTGTTCGCCAACGCAGCCAGCGCCCAGAGCTACCAGCCGGGGTACGCACTCACGTCCAGCGCCCAGGCGGAGTACATCCGGCAGAACGTCAATGACAGCCGGCAGTGGCCGCAGCTGAACGGGGTGGGGTGGACGCCGGCCTTCGACGTCGCTGACTCCGGTGCCCCTCCCAGCGCGACCGAACGACGATGCCTGCAGCTGACCCAGGCCGGGGGCATCGAGCCGCAGAGCTACTTGTCGAAGGGGCTCGTCTACACCGCGTGCGGGACGTTCCTGCTTCTCGAAGCCGCCCTGCTGCGGACCAACGGCGCGAGCGCTGCGCAGGCGCTGCAGGGGGCGATCATCGGCCTCGGTTCGAGCTTCGTCTCCCCGGGCCTCATCGGCGGCGGGACGACGTTCTCGAGCAGCCGCCGCGATGGGCCGGACCAGGTCCGCGTCTTCGGGTACGACGACACGTGCCAGTGCATCCGCTACCGCGGAGGAATCTCGAGAGTGCCCGGATGACCATCACCGCCTTTCCGACGGTCGACGAGATCGCGGCGTTCGCCACGAGGTTGGCCCAGGAGCATCCCGATCGCGTGACCGTGCGGGAGATCGGCCGCTCCCGCGCCGGCACTGCCTTGCAGCTGCTGACGGTGAAGGCGTCGCGGTCCCGCCATCGCGTGCTGGTCATCGGCCAGCCGCACCCGAACGAGCCGATCGGGATGGCGACCATCATGGCGTTGTGCGAGCGGCTCCTCGCCGACACCGCAGCACTCGATGCGACCGAGGCGGAGTGGCACTTCGTGCCCTGTGCGGATCCGGACGGCACGCGGCTGAACGAGGGCTGGTTCCGCGGTCCCTTCACGCGCGAGCACTACGCCCGCAACTACTTCCGCCCCGGGCCCGAGGCGCAGGTCGAGTGGACCTTCCCGTTCCACACCGACGGGTACGACGTCGACGCGCCGCTGCCGGAGACGCGGGCGCTGATGGCGGTCATCGACGAGATCCGGCCCACCGTGCTCGCCTCACTGCACAACAGCGAGATGGGTGGCGCGTACTTCTACGCCACGGACGACGCCGAACCGCTGTACGCGCAGCTGACGGACCTCTGTCGAGAGCAGGGGATCCCGCTGCACCTGGGGGAGCCGGAGTTCCCGCTGTCGACGGTGTTCGCGCCGGCCGTCTACAGCGTTCCGACGGCTCAGCAGATGTACGAGCTCGCCGTGGCGATGGGGATCGATCCGTCCGCGTTCGTGTCCGGCGCGAGCAGCCTCGACTACACACGGCAGTACACCGATCCCGTCGGCGTCGTCATCGAGGTGCCGTACTGGACCGACCCCCGAGCCGATGACACGTCGGAGGATCCGCAGGGTCGCAGTCGCCGTGAGGTCATCCTTCGCGACCTCGAACGCCAGGACGCGTCCATGGCGCGGATCCGGGAGCTGTACGACGCCACGGCTCCGCTGCCGGCGTCCCTGATCGCCGACGCGCTCGAGTCGTTTCTGCGCTTGGACAGTGGTGGCAGCGAGGAGCGCCGCCAGGAAGTCGATGTCGACCCTGACTACGCGCGCACCGCGACTGTCGCCGAGGTCTTCTCCATCACGGATGAGCACTCGTCGTGGCGACTGCGGTTGCTCGGCATGCTCGGCCGTGCACTGCCGACCGACTCGGCGCTCGCCTCCGACGTCGAGCAGTTGCTTCAGCAGTGGTCCGACGAGGCACAGGCCGAGAGCCGAGCTGAAGCGATCCCGATCGACAATCTCGTCGCCGTGCAGATGGGGGCGATCCTCGCCGCCGTCGCCCACGCCGGCGCGACCCGCCCAGGTGCAGGAGCGACATGACAACGACCTTCGACCACGAGCGGGTCATCCTGGTCAACGGCGAGCGCTCCGGCGTACCGCTCATCGTGGCTGTCCATTCGACAGCGCTGGGACAGGCCGTCGGCGGCTGCCGGCTGTGGCGCTACGACGACTGGTCCGACGGCCTCATCGACGCGCTGCGCCTGTCGAAGGCGATGACCCTCAAGTGCGCCCTGTCCGGCTTGGCGCTGGGTGGTGGCAAGAGCGTGGTCGCGCTGGCGCACGACGACGTGCTCACGCCGGAGTCCCGCCGGGACATCTTCCTCGACCTGGGAGATGTGATCGAGTCCCTCGACGGGATGTACGGCGTGGGCGAGGACGTCGGCACGACCGCCGAGGACATGCTGGTGGCCAGTGAGCGGACCCGGTTCGCGTATGGGCTTCCGATCGCCAACGGCGGGATGGGTGAGACGAGCGACCCGACCGCGTCGGCCATCTACGACTGCATCCGCGTCACCGCGCGCAAGGTCTTCGGCACCGATGATCTGTCCGGACGTCGCATGACGATCGTCGGCCTCGGGCAGGTCGGGTCGCGTCTTGCGCGTCGGCTGGGGCAGGACGGCGTGAAGCTGACCGTCACCGATGTCGATGCCGGCAAGCGGGAGATCGCGGCGGAGGTCGGCGCCGAGTGGGTGGCGCCGGAGCTCGTCCTGTCCGCGGACGCCGACCTGCTGGTCCCGTGCGCGCTCGGCGGGTTCCTGACCCGTGACGCGGTCAGCAGTCTCCGGTGCGCGGCCATCGTGGGTCCGGCCAACAACCAGCTCGCCACCGACGACGTCGCCGACGCGCTGGCCGCAGCCGGGATCCTGTGGGCGCCCGACTTCCTGGTGAGTGCCGGCGGCGTCGTCTACGGCGCGGAGGTGGAAGTCGCCGGCAAGACCAGTGAGCAGGCCATGCAGTCCGTCGCGGGCATCGCCGCGACCTTGACCAGCATCTTCGAGCGCGCGGACGTCGACGGCATCACTCCCCTTGCCGCCGCATCGGCTGTCGCCAACGACCGCATCGCGCGGGCGACGGTGCAGCGCGGGTGACCGCGCCCACCAGCGAGATCGCCGACCGCATCGTCGTCGATCTGACGACCGAGTGCGTGGCAGCGCGGGCTCAGCTCCAGGCTGCCCTCCCGCCGGGTGGGCTGCTGCCCGAAGACGATCTGCCTGATCTCTCCCCGGCCGGGCAGAAGCGCACGACAGATGCCGTACGCCGGGCCCGCGCGTTGCTGGCCGAGGCCGCAGACGACGACCCCACGACCGTCGCCGTCCTCGACACCTTCCTCGCGCTGGGCGATCCCGGCGGTCTTCCCGGGACCGACGGAGCCGGCTTCGAGCCGTACTTCCACGACGTCTTCGGATACGGCAAGCCACTGCTCGAGTACGACGAGCTGCTGACGTCGATGCCGATCACCAGCCGGCGCGAAGCGGAGTCGTACCTGGCGCGCCTCAACGGCTGCGGGGAGTACGTCGACGGGATCCTGGCCGGCGTGGACGAGCGCGCCGATCTCGGGCTCGCCTCCACCGAGGAGTCGATCTCCCGCACGGTGGCTCAGCTCGACGCGCGCTGCAGCCAGCCACCCGGCGAGTCCGCTCTCGTGGCGCATCTCGCCACCCGGTTGGCCGCGGCCGGGCTCGATGCCGGCGATCTCGTCGACCGCGCCACCGGCCTCGTCGAGACCCGGGTCCACGCCTCCTGGGCGCGGCTGGCTGAACGTGGAAGAGCACTGCTGCCCACGGCGAGGGAGCCGCTCGGTCTGTGCGCCCTGCCCGGCGGCGACGCCGCCTACCGCTACGCCGTCCGCGCCGGCACGACGACGGACCTGACTCCGGAGCAGATCCACCAGCGCGGGCTCGACGAGGTCGAACGGCTGCATGACGTCATCCGCAACGCGTTCCACAGCTTGGGGCTCCGCGGCAGTGATGTGGGTGATCTTTACCGTGAGCTCGCGGCTCGGGACGACCAGAAGTACCCCGCCGGCGACCGCGACGCGGTGGTGCACGACGTGGCGGCCGTGGTGCGAGACATCGGGCCTGCGCTGAAGCCCTTCTTCACGGACTGGCCGACAACGCCCTGCCCGGTCGAGGTCGTGGCACCGGCGCTCGAGCCGGTCATGCCGAGCCACGTCCGGCCACCGCGGGTGGCGGGACAGCCGTTCACCTTCGGCCTCAACGTCGCTGACGCCCTGGCCGGGACCCGCAGTGAGACGCACGTCCTCACGTGGCACGAAGCCCTTCCAGGACACGCCCTGCAGATGGCGCTGGCGAGCCAACGACGTGATCTGCCGGGCATCCGTCGTGTCCTGATGTTCAACGCCTACAGCGAAGGCTGGGCCAAGTACGCCGAGACGCTGCCGCTGTCACTCGGCGTACAGAACGATCCCTTTCTCGAGCTGGCGCGGCTTCGCTACGAGCTGTTCTCCACGAGCAACCTGGTCGCGGACACCGGATGCAACCTGCTGGGCTGGGACGTCGAGCGCGTGCGGACCTACTGCTCCTGGGCGACCGGCGACGACACGAGGCAGCCGCGGATGATCCCGCTTCGATCGCTGCACACTCCCGGGCAGCTGCTCGGCTACAAGGTCGGCATGCTGGCATTCGAGGACGCGCTCACTGCTGCGCAGAAGCTCTGGGGGACCGGCTTCACGTTTCCCCGGTTCCACGACGCCGTGCTGAACGGCGGATCACTGCCGCTGTCCATGCTCCAGCAGGCGGTCGCACGCGGCTAACGGGAGAGCAGCTCGAGGGCGATGACGAGCCGATCCTCTGCGGACTCGAGGTCCAGTCGGGTGATCTCGGCGACGCGCTTGAGCCGGTAGCGGACCGTGTTGGGATGGACCTGCAGGGCGCGCGCAGCCAGGCCGATGTCGCCGCCCGCTTCGACGAAGGCGCGCAACGTCGGCACGTAGGACTTGGCATGCTCGGCGTCGTACTGCTGGAGAAGACGCACGGCCGGCAGGCGCAGGTCGGGGCGTTGCTGCACGAGGTCGGCAAGCGACTGCAGGATCGTCTGCACCCGCACCTCGTCGAGAGTGGCCGATGCCCGTCCGGCAGAGCCCGAGACGAGCACCCGCAGAACACGATCGACCTCCGCGCGTAGGTCGGTCGCCCGAGCGAGATCGGGTGCGATCGTGCTGATTCCCGCGATCATGTCGACACCGAGGGTCTGCCGGGATCGCTCGCAGATGCTGGCCGCCATGGCAGCCACGCGCTCCAGGCTCGCCGGTGTCATTGACGGGAAGAGCGCGTAGATCGTCGGTCCGATCCAGGTGCAGACGACACGTCGTCGGAACGCCTCGCAGGCGACCGTGATCATGTCGATGGCTCGCGCGCGCTTCAGTGAGAGCTCGACGTCGTCCTCGACCGAGATGCGGAAACCGGCAACCGCGCAGGGGCTGCCAGGATCGATGCTGAGGATCGCGTGCACATCCGTGGCGGCCGCCTCGTTCTCGAGCAGCATGCGCAGCGTCCGGCCGCGCTCGCGTCTGGTGGCGTCGTGGAACGTCCGGTGGCGCAGCACGTGCATGGCCGCCAGCGGCACCGCGTCGCGCAGCGCGGCGACGGCCCGGTCGTCGAGCGGCTCGTCGCCCTCGACGACCCAGATGCTGCCCAGGACCTCGTCGCCCGCCTTGATCAGCGTGGCGATGCGCGATCGAGCGACCCGGTCCGGGTCGACGATGCGGATGACATCGGTGGAGCGGAGCAACTGCTGCTGCACGCCCGCCTCCTGCAGCCGCTGCGCCCAGGAGCTGGGGTTGCGACGGCCGAGGATGGTCTGTCGTCGTGCGTCGTCGATGGGCTGGTCGAGCGTCGAGTACGCGAGCAGGTAGGAGCTCGGGTCCTCGATCGCCACCGCGCCGCCGATGAGGGAGGCCATCGCGTTGGCGAGCGCGAACAGGTCGCCGACCGGGGCGGCCTCGGGATCGCTCGACGACGAGGTCAGGACGTTGCGGATCAGCGCGTAGAGCTGGTCCCACGCAACGGCGGGGGAGGCGGCGACCAGGGCGATGCCGGCCTGACGGGCTGCCGTGACGGCTTGCTGCAGGGAGGCGAGGTCGCCCTTCACGACGATGGCTGCCGCGCCGGCTTCCCCGGCCACGCCGACGGCCGACGACGCGGCGGACGCCTCGACGTTGACGGCCAGCACGATCTCCCGGCTGGCGTCGGCCGTGTCCTCCGGGTCGAAGAGGCGAGCTCCGCTCACCTCGACCGGCGGTGTCGGCCCGCTGAGGAGCGTCAGCGTCTCCGGCCCCAGTGCCGCGACGACGTGGGACAGCGTCGTACCCGAGGTGACAACGCCGTTCGCTGACACGTGGGCTCCATCAGTTTGACCGGTTCGCCAAGGATAGGGCCTCGGGTTTGGCCGAGGTGCCAGACGACGGCAGGGCACAACGGCGCATCCTGGACCCATGACCGAGGACGCGGCGTACTGGCAGGACCGGCTCGCGGCACTCGCCGACAAGCACGGCGTCGTCGGTGCGTCGTTGGCCATCCAGCACGGTGCGCAGGTGGTCACCGCGGCCACGGGAGTGCTCAACCTGGCCACCGGCCATCCGGTGACGCCGGACACGCTGTTCCAGGTCGGGTCGATCACGAAGGTCTGGACCGCGACGCTCGTCATGCAGCTGGTCGACGACGGACTGCTCGATCTCGACGGGCCCGTTGTCTCCTACCTTCCGGACTTCCGCGTCGCAGACGCGGAGGTCGCGCGGACGCTGACCATCCGGCAGCTGCTGACGCACACCAGCGGCATCGACGGCGACTTCTTCCCCGACTTCGGGCGAGGCGATGACGCCCTGCCGCGCTACGTCGAGGCGATGGCGTCGCTGCGTCAGGTGCACCCGCCGGGCGCGATCATGAGCTACACGAACTCCGGCTTCGTGCTGCTCGGTCACCTCGTCGCCCGACTCCGGGGTACGACGTGGGAGGCGGCGCTCAGGGAGCGGCTGCTCACTCCGTTAGGCATCCCGCATGCCGGCACGTTCGCGGAGGAAGCGCTGCTGCAAGCCACTGCGACCGGGCATCTGTACGACGCGACGACCGGCGTCACCGTCACCCCGGTCTGGGCAGGGCACCGCAGCGTCGGACCGTCCGGGGCGCTGTTCGCGAAGGCGACAGACCTGCTCGCCTTCGCGCAGCTGCACCTGTCCGGCGGTGTCAGCAAAGACGGCGTGCGCCTGCTGAGCGAGGAGTCCGTCGCAGCGATGCAGCACCCGGAGATCGACGTCAAGACGGGTAGGCCGGGCACGAGCCAGGGACTCGGCTGGGCCCTCGAGACGTGGGGCGGCCAGCGGGTGTTCGGTCACGGCGGCCAGACGACGGGCAACCTCGCCGACCTCGTGGTGCTGCCGGACGCAGGGCTCGCGATCAGCATCACCACGAACGGTGGTCGCGAGCCCGGGGAGCTCTTGTCCGACATCTTGAGCGAGGTCGCGCTGGCGCTGGCCGGCGTCGAGAAGCCGAAGCCACTCACACCTCCGATCTCGCCCGTGACCGTCGACCCCAGTCGGTACGTCGGCAGGTACAGCTGCGAGGGCTTCCAGGTCGACATCGTCGAGACGGACGGCGGAGCGCTCCAGCTCGACCTGTCGGTGAGCGATCAGCTGGCCGATCTGATGGTTCCCGCCATGACGCTCGAGCTCATCGCGGTCGACGAGGAGGTCATGCTCGGTCGGGTCGCAGGGCTCGACCACACCTACCCGTGCGTGTTCTTCGACCTCGACGGCGACCGCTACCTGCATGGCGCCGGACGCGCCTTCCGCAGGAGACTGCAGGCATGACGCCACTGCTCGCCGACCTGCCGCACATCGAGGCTTTCCCGACCGTCGACGAGGTGCTGGCGTTCGCGGATCGGCTGGCGGCCGAGCACCCCGAGCGGGTCTCGGTCCGCGACGTCGGCCGCTCCCGCGCCGGAGACCGCATCCAGCTGTTGACGGTCGCCGCGGCGAGCCCTCGGGGGAGTGTCCTGGTCGTTGGACAGCCCCATCCCAACGAGCCCATCGGGATGGCGACCGTCATGACGCTCGCCCGTCGGCTGGCTGAACGGCCCGACGCCGTGGACGAGCTCGGCGTCGACTGGCACTTCGTGCCGTGCGCCGACCCCGACGCGACCCGGCTCAACGAGGGCTGGTTCGCCGGTCCCTGGACCCGCGAGCACTACGCCCGGAACTTCTTCCGGCCACAGGGCTCGGCGCAGGTCGAGTGGACGTTCCCCTTCCGGCACGGCGACTTCGAGGTGGACGCCCCGATGCCCGAGACGGAGGCGCTGATGGCGGCGATCGACATCGCGCGCCCTCAGGTCCTGACATCGCTGCACAACGCCGAGCTGGGCGGCGCCTACTTCTACGCGACGCCCGGTTCGCCAGGCCTCTACCCGCGGCTGACGGCGCTGTGCGACGAGCAGGGCATCCCGCTGCACCTCGGCGACCCCGAGACGCCGTTCTCGGTCGAGCTGCACCCGGCGGTGTTCACGGTGCCGACGGCGACGCAGATGTACGAGATGGCCATGAGCATCGGCATGGACCCCGCGGTCCTGGTCAGCGGCGCGAGCAGCCTCGCGTACGCCGAGCAGTACGGCCCAGTGGCCGGCGTCGTGGTCGAGCTGCCCTACTGGCGAGACGAACGGGCTGCGGATACCACGGCCGACCCATCGGGAGTGACCCGCCGGGACGCAACGCTCGCGGCGCTCGACCTCCAGGAGCAGGCCCATACGCGCCTGCGCGAGCTGCTCGAGACCGCAGGCGAGCTGCCACCCTCGCCGTTCCGGGACGCGGTGGAGCAGTTCACCGCGATGTTCGAGGGCGCCTACATCGAGGGGCAGCGCGAGGAGGCGCGGTCCTCAGCCGAGTACGACCGGCCGGCGACGGTCGCTGACACGTTCAGCCTGCGCGACAACCTGCACATGTCCCGGCTGCGTCTCGGCGGCATGCTGCTGCGCGCGATCCCACCGGGAGCCCCGGCCCGGGACGAGGCGGAGCGAGTCTTCGACGGTTGGTGCGGGGAGGCTGCCGCGGATGACAAGGCCTCGGTCATCCCCATCAGAGACCTGGTCGCGGTGCAGGCCGGCTCGGTCCTTGCCGCGGTCGAGGAAACGGTCAGCTGACATGCCTCTCGCCCGACGTCGGTTGCTCGCGCTCGGCGCAGCCCTGCTGCTGGCGGGCTGCGGTACGACGGTCGGCACCGTCGCCGGCCCGGCGACGCCCCAGTCCGCACCGGACGGGCTCGGTGCGGCACCGCAGGCGCCGGGGGCGATCCAGGCGCCCGGCGGTGGCGTTGCTCCCGGCGGGGCGGGGGTCACGCAACCCGGCGGATCGGCCGTCGTCGGAGGCGATGCGCCGATCACCACGACGGGCGGGTCGGTCCCCAGCGCGGCGCCGAAGGCCAGCGGCGCGGGGCGGGTGACGGCGCCGCTGTCGGTCGGGATCACCTACATCGACAACAGTCAGTCAACGGCCGCGGTTGGCGCAGAAGACCCGCGGACGGTGAACGCGCGCAACGTCACCGAAGCGATGGTCAAGGCGCTCAACGCGCGCGGTGGTGTACAGGGTCGGCGGCTCGTGCCCGTCTACTTCCAGTTCAACGGGCAGAGCGCCGACTACAGCACGCAGGCCGCCGAGGCCTGTTCGCGGTTCACGGAGGACAACCACGTCGCGCTCGTCATCGACAACTCGTTCGGGACGACTGGCGGCTTCCGCGAGTGCCTGCAGAAGAGGGGCGTGCCGTCGCTGACGACGCAGAGCGAGGGCGACCGCGCGAGCAGTCGCGCAGCGACGCTGCACGCGAGTCCGTCCGGGATGGTGCTGGAGCGGCAGTACGGCGCTGTGCTCGAGCAGCTCGTGGCGACGAAGTACGTCGGGAGCGGCAACCAGGTCGGTGTCATCCTCGAGGACTGCCCGGACGTCAACCGCGCGTGGGACGGCACGCTTGCGCCGCTGGCCAAGCGGCTGGGGCTGAAGGCGCCCTTGGTTCGCCGCTTCGAGTGCGCGGTCGGGTACAGCTCGCTCGGCAACGCCGGGTCGGCGATCTCGGGTGCGCTGCTCGCGTTCAACGGCGCGGGCGTCGACCGGGTGATGTTCGTCAGCCACTTCGAGGACGTGCTGCTGCTGCTGTTCGGGCCGGCGGCGGAGTCTCAGGCCTATCACCCCGGGTACATGTTGAGCTCCGGTGCGCAGCCGCACTACCTCCGCACCCAGCTGCCGGACACCCAGTGGGCGCAGTTCCACGGCGTCGGCGGCTCGCCGTACGGCGACACCGACGAGGCGAAGCCGACCGGCGCGGATCCGCAGTGCCTGCAGCTGGTGACGTCCGCGGGCCTGCTACCTGCCAATTACGACGACGTCGGAACGGTGCTGTTCATCTGCGCGCCGTACCTGCTTCTCGACGCGGTGCTCGCCCGAACGGCCGGTGCCGCTGACACGCGTTCGCTGGTCACGGCAATCGCCGGTCTCGGCACGTCGTTCGTGTCGCCGGGGAACGTGGCCGGCAGGACCCGCTTCGGTCCCGACCGACGTGACGGGGGAGATGCGGTGCGCGTGTTCGCGTACGTGCCCGCCTGCCAGTGCCTGCGCTACACCGCGCCCGCGGTCCAGCCCCCCCAGTGAGAGGGTCGCATCGTCGAGAGGTGCCCGGGCCCGACGACTGAGGAGGACGACGGTGGCGACGCTCGACCACGACGGTGCTGTCTGGGTGCTCGACCTGGGCGACACGGAGAACCGGTTCAACGGCGACTCGATCGCGGAGCTGTCCGCCGTGCTCGACGAGGTCGAAGGTGCCGAGGGGCCGAAGGCACTGGTGGTGCGCGCGACCGGCAAGTACTGGTCGAACGGCCTCGACCTGGACTGGATGATGGCCGAGCCTGAGCGGGCCGGACCGCTGCTCGCCGGTGTACATGCCTTGCTCTCTCGGGTTCTCGTCATGCCGCTGCCCACCGTCGCGGCGATCACCGGGCACTGCTACGCGGCCGGGGCAATGCTGTCGGTCGCGCACGACATCAAGGTGATGCGCGTCGACCGCGGCTACTGGTGCCTGCCCGAGGTTGACCTGGGGCTGCCGTTCACGCCGGGGATGAACGCGATGTTGGCCGCCAAGCTCCCGAAGCGCACCGCCCACGAGGCGATGACGACGGCCCGCCGCTACACCGCACCCGAAGCCGAGGCGGCAGGCATCCTCGACGCGACTGCAGCCGAGGACGCCGTGGTCAGCGCCGCCGTCGCGCGCGCTGCCGCCCTCACCGGGAAGGCAGGCTCCGCTCTGGGCGAGATCAAGTCGAGGCTGTACGCCGATGCCGTGGTGGCGCTGGCTTCGTAGCGTGGGGCCCTCGTCCAAACGGGCCGGGCCTGATCCGGCCCGAGGGGCCTGATCCGGCCCAGATCGGGACGGCGGAGGCAGCCGGCTCTCGGTGAGGAGGACGCCGAGGAACTCGCGGTGACGGGCTACCCGCTGCCGGAGGCGATCGGGCTGGCGCCCAACGCGGTGTTCCCGGCGGCAGTGCTGTCGACCGGGCTGCGGGTGCGGATCGGGCGGCTGGACGGGCAGCCGTGCGCCGTCGGCCTGAGCCTCGTCGCCCGCGGTGTGACGAACCTCTGCCTCGCCGCGACACTCGATGCCGGGCGCCGACGCGGGCTCTGGCAGGCGCTGGCGCTGGCACGGATGGCCGATGCGCTGGAGCTGCCGGCGGTGGCGTGCACGAGCGACTACAGCCGCCCCGGCTTCGAGAAGCTCGGCTTCCTGCCGGTGTCTCGCTTCACCCTGTGGCTCCGCCTGACCCGCTCATCTCGTAGCGCTGACCCTCGTCGACGTGCGGCCGGGCCGGATGCGGTCCGTGGGGTCGGGCGAGGAGCAGTCCGAAGCTGCTCCGGACGGGCGATGTGACGGGTGACTGATCGCGATGACGATGGGGCAGTGGGGTGCGATGCGGACGGCTTCCCTCGTGGGTCCATGTCGTCGGATCTGCTGTCGGTCGACCAGCTCGCCGAGCGGCTGGGTTGTGCTCCGGACGAGGCACTCGCCCTTGTCCGGCGCGTTGGACCGCGTGGTGTTGTGCGCACGAACGATCGCCGGTTGCTCGTGCCGTCCGGCGCGGTGGACGAGCTCCGCGCGGCGGTTGCTGCCGAGCAGCTCCGCTCAGCGAGACGACGCGATCTCGGACGCCCTGCGCTGCCGCCGTGCCAGGGCCTGGACGTGTCACGCAACGGCCGCATCCCGTCGCCCGTGGTTGCGGCCTACCGGGCGGCGCATCCCTGCTGACGGCGTACAAGATCTTCGCGGATGTGCCCCGTGATAGCCGGGGCAACTCCGCGAACATCGTGCCCCCACCGCCTTTGGATCGGTAGCGTTCGGGCCGGCGGACGGGAGCCGACATGACCGAGCAGGTGGTGGTGCGCGCCCGCCTGCTCGGTGCTTTCGACGTCACCCTGCCGGGTGGGGTCTCGGCCGGACCGTGGGAGCGGCCCGCAGCCCGCCGGCTGATCGCGTTCCTGCTGCTCCGTCCGCTCCGCGGCGCCGGTCGTGAGGAGCTGTCGGAGGCGCTGTTCCCGAACCTCGATCCAGAGCGGGCGAGCAACGCGCTGTCCAAGGCGCTGACCATGGCGCGATCGGCGTTGAAGGAGACGGCCGGCGACCGGCTGCTCGAGGCCGATCGCTCCGCCATCCGGTTCGGGCCGCACGTCGTGGTGGAGGTCGACCTCGACGAGCACCGGGCAGCTTTGACCGCTGCGTTGAAGCAAGACCCCGGGACGGCGCGTACGGCGGCGCTCGCCGAGGCGGTGCGAGAACGGCTGCCCCTTCTGCCCGAGGAGCCGTACGCCGAGTGGGTCCTGCCGGTCCGCGACGAGCTCGAGCAGCTCCGGCTCGACGCCCTGCTCGAGCACGCGCGCGCCGCGGCGCCCGACGAGCTGGCGTCGGCGTGGGGCGAGGTGGCCGCCGCCGACCCGGCCAACGAAGAGGCCTGCGCCGCCCTGCTGCGGCACTACATCGCGACCGGGCAGCGCGACCGGGCGGTGCGCACCTTCCACCGCTGCCGCGCGGCCTTGCGCGAAGAGCTCGATGTGGATCCGTCGGCTGCTCTGACGGCGCTTGCTGAGGAGGCCCTGCGCGCACCCGCGGCCCGGCCGCCGCACAGCCACGTCATCGGCGAGCTGCCCGTGCCACCCGGGCGAGGTGCGCTGCTGCAGAGCCTCGTTGAGCTGTGCGAGAACCCACAACGCCCACGGGCTGTCTCCCTCGGCGGGCCGGCCGGCATCGGCAAGACGCACCTCGTGGCGGCGCTGTCGTTGCACCTCGAGGCGAGGGGCTGGACGGTCGCTCAGGTCATCGCGTCGCCTGACGACAACATCGCGCCGTACGCCGGGCTGCGCCAGCTGCTCAGCCAGCTGGACGACACCGCGGCCAACGTGCTGCGCGATGCGCTCGGCAAGGTGACCGGACCGAACCGGGACGTGGTCCGCGCGATGCTCGCCGACGAGCTGGTCAAGGTGCTGGACATGACGGCCGCCGCGGCTCCGGTCGCCGTGGTGCTCGATGACGCGCACTGGTCCGACGAGGCCCAGCGTGCCGTTGTGGCGCGCGCCTGCCGGGGACCCGCGCGCAACTGGCTGTTCGTCGTCGTCTCCCGCACGGACGAGCCGCAAGCGTCGGCGCCGGAGCTGCCGCTGGACACGCCGCGGTTCGCGGTGCC
The DNA here is from genome assembly GCA_016650445.1 of Frankiaceae bacterium. Taxonomy (GTDB): domain Bacteria; phylum Actinomycetota; class Actinomycetes; order Mycobacteriales; family SCTD01; genus RYN-124. The sequence continues at coordinate 7,836 of JAENVS010000001.1, read as the reverse complement.
ACCGATCGCCGACGCCGCGATGCGCGAGCTGGTGCGCGCCGTCGACCCGGGTCTGCCCGCACCCGCCGTCGAGCAGGTGGTGCGACGCAGCGCCGGGAACCCGTTCTTCGGCCTGGAGCTGGCCCGCGACTCCGGCAGCGGTGACGACGAGCAGCTGCGCGTGCCCGACCGCATCGTCCAGCTGCTGCAACGCAGGATCACGGCCTGCACCGTCCCGGCCCGGCAGCTGCTGCCGGTCATCGCCCTCGCCGGTCCGGATGCGTCGTACGAGCTCATGCTCGACGCAGGTGCGCACCCGACCCTGGCGGGCGATGCCGACGCCTGCATCCGGGCGCTCGACGAGCTCACCGCGGCGCACCTCCTCGTCGAGACGCCGTCAGGTCTGCGGCTGCTGCACCCGCTGCTGCGCGACGCGGCGCTGACGACAATCAACCCGATCCGGCGCGGTGCCCTGCACTCGATCCTCGCGGACTCCCTGCAGGACAAGGGGAACGATCCTCTCGCCGTGGCCCGCCACCGGCTCGCGGCGTTCACGGCGGCGCGGCTCAGCGACCTGGCGCCGGCGGCCGCCGGGGCCGGCTTCGAGGCGGCGCGCAGGGCGCGGCTCGCCTACGCCAACGAGGCCGCGACCGAGCTCCTTCGCGGCGCGCTGGACGCCTACTCCGCGCTGCGCGGTGACGATGAGGACCGCCTGCGGCCCGGAGCCGTCGCGGCGTGGATCACCCTCTCCGACATCCACCTCGATGCCGACGACCCGGAGGCCGCCACCACCGCCGCCCGCGTGGCGGTCGACCTCGCCGCCACCGACTTCGAGCGGGCGGAGGCGTGGCGAATGGTCAGCGGCGTGTCCTACCGGCTCGGGGAGTTCGACCGGGCCGGTTCTGCGCTCGAACGCGGCCTGCAGAGCCTGCACGCTGACGCGGTGCAGCGCGCGCGGCTGCAGTCCGATCTCGGCTGGTGCCGGCACCGCGCCGGTCGGTGGAGTGAGGCCAGAGAGCTGTACGACGAGGCGCGGCCGGTGCTGGAGACAGCCGGTGAGCCGCGGCTGCTTGGTCAGTGCCTCGACCGGTTGTCGCTGTCGTGGATCGGCGAGGACCCAGACCTGGCGCTGTCACTCGCCGACCGCGCTCTGGCGATCGTGCGCGAGTCCGGCGAGCACGAGCTGACCGCCGTGGTGGTCATGCACCGGGCGGAGTGCCTCGGCCTGTGCGGTCGCACGGGCGAGGCCCTGGTGGAGCTCGACGCGGCGACCGCGTGGTGGGCCGCGAGCCGCGACCACTACATGCAGTCGGTGACGCAGTGGGTGCGGGCGAAGGTGCTCGTGCAGCACGGCGACCTGGCCGGTGCACTCGATGCCCGAGATGCGGAGATCGCGCTGCTCGAGCCGGTCGGCAACGCGCCGCACCTGGTGACCGCGCACCTGCATCGGGCAGAGCTGCTGGCGGCACTCGGGAAGGACGGAGTGGCCGCTGCACTCGACCAGGCGCGTGTCGTTGCGATCGACAGCGGTGACAGCACGCTGATCGCGCGGGTGGAGGAGGCCTTGGTCCCGGCGGGAAGGATCCGGGAAGGCTGACTTCCTAGCGTCCCCGGCGTTGTCTCATTCAACGCCCCGGGGGGCCCGTCATGACCGCACACCACAAGCCCGTACGCCGGCTCACCAGCGCCGTTGTCGTCGTGGCACTCGGCATCGCCACCGCCGGAGTGCTGGCAGCCACGCCGGCAGCAGCCGATGTCGACCCGATCGACGTCCTGCCCATCGGCGGCTCGAGCCGCTGGGACTTCGCGACGGGCGACGCGATGCAGCACGCGCGAGACCTGCTCGCCGACCCGGCCAGTTTCGGCGCCGCCGGCGTCGTGCAACGTCCGATCGTCGTCCATGCCCCGGTCAACCCCGGTGCGCTCTCGGCGGCACACCTCACGGGGATCGACGTCGTCGCCGCCACCCTCGTGGTCGGTACCAACTGGACAGCTCCCTCGATCGCCGCGCTACATAGCTTCGTCGCCGGCGGCGGGGCGCTGCTGGTCACAGAGGAGGGCGCGAGCAGCAGCGCACTGTCGGCCCACTTCGGGCTGACGAACGGTGGTAACTCGGCGCAGTACCCCGGGACCGATCCCGCCATCATCGGCGACGTCGTGGCGCCTGCGACGCACCCTCTGACTGATGGGCCCTTCGGGCAGACGCTGACGTTCGACCAGTACGCCAGCGTGACCTGGTACACCGACCTCGGGCCGAACGCTCATGCACTCGCCGTCAACGACGCCTACCGCTACTCACCACCGGGGGAGCACCAGCCGGTGGATCCGAGCCAGGTCGGTACGTCGATCGCGGTGATCGAGCCGGATGCGCTCGGGGCGGGCTCCGGTCCGGTGGCGTTCGTCTCGGACACCGACACCTTCAGCCGGGCGTACGTGTGCAACACGTCGACGTCGCCGTGGTCGGACTGCACTCTCGGCGGTGCGCTCTCGCACCCCGAGCTGCTGCTCAACACGTTCGCGTGGCTCGCCGACCCGACGGGGTACGACGGCGACGGCGACCAGGTGTCGGATCGCAGCGACAACTGCCCGACGGACGCGAACGCCGACCAGCTCGACACCGACGCGGACACGATCGGTGACGTCTGCGACGCGCCCGATCCCGACTTCGACGAGGACGGCATCCCGGACAGCACCGACACCAACTCGTACACGCCAGCTGCTGTCGGTACGCCGGCATCGCCCAGCGTCGTTGAGGGATCGCTCGCCTCGACGTCGGGTGGCTTCGCTGACGCCGATGGCGACGGGACGCTAGTGATCACCCAGGTCAGCGGCGGTGGTGCCGTCACGGACAACGGCGACGGTACGTGGATCTGGTCACTGACGCCGGCCGACGACGCGGCGGCGACAGCTGTCGTCGTACAGGCCAGTGATGGCGAGCACCCGGACGCGCAGCAGTCCTTCTCGTGGTCGGCGACCAACGCCGTGCCCAGCGCGGTCACGGCAGGGTTCGCGTCGGCCGCGACGGCCTGTCCGGCGATCGGGGCGACGAGCAACGCGGTGCTGAGCGGCGCCTGGACCGACCCCGGCGCGGACACGTGGACCGTCGACGTCGACTGGGACTACAACGGGACCTTCGCCGTCGACCAGTCGCTCGCGGGCCCGGCATCGCACACCTACACGGTGAGTCATCTGTTCGGCACGGCCGGCACGCACGTCGCCGCGGTTCGCGTCACCGACGACGACACCGGGCAGTCCAGCCTCGCCACGGCGACGACCACCGTGCAGTACACGATGACGGGACTGCTCGCGCCGTTCAACGGTGACGGGTCGAGCGTGTGGAAGTACGGGTCGACGGTGCCGGTCAAGGTGCGCATCACCGACTGCACCGGGGCCCCGGTCGCGGGTCTTGCGCCGACCGTCGGCACGCAGCTGCTCACCAGCTCCGGCCCGGCAAACGGCATCGACGAAGCATCGTCGACGAGCGGCGCGGACACCGGAAGCGTCATGCGGTACGACGCAGCCGCGGGCCAGTACGTCTACAACTTCGCCACCAAGAGCGTGGCGGACGGCAGCGCGCAGTACCTGATGTTCGTCCGCCAGGCGGGTTCGATGGGGCGCAATCCCACCGGCGCGGCAGCGGCCGGTCAGAGCTGGCAGCGGTTCGGACTGCGGACCAAGTGAGGACATCGGCACGGGCCGGGGCAGCCGCTCCGGCCCGTGCCGTCCCGCGCGACCTGAGGAGGCTGGGATGAACGAGAGCACCGAGCTCGCGGTCGTGACCGCCTACCTGGCCGACCACGACTCGCGGTACCTGGCTGAGGACGTCGTGCTCGACCTGGCGTGGGAGTCAGGGGTACGGCGGGGACGTGCGGCGGTGGCTGCGTGGCTCTACGACGTGCACCACCGGTTCTTCCGCGACGTGGAGGAGCGGGTGACCGCGGTCGCCGTGTCGCCGGGGCAGGTCTGCTTGGAGGTGGACGTGTCCGGGCTCCAGGCTCAGGTCGGCCGGCGAACGACGATGCGGGTCGCGGTCGTCCTCGCGGTGGCGGGTGGCGAGATCCACAGCGCCCGCGTCTATGGCGGCGCCGCGATCCCGGCCTCCCTCGCCCCCGCCGGCTGAGGTCGTCGAGGCCACCTCGGGCGCAGGCATGAGGACCCGGACGGCGCTTCGAAGCGAGGTCGAAGCGAGACAGACTGACGACGGTGCGGTTCACGTCCCCACACCGGCGGCTGCCGCGCTGCCCGCCCCGGCCACACCCTCTTGCTGAGTCAGCAGAAGCGGGTCGGCTGATCGGCGAAAGGTCGAATCGTTCAGCGTCGCCAGAGCAGGTGGTGGACGACGCCAGCTGGGCTGGGTACCTCGTCGCGGTGGAAGCGATCGTCGAGCTTCGTTGGCGACTGCCACAGGCGACAGCGGGATGACTTTTTCGACGGGTAAGTCCCGCGGGCCGGTCAACCTCGGTCAGCGGGAAGTCAGCCGTGTTCTGTTGCGGCCCGCCGGGGTCGCGGATCGCGAGGAAGCCTTGGTAGGCGAGGGTTTGCGCCGGTAGCGTGCGGCCCCTGGCGCAACGGGTGGAGGTGAGCGATGGCGGCCACCCCGCCTCCCCGTGTGCACCGTCTCGCCACCGTCGGCCCCGAGCCTTGGACGGTGGGGTCTCGGTACGACTACGCGGATGCCTTCGAGGCGCAGCTTGCTGTACCCGACGGCCGTTCAGCTGAGCAGTGGGCACGATGCGCGCTCGAGCAAGCGCCGCGCGCAGTCCGCGTCGTGATCATCTTCGCGCAGCGGGCGCTGCTCAGGCTTCAGCTGGAGGGGCACTCCGACCCCCAGCACGTCCTTGGCTGGCGAGTCGTGGCCTCAGAACCGGACGTGATCAGCCTCGCGGCGCACGGCCCGCTCGTCAGCGCCGTCATCGTCGGTCGCAGGTCCGCTCCCACCGCCGTGCAGATCAAGACGTTCGTCATCTTCGAACGCAGACGCGGGCGGTTTCTGTGGGCCGCGGTGGCTCCGTTGCACCGTCGCATCGCCCGACTGCTGCTCAAGCGCGCAGCCGGTCGGTCAGGACCGTTCTCGTCGGGCTCGCTCCCGTCGTAGACGCGCGAACTCCCCCGCCGTGATGTCATCCCGCTCCCGTACTCAGCGGCATAGCGGATGTTCGCGCGTGCTGGGTAACGACGCTTCTCCTCGGCACCTGACGGCGTGTGTCGTTGAACGCTACGCCTTACGGACCACGCTCGACTTGAGCTGCATCGCTCCGAAGCCCTCGATCTTGCAGTCGATGTCGTGACCGTCGACGCCATCGACCAGGCGGATGCTGCGCACCTTGGTCCCTGCCTTGATCGCCTGCGGGTTCCCCTTCACCTTCAACGACGTCACGACCACCACGCTGTCGCCGTGCGCCAGCACGTTGCCCACCGCGTCACGCACGACGCGCTCTTCATCGGCAGCCGCTGGACCCTCCTCCGGAGACCACTCGTGCGCACACTCGGGGCAGACCAGCAGCGCACCGTCCTCGTAGGTCCACTCGCAGGAGCACGACGGACAGGGCGGCAAGGAATCGGTCACGACATTGAGGCTAACCCCGTGCGGCACGACAGGTAGCGACAGTTCTCCAAAGTCAGTCACCGCCAAGGACGCAGTCAGCGGCAGATGAGGATGCATCACGGGCCGCGACGCGGGTCGAGTTCGCGCCCAGGCACCGTTCGGTGTGCCGTGCGGTCGCACGACGTCGACGCAGCCGCCGGCGACCGATACGTGCGAACGAGCCTCCGAACGCCTGCTCGGGGGTCACACTGCCACGCATGACGATGAGCTTCGCGGCGCTGGACGTGGAGACTGCCAACAGCGCGCGCGGCAGCATCTGCTCGGTTGGCGTCGCCGTGGTGCGGGACGGGGTGTTGGTCGAGTCCTGGTACCGGCTGGTGCAGCCGCCCGAGGGTCTGCGGCACTTCGATGCGATGAACAGCCATCTGCATGGGCTCGGGCCTGCGGATGTTGCCGGGCAGCCTGGCCTGGCTGAGCGACTGACTGAGCTGGCAGCCGTTCTCGGCGACTTGCCCGTGGTGGCGCACAATGCCGCCTTCGACATCGGCGCGCTGCGTGCCGGCTGCGATGCCGCTGACGTCGAGTGGCCCACCCTGACGTACGGCTGCTCGCTGATGATGGCGCGCCGCTCCGGCCTCGGTCTGCTGAGCTACCGGCTGCCACTGGTCTGTGCCGCACTGGGCGTCAGGCAGCGACGGCATCACCACGCCGGCGACGACGCCGAGGCAGCCGCCCAGATCGTGCTGGCGCTGGCTGCGCGCTTGGGGGCGGCGAGCCTGGAAGATCTTGCTGGACAGCTGATGGTGCGACTCGGCCACATCACCCGCAGCAGCTGGGCTGGGTGCGTACAGGCCGCGGTCGTTGCCGGCCAGCGGGCGGGGGCTGCCGATGCTGACCCAGACCATCCGCTGTACGGGCGGTTCATCTCGTTCACGGGTGGGCTCAGCATCACCCGGGTCGAGGCCAGCGCGCTCGCTGCTGGCCTTGGCGCGGTCGTGCAGGTCAGCCCGACCAAGACGACCGACTTCCTGATCATCGGCGACGGATTCACCGGGCACACCGCCGAGGAGTTCCACACCGGCCGGGCACTGAAGGCGGTCAAGGTCAACGCCAAGGGCGGACATATCGAGGTTCTCACTGAGGGCGAGTTCCTCGACTTGCTGGCCGAGCCGGCGACGTCGGGCGTGCGCACGGCAGCGGCGATCGGCGCCTGACGGACGTCCGTGACGGGGCTGCGCATACGGCCTGTCGACTCGGCCGCCAGGCGGATGCCCCCCTCGAGTTACGGCATGCTGATGAGCGGATGTCGCGGTCGGCGAGGGTACGGGTTCGCAGCCAACGTCCTACCGCTGGAGCTCTTCAGCCAAGCGTCGCAGAGCCGGTCGGGTATGTGTACTTCCGGCAGAGGGTGCCTTCGTAGTCCTCCGTCCCGGCCCCATGAAAGCCGACCTTCTCCAGCACCCGAATGCTCACGTCGTTACCAAGGACCACGAGAGCCCTGAGCTGTGCGTGAGGCGCGTTGAAGAGATGCCAATCGACAAGCGCCCTGGAGATCTCCGTGGCCAGGCCCTCCCCCCAGTGCGGGCGGGCGATCAGATAGCTGATCTCTCGAAGTTCGTCCGTACCGCCGAAGCCTGCCCGACCGATCAGCCGGCCATCCAAGTCCGCTAGGCCTGCCGGTCCCACGAACTACGTACGTCACGTTCGTCGTCACCGCGGCGCCGGACACCGTGGGAGATCGCAGCATCATCGGGCCGGGCCAGCTCACGTTGCTGCGGCGCTTGCTGGCTGCTGAGTCAGGTCCAGCATCGTCAGGAGCAGGCGGGTAGGTACCAGCGCCAGCACGCTGTGCGGTGCTCGGGTCGGCAGGTGGGCGATGCCGCCGGGGGACAGCACCACCGTGATGCCACCGCTGGACACGCTCAGCCGCCCGTCGAGCACCTGCAACAGCACCGGTACGGCGGCGGTGTGCTCGCTGAGCTCCTGCCCGGTGTCGAAGGAGAACAGGACCAGGCGGACGCCCTCGGCCTTCATGACCGTGCGCGACACCGTTGCCTCATCGCTGACCTCGATCATCGAGCCAAGATCCTCGAGGTGCACCATCGCCGCAGGGGTCTCGTCGCTCATGCACCCTCCTCGGCGGGCTTGCGCAGGACGCTGACCGCGAAGTCGGCGCCGTCGTGCCACGGTCGGAGGTCCCACGTGGCGAAGCGGTGCTCGAGCACGAAGCCGGCGGCGTGAAGGTCGGCATCCAGGGCCTCGAGAAGATAGCCGCGGTCGGTGCCCAGCCCGATGACCAGGAAGCCGTCGGG